>NZ_JBXASM010000010.1:0-135070 GCF_058809295.1 Schumannella sp. GW821-FHT10F01
GGGCCGCGATGGCCGCGGCGGCCGGATCCGCGGGCGCCGCGGCGACGACCGGCGCGCCCGCGTCGCCGCCCTCGCGCAGCGGCACGCTGAGCGGGATGCGCGCGAGCACGTCGACCTCGAGCCGCCGCGCGACCTCGTCGCCGCCGCCCGAGCCGAACAGCTCGCCGGTCATGTTCTCGACCACGCCGAGCACGGTCTGCCCGAGCTGTCGAGCGGCCAGGCCGCTGCGCTCGGCGACGTCGGCGGCGGCGAGCTGCGGCGTCGTCACGACGAGCACCTCCGCGTTCGGCAGCAGCTGGCCGAGCGAGATCGCCACGTCGCCGGTGCCCGGCGGCAGGTCGAGCAGCAGCACGTCGAGGTCGCCGTAGTAGACGTCCGTCAGGAACTGCTGCATCGTGCGGTGCAGCAGCGGCCCGCGCCACGACACCGCGCGGCCGCTGCGCGAGTCGTCGAGGAACATGCCGATCGAGATGACGCGGATGCCGGAGCCGCCCGGCACGTCCACGACCGGGGGCAGGATCATGCCGCCGACCTGCGTCGGCTTCGCGCCGGGGATGCCGAGGATGCCGGGGATCGAGTAGCCGAAGACGTCCGCGTCGACGAGCCCGACCCGCAGCCCGCGGGCGGACAGCGCGACGGCGAGGTTCGCGGTGACGCTCGACTTGCCGACGCCGCCCTTGCCGCTCGTCACGGCGATCACCCGGGTCAGGGTGCCGGGGCCGAACGGCATCGTCCGCACACCGCGCAGCCGCGTGACGAGGGCCTCGCGCTCCGCGGGCGTCATGACGCCGAGCTCGAGCCGCACCTCGTCGACACCCGGCACGGCCGCGGCGGCGGCGCGCACATCCCGCTCGATCCGGTCGGCGGCGGGGCATCCGACGATCGTCAGGCGCAGATCGATCTCGGCGGCGCCGTCGACGACACGGGCGCCCGCGATCATGTCGAGGTCGGCGAGCGGCCGCCGGATCTCCGGATCGAGCACCGCCCCGACCGCCGCGCGCAGGCGGGCGTCGAGGTCGTCAGTCACGCGATCGGGCCCTGTCCGACCCGCCCTCGCGCTCCTTGTCGAGCTCCTCGAGCATGGAGCGCAGCTCGTCGCGGATGAAGTCCTTCGTCGCGACGTCCTGCATCGCGAGCCGCAGCGCCACGATCTCGCGGGCGAGGTACTCGGTGTCGGCGAGGTTGCGCTCCGCGCGCTGACGGTCCTGCTCGATCTGCACGCGGTCGCGGTCGTCCTGCCGGTTCTGCGCGAGCAGGATCAGGGGAGCGGCGTACGAGGCCTGCAGCGACAGGATCAGCGTGAGCAGCGTGAAGTTCGTCACCGAGGGGTCGAAGCGGAGGCTCTCGGGCGCCGCCGAGTTCCAGATCAGCCAGAGCACGACGAAGACCGTCATGCCGATCAGGAAGAAGCTCGTGCCCATCGCCCGGGCGAACGACTCGGAGAACCGGCCGAAGCGGTCGTTGCCGCCCCCGCGGCGGAGCACGGCGGAGAGTCCGCGGCGCGAGCCGCGCGGCTCCTCGAGCCGGCGGTCGCGGTCAGCGTCGACGCGGGCCATCGGCGGTCCTCCGTCCTCGGATCGGGATCATGCCCGTGCTGGTCGTCACGGGCGGGGGCTGTTCGTCGCCCGAGGTACTTCGCCAGTCGTCGGGCAGCAGGTAGTCGAGGACGTCGTCGATGGTCACCACCCCGACGAGCCGGTGCTTCTCGTCCACCACGGGCAGGGAGACGATGTTGTAGGAGGCGAGGATTCGCGACACCTCGGCGGCGCTGGTCTCCGGGCGCACCGGCTCCAGCCCCGGGTCGAGCAGGGTGCCGAGGCGCTCCATCGGCGGGTAGCGGAGCATCCGCTGGAAGTGCACCACGCCGAGGAACCGGCCCGTCGGCGACTCGTACGGCGGCAGCGTGACGCAGATGGCGGCGCCGAGCGCCGGGGCGAGCTCGTGCCGGCGGATGAGGGCGAGGCCCTCCGCGACGGTCGCGTCGGCCGACACGATGATCGGCTCGGTGGTCATGAGGCCGCCGGCCGTGTCGGTGTCGTAGGCGAGCAGGAAGCGGACGTCCTCCGCCTCCTCGGGCTGCATGAGCTCGAGCAGCGCCTGGCCCTTCTCGTCGGAGAGCTGGCCGATGAGGTCGGCGGCGTCGTCCGGCTGCATCCGGTCGAGCACGTCGGCGGCGCGCTCGTCGGCGAGGTGGCTGATGAGCTCCACCTGCTGGTGCTCGGGCATCTCCTCGAGGGCGTCCGCGAGCCGCTCGTCCGGCAGCTCCTCGGCGACCTCGCGGCGGCGCTCCTCCGGCAGGTCGAGCAGCGTGGAGGCGAGGTCGGCGGGCAGCAGCTCGGAGTAGGTCGCGATGAGCTGCTCGGCCGACTGCGACTCGCCCGGCGTCGTCTTCTCGCGCACCTGGTCCCAGCGCGCGAACATGGTCTTGCCGCGCCCGAACGGCGCCCCCGCGGTGCGGGGACGGCGGAGGAAGAGCTCGCTGACGCTCCACTCGCCGGGGCCGGTCTCCTCGATGGCGACGTCCTCGATGGCCGCCTCGCCGGAGCGGTCGCGCAGCACCACCTTGCGGTCGAGCAGCTCCGCGATCACGCGGACCTCGCCGCCGCGCTGCTCGAAGCGGCGCAGGTCGATGAGGCCGGACGCGATGATCTGCCCGGAGCCGATGCTGGTGACCTGGTTGATGGCCATGAACACCCGGCGCTTGCCGGGCACCTCGACGATGATCCCGGTCACGGTGGGCGGGTCGTCGGTGCGGTAGACCACGAGCACGTCGCGGACCTTGCCGACCTTGTCGCCGGCGTCGTCGAAGACGCTCCGCCCGGCGAGCCGGGCGACGAAGACTCGGGCGGCGCTCACACGGAAACCCTACTCGCGCGCGGTGTCCATCCCGGCCCGCCGACGGCGCCGCGCGCGGGGATTCCCAGGCGGCGGCGCGGGCGTTCCTGCCAGAATCGGCGCATGACGAATCCCGGACTCTTCGGCCCCCGCCGAGCCGCCCAGCCCAGCGTCCCCCGCGGCGATGTGCTCGGCACCTACGACACCTACCCCGAGGCGCAGGCGGTCGTGGAGCGGCTCGCGCAGCACGAGGAGTTCCCGATCGACGCCCTGAGCATCCTCGGCAACGACCTCAAGACCGTCGAGCGCGTGACCGGGCGCCTGAGCTACCCGCGCGCCGCGCTCGCCGGTGCCGCGAGCGGCCTCTGGTTCGGCCTGTTCGTCGGCCTGTTCTTCCTGCTCACCGGCGGCGGGCTGCAGTTCCTCATCGTCGCCATGCTCATCGGCGCGGCGTTCGGCCTGCTGTTCGGCGTGATCAGCTACGCGGTCACGCGCCGCCAGCGCGACTTCGCCTCGCAGTCGCAGGTGCTCGCGTCGAACTACCAGGTGATCGTCAAGCCTGAGCTGACCGCCCGCGCCGAGCAGCTGCTCGCGCAGGGACCGCCGCAGCAGCAGTAGCGCTCACGACGGCCCCGTTCGGCGCTTGCGGACGGGGGCGCGCTCGTCCGCGAGCGCCGGAACCGTCCTCGGCGGGCTCGGCGACTCAGCGACCCGCGAGCCAGGCCTCGACCTCGTCGGCGGTGCGGGGGATCGCGGCCGAGAGGTTCTCGGCACCGTCGGACGTGACGACGATGTCGTCCTCGATGCGCACGCCGATGCCGCGCAGCTCCTCGGGCACGGTGAGGTCGTCGGGCTGGAAGTACAGGCCCGGCTCGATCGTGAACACCATGCCCGGCTCGAGCACGCCGTCGAGGTAGAGATCGCGACGGGCCTGCGCGCAGTCGTGCACGTCGAGCCCGAGGTGGTGCGAGGTGCCGTGCACCATGTACCGCCGGTGGTACTGCGCGTCCGGATCCAGCGACTCCTCGGCGCTCACCGGCAGCAGGCCCCACTCGGCGGTGCGGCGCGCGATGACCTCCATCGCCGCGGCGTGCACCTCGCGGAAGCGGATGCCGGGCCGCACGATCGCGAACGCCGCGTCGGCGGCCTCCCGCACCGTCTCGTACACGCGGCGCTGCACCTCGGTGAAGGTGCCCGACACCGGGAGGGTGCGGGTGATGTCGGCGGTGTAGAGGCTGTCGATCTCCACGCCGGCGTCGAGCAGGATGAGGTCGCCCGGGGCGACCGGCCCGTCGTTGCGAGTCCAGTGCAGGATGCAGGCGTGCGGGCCGCTCGCGGCGATCGTGTCGTAGCCGACCGCGTTGCCGTCGGCGCGGGCCCGGCGGTTGAACGTCCCCTCGACGAGGCGCTCGCCGCGCGGGTGGGCGACGATCTGCGGCAGGTCGGCGATGACGTCGCCGAAGCCCTGGCGGGTCGCCTCGATCGCGTCGCGCAGCTGGCCCAGCTCCCAGTCGTCCTTCACGAGCCGGAGCTCGCTGAGGTCGCGGAGCAGCTCGGCGTCGCCGTCCTCGTCGATCTCGTCCACGCCCTCGGTCGCAAGCAGCCGCACGCCGTCGAGTCGGTCGGTGAGGTCGCGATCGGCCTCGCGCACGACGAGCGCGTCGGATCCCGAGCCCTCGAGCACGGCGGCGACGTCGGCGAGATCGCGGGTCGCGAGGCCGAGGTCGGCGGCGACGTGGGCGAGCGAGGGACGGGGGCCGACCCAGAACTCGCCGATCTCGGGGTTCGCGTAGAACTCGTCGGTGCCGCGGCCCGCCGGGGAGCGGAAGTAGAGGGTGGCGACGTGGCCGTCGGCGCTCGGCTCCAAGACGAGCACGCTGCCTGGCACGGCGTCCGTGCCCCAGCCGGTCAGGTGCGAGAACGCGGAGTGCGCGCGGTACGGGTAGTCGGTGTCGTTGCTGCGCACCTTCGCCGGGCCGGCCGGGATGATGAGGCGGCGTCCGGGGTGCAGCGCCGAGATGCGACGGCGGCGCTCCGCGGCCGGATCGGCGGCCTCGCGCGGCGCCGGGACCGGCTCGTCGCGGTCGGCCCAGCCGCTCGAGACCCAGTCCGCGAACACGCCGCTCCTCGGCGTGGTCGACCGGTTGCCGGTGGCGCGCGGCGTCTCGGCCGGGGTGGCGGGTGCAGGGGTCGTCTCGGAGGCCATGCCTCCATTCTCCACCCGGCGCGCGACTCAGCCCGTGTGCTGGAGGTGGGCGACCACGGGGCGGTGATCGCTGCCGGCGTCGTCCTGGTCCTCGATGACGTCGAAGCGGGTGAAGGTCCAGTCCGATCCGGCGACGACGTGGTCGATCGCCGTGCCGAGGCTGACGGGCAGGTCCGTCGGCCAGGTGCCGAGCGCGGCCGAGCCGGCCTCGCGGGCGCCGTCGCGGCATCCGCCCAGCACGCCGCCGTCACGGCCGAGCGCGCCCCAGTGGTCGAGGGTCGAGTTGAAGTCGCCGGCCATGATCACGTCGGGGTCGGTGCAGTGGTCGGCGAGCCACTTCAGGCCGACGCGCCAGTTCGCCATCTGCCCCTGCACGGGCGCGACGGGATGCGCGGCGACGATCGTCGGGCCGTCGCCGTCGACCGGCTCGAACACGCCGCTCGGGATCACCGGCGTCGAGCTCGCCGTGGCCAGCCGGTAGCGGCCGAGCTCCGAGCTGACGAGCAGCGACGTGGTGCGCGCCTTGAGCACCTTGTCGAAGTAGCGGTTGTGCACGCCCATCGGCCGCCCGGACTGCGCCATGAGGTCCGCGACGGCGGCCGCGGTCTCGGCGCTCGTCTCCGGCAGCACCACGATGTCCGCCCGCTCGCGGAGGGCGAGCGCGGCGATGCGCTCGGCGCCGGGCTCGTCGCCGCGGGTGTTCCAGCTCAGCACGGTGACGTCGTCGTCCGCGGCCGCGGTCGCGGATCCGCCCCAGCCGCGCACCGACAGCACGGCGCCCTCGACCGCGGCGAACGCGAGCACGATCGCGGCGATCAGCGCGAGGCCGCGGCGCGCGCGCTTGACGGCCAGTGCGAGCAGCGCGAACGCGATCGCGGCGCCGAGCGCGGCCAGGCCGGCGATGGCGCGGAACGAGACGAGCTGCGCGACGCCCGGCTGCCGCTCGATGCCGATCAGCTGCGGCCATCCGAGGAGCACCAGGCCGACGACGAGCGCCGCGAGCAGGACGACGGCGAGGACACGACGGAGCATGGCCCCGCGAGACTAACGACCTAGCATGTGAGGATGCCAGCGCCGAGCCCCGCCGACGACGTCGCGGCGGCGTCGCCGCACGCGCGCATCGACCTGCACACGCACTCGTCGGCGTCCGACGGCACCGAGACCTCGGGCCGCGTGATCGCGCAGGCGGTGGCCGCCGGGCTCGACGTCGTGGCCCTCACCGACCACGACTCGACGGCCGGCTGGGCGGAGGCGTTCGACGCCGCGCGCGGCACGGGCATCGTGGTCGTGCCGGGCATCGAGCTCTCGACGCAGCTCGACTACGCGAGCGTGCACGTGCTCGGCTACCTCATCGACCCGGACCACCCGGAGCTCGTCGCCGCCATGCACGAGCTGCGCGAGGAGCGCCTGCACCGGGCCGAGACGATGGTCGGGCGCATCGGCCGCGACTACGACCTCACCTGGGACGACGTGCTCGCGCAGACGAGCCCCGGCGCCACCGTCGGCCGCCCGCACATCGCCGACGCGCTCGTCGCGAAGGGGCACGTGAGCGACCGCACGGCGGCGTTCGAGAGCATCCTGCACTGGCGCGGCGGCTACTACCAGCCGCACCGCGCTCCGGCGCCCGCCGTCGGCGTCCGCCTGGTCCGCGCCGCCGGCGGGGTGCCGGTGATCGCGCATCCGGGCGCCCGCGGTCCGCAGCGCGTGCTGGCGGGCCGGATGGGCGAGCTCGTCGACGCCGGACTCGCGGGCCTCGAGATCGCCCACCGCGACAACCCGGAGGCCGCGCGGCGGTCGTGGTCGGAGGTAGCCGCCCGCTACGGGCTGATCACGACCGGCTCGAGCGACTACCACGGCGCCGGCAAGCCGAACCGGCTCGGCGAGAACCTGACCGCCCCGGCGCAGTACGACCGGATCGTGGCCGCCGGCACCGGATCGGTGCCGTTCCGCGGCTGACGGTCGCGCGTGCCCGGCCCCGGACGCAGCAGGGCGCCGGGATCCCGGAGGATCCCGGCGCCCGGGAGTGCTGCGTGCTGCACGCTACGCCGTGGGGGGCGTCGCGGGCGCGCCGCCCGATGCGCCGCCGCGGCGGCGGCGGGTGCGGCGGCGACGGGCCGGGGTGGCGCCGTCGTGCGTGCCGCCGCCCTCCGAGCGGGTCGGCTCCTCCGAGGAGGGCTGGTCGCCGTGGGCGTGGGCTCCGCCGGAGCGGGTGCGCGAGCGGGACGAGCCGGACCGGGATCCCTCGCCGCGCGCGGAGTCGCGGGACGAGTCCCGCGCCGGTCGCTCGGTGTGCGGTGCAGCGGGGGACGGCTTGAGCCGGCCCTTCACGCCCGCGGGGATCGAGAGCTCCTCGAACAGGTGCGGCGACGACGAGTACGTCTCGCGCGGCTCCGGCTGCCCCATGTCGAGGCCCTTGTTGATGAGCGCCCACTTGTGCAGGTCGTCCCAGTCGACGAAGGTCACGGCGATGCCGGTCTTGCCGGCGCGGCCCGTGCGGCCCGCGCGGTGCAGGTAGGTGTCCGGGTCGTCCGGCACGGTGTGGTTGATCACGTGCGTGACGTCGTCGACGTCGATGCCGCGCGCGGCCACATCCGTCGCGATGAGCACGTCGCGCTTGCCGGCCTTGAAGCCCGCCATCGAGCGCTCGCGCGCCTCCTGGCTCATGTCGCCGTGCACGGCGCCCGCGTTGAAGCCGCGGTCGTTGAGCTCCTCGACCAGCTTCGCGGCCGCGCGCTTCGTGCGGGTGAAGATCACGGTCTTGCCGCGGCCCTCCGCCTGCAGGATGCGCGAGATGACCTCGTCCTTGTCCAGGCTGTGGGCCCGGTAGACCATGTGCTTGATGTTGGCCTGCGTCAGGCCCTCGTCGGGGTCGGTCGCGCGGATGTGGATCGGCCGGTTCATGAAGCGGCGCGCGAGCGCGACCACCGGGCCGGGCATCGTCGCCGAGAACAGCATGGTGTGGCGGGTCGCCGGCGTCTGGGCGAACAGCTTCTCGACGTCGGGCAGGAAGCCCAGGTCGAGCATCTTGTCCGCCTCGTCGAGCACCATCGTCTGCACGCCGGCGAGGCTGAGCAGGCGCTGGCCGGCGAGGTCGAGGAGACGGCCGGGCGTGCCCACGACGATCTGCGCGCCGTCCTTGAGCTGCTCGACCTGGCCCTCGTAGGCCTTGCCGCCGTAGATGGCGACGATCTTGGTGGGGCGGTTGGAGGCGGCGAGCTCGAGGTCCTCCGCCACCTGCACGCAGAGCTCGCGGGTCGGCACGACGACGAGCGCCTGCACTCCCGGAGCCGGGTCGGGGCCGAGCGACTGGATGAGCGGCAGGCCGAACCCGAAGGTCTTGCCGGTGCCCGTCTTCGCCTGGCCGATGATGTCCTGGCGGGACAGGCCCAGGGGGATGGTCTGCGTCTGGATCGGGAAGGGCTCGATGATGCCCTTCGCCGCCAGCGCGTCGACCATGTCCTGGTCGATCTTGAGTTCGCTGAACGTCACGGAATGCCTTCGTAATAGGAGAGGCCAGTCTACCGGGGCGATGCCCGGCGGGCCGACGTGCGGGTCCGCGCGCCGTCGCCTCTACGATTGACGGGTGGCGAACTGGTTCCGGCGGCGGCGTCCGCGCCCCGCTGAGTCGCCGCGACTCGGCCGCGAGCAGACGATCACCGCGAAGGTCGAGCTCGCGGATCTCGCGCCGGACCCCGTCGACTTCCTCGGTCTCGCCGCCTATCTCGAGCTCGCCCTGTTCGAGGACGTGTCGCGGGCGATCGCCGCTGCGCCCACCACGGAGGCGAAGTCGGCGCTGAGCCGCGTGGCGTCGCCGCACCTCGCCGCGCATGAGGGGCTCGTGGCCGAGCTGCGCTCGCACGGCGCCGACCCGGCGGAGGCGATGGACCCGCACCGGCGCGACCTCGACGACTACCAGCGCCGCACGCAGGGGCAGGACTGGTACGAGAACCTCGTCACCTGCTACATCACGGCCGGCTTCCTCACCGACTTCTTCCTCGGGCTGGCGGCCGGGCTGCCGCGCGACCTCCGCGACCGCGTGGTCGCGCTGCTCGACGTGGAGGCCGGCGAGGAGGTGCTCGTCGCCGAGCTGCGCGACGCCGTCGACGGCAACGCGCGCCTGGCCTCGCGGCTGGCGATGTGGGGCCGGCGCCTGGTCGGCGACACGATGCTCGTCGCGCGCAGCGCGCTCGGCATCGACGAGGCCGGGCACGTGCGGCCGGGGGAGGCGCGCATCGAGCCCGTCTTCACGGAGCTGGTCGCCGCGCACACGCGCCGGATGGACGCGCTCGGGCTGACGGCCTAGCGCCGGGCCGCGGTTGTCGCGTCCGGCGAAGCCGGTCCGCTCCGCCGCGCCGGGTCAGGCGACGCGGCCGCCCGAGAGCGAGTGCAGGCGGTCGCGGTCGATCCGCGCGCGCATCCGGTCGACGAGGATCGCGACGGCGGTGGACACGATCACGGCGCCGCCGATCGCGGCGACCCAGATCCAGGTGCCGTCGGCCTTGAGCCCCGCCCAGGTCAGCGCGACCCAGAGCGCCGCCGCCGTGACCGCGCCCACGGCCGGCAGCAGGAACAGGCCGTAGCTGCCGCGCCCCGGGAGCGCGTAGCGCAGCACGTAGCCGGCGCCGAGCCCGATGACGGTGACGTAGATGAACTCGGCGGGCATGTCAGGCGACGAAGCCGACGCGGCGCTCGGACTCGCTGCCGACCTCGAGGTAGGCGAAGGAGGCGGTGGGCACGATGTAGACGCGGCCCTTGGCGTCGGCGAGCTTGATGTACCTGCCCTCGGACTCGAGGGCCGCCGACACGACCTTCTCGACCTCCGCGGCGGTCTGCGAGGTCTCGAACGCGATCTCGCGGGGGGAGTTGGCGATGCCGATGCGAATGTCCACGGTGCGAGGATACGGCAGGCGCGGGGCCGCTCCGCCGCCGTTTCACCCTGAGCAGAACGCCGGGAAGCGCCGGACTCCCGGACGAGGCCGTCGCCGCCGCGCCGCGCGGCGGCACCCGGTCGCGGTGTCGTCCGGACCGGTTAGCGTGGCCGCGTGACAGGCACCCGGTTCCAGGCGGCGCGTGCCGACGCCGCGGGACTCGAGCTCGATGCCGGCCAGCGCGCCGTCGTCGAGCTGCCCGCCGACGCGAGCGCCGCCGTGCTCGGCGCGCCCGGCACCGGCAAGACCACGACGCTGCTGGAGCTCGCGGCCGCACGGGTCGCCGCCGGCGCCAGTCCGGACGAGCTGCTCGTGCTCGCGCCGTCGCGGCAGACGGCGACCCGGCTGCGCGACGACCTCGCGCTCCGGCTCGGGGTGCCGACCGACGGACCCCGCGTGCGCACGGTCGCCTCGCTGGCGTTCGAGATCACCTCGTCCGCCGCACGTCGCGCCGGCGCCCCGGCACCCCGGCTCATCACCGGCGGCGAGCAGGACGCCGACCTCGCCGCCCTGCTCGAGGGCGAGCTCGAGACCGGGAGGGGAGCCGGCTGGCCCGACCATCTCGGCCCAGCGACCCGCCGGCTGCGCGTCTTCCGCACCGAGCTGCGCGAGCTGCTCGGCCGGATGACGGAGCGCGGCTTGGACCCGTCCAGCCTCGCGGCGGTCGCCGCCGAGACGGGGCGGCCGGAGTGGGCGGCCGCCGCGCGCTTCCTGGCCGGCTACCTCGACGTCGTCAGCTCCGTCCGACCCGGGCAGCTCGACTCGGCGGAGCTCGCGCGGTTCGCGGTCGGCGCGATCGAGGCCCGCACGGCGGGGGAGCGCATCGACCGCCTCCGCCTCGTGCTCGTCGACGACCTCCAGGAGGCGACGGAGGCCGGGCTCGGCGTGCTGCGCGCGCTCGCCGCAGTCGGGGTTCCCGTCGTCGCGTTCGGCGATCCGGATGTCGCCGCCAACGCGTTCCGCGGCGGCGAGCCCGACGCCCTGGGCACGCTCGGCGCGGTGCTCGGCGTGCCGGTGCGCACGCTCGTGCTCGACCGCGTCCACCGGCACGGCGGCGGGATCCGCGAGCTCGTGTCCCTCGCGGCCGGCCGCATCGGCACCGCCGCGGCGGGCACCCAGCGCGCCGCGGCACCGGCCGAGGGCGCCGACGGCGTCGTGGAGCGGGTGACCGCCCTGTCGCCGGCGCGCGAGTCGGCCGCCATCGCCCGGCTGCTGCGCGAGGAGCACCTCCTCGGCGGCGTGCCGTGGAGCCGGATGGCGGTCGTCACCCGCAGCGGCGCGCGCGCCCCGGTGCTCGCCCGCAGCCTCACCGCCGCCGACGTGCCGACCCGCGGCGGATCCGGCGGCGTCGCGCTCCGCGACGAGTCCGCGGCCCGCGCGCTGCTGCGCGTCGTCGACGTCGGCATCGGCCGGGCCCCGCTCGATGCCGAGGCCGCTGAGGAGCTGCTGCTCGGTCCGTTCGGCGGCCTCGACGCGCTGCGCCTCCGCCGGCTGCGCCGTGCGCTCCGGGCCGAGGAGCTCGCCGGCGGCGGCGCGCGCTCGGCCGGCGAGCTGCTCGCGGAGGCGCTCGCCGCTCCGGCGCACCTCGCGACGATCGACTCGCTCGCCGGCCGCCGCGCGACCTCGCTGGCCGAGACGCTGGCCGACGTCCGCGCGTCCGACGGGTCCGTCGAGGACCTGCTCTGGCTGGTCTGGGATCGCAGCCGGCTCGCCGAGCCGTGGCGGCGGCAGGCGCTCGGCGCGGGCATCGCGGCCGCCGAGGCCAACCGCGACCTCGACGCGGTCGTGGCCCTGTTCACCTCGGCCAAGCGGTTCGCCGAGCGCCGGCCGGACGTGCCGGCGTCGGAGTTCCTCGCGGAGGTGCTCGACGCGGAGGTGCCGGAGGACATCCTGACGCCGCGCAGCCTCGACGACGCCGTCACGGTGACGACGCCGTCGGGGCTCGTCGGCACGGAGTTCGACGTGGTGGTGATCGCGGGGCTGCAGCAGGGCGTCTGGCCGAACATGCGCCCGCGCGGCACGCTGCTCGCGCCCCAGCGGCTCGCCGTCTCGCGCGACCCGGGCTCGGCCACGCTCGACGAGCGCCGGCTCGTGCTCGACGACGAGCTGCGGATGTTCGTGCTCGCCGTGTCGCGGGCGACCCGCCGCGTCGTGCTCAGCGCCGTGGCCAACGACGACGAGCAGCCGAGCGCGCTGTTCCGGGTCGGCGAGCCGCCCGAGCCGGACGAGTCAGCGGCGGGGGCGGCGACGTCGCGGGATGCTGCCGTGCGGCTTCCGCTGACGCTGCGCTCCGCGGCCGGTGCGCTGCGGCGGCTCGCGGCCGAGACGCGCGATCCACGGCTCCGCGACGCGGCGATCTCGACGCTCGCGCTGCTCGCGGAGGAGCGGGTGCCGGGGGCCGATCCGTCCGACTGGCTCGGGCTGCTGCCGGCCTCGACGGAGCGCCCGCTGTTCGACGGCGAGACGGTGCACCTGTCGCCCTCGAAGGTGGAGCAGATCGAGGACTCGGTGCTCGACTGGTTCCTCGAGCGGATCGCGGGCGGCGACGCCGGCATCTACGCGAGTGTCGGCACGATCGTGCACTGGGCGATGGAGACCGCGGAGGACCCGGCCGTCGACGCGCTCTGGGCCGCGATCGAGTCGCGCTGGGACGAGCTCGTGTTCGACGCCCCGTGGCTCGCGGAGCGGCACCGCCGCATCATGCGCCGGATGGCCGAGGGCGTGTCGTCGTACCTCCGCGCCGGGGCGGCCGCCGGCGTCACCCTCGTCGCGGCGGAGGGCGGCTTCGAGCTCGAGCTCGACGGGGCGCTCGTGCGCGGCAAGATCGACCGGATCGAGCGCGCCGCCGACGGGTCCGTCGCGATCGTGGACCTCAAGACCGGCACCACGCAGCCGACGAAGGCGCAGGTGCCGGAGCACCCGCAGCTCGGCGCCTACCAGCTCGCCTACGCCCTCGGGACGCTCGACGAGGCGCTCGCGCCGCACGGCGAGCACCGCGCCGGCGGCGCGCGGCTGCTGTTCGTGCAGACGAAGAACAAGAAGCCCTACGACCAGCACGACCAGGCGCCGTACGACGCGGAGGCGCTCGAGCGGATGCGCGCCCGGCTCGAGCAGGCCGCCTCGCTCCTCGCCCGCGCGGAGTTCCGTGGCCTCATCGAGGTCGCCGACCGGGGCCAGGTCGACAAGACCGGGTTCCGGATCCAGCGGGTGCCGGCCGTGACCAGCGACCGCATCGCGCTCGAGGGAGACGAGGACCGCCGGGATGCCTGAGCGCCGACATGCCTGACGCCCGCGAGATCGCGCAGCGCCTCGAGCTGCCGCAGCCCACCGACCAGCAGCAGGCCGTGATCGAGAGCGCCCCGGACCGGCCGGCGCTCGTCATCGCCGGCGCCGGCAGCGGCAAGACCGAGACGATGGCGGCCCGCGTGCTCTGGCTGCTCGCCAACGACCACGTCGCGCCGGACGGCATCCTCGGCCTCACCTTCACGCGCAAGGCGGCGGGCGAGCTCGGGCTGCGCATCCGCCGCCGCATCCGCCAGCTCGCCGACCGCGGCATGCTGCCCGGCGGGCACGACCCGTTCGCCGAGCCGGTCGTCGCGACCTACAACTCGTTCGCGAACACGATCTACGGCGACTACGCCGCGCTGCTCGGCCGCGACGCCGACGGCCCGCTGCTCGGCGAGGCGGCGGCCTGGCAGCTCGCGCGCTCCGTCATCCTCGCGAGCGGCGACCCGCGGCTGCCGGAGCTCGACCGCGGGCTCGACAGCCTCGTCGACGCCGTGCTCGAGCTGAGCCGCGCGATCGCGGAGAACGTGGTCGACGTGGACGCGCTGCGCGCCCTCGCCGCGGACTTCGGCACGCTCGCCGACCTGCCGCCGGGCGGCAAGGGCGCCTACGCGGAGGTCGAGTCGTGGGCGTCGCGCGTCGCGTCCCTCGACGTGCTCGTCGAGCTCGCGACCGCGTACGACGCGGAGAAGCGCCGCCGCAGCGCGGTCGAGTACTCCGACCAGGTCGCGCTCGCGCTCGAGGCGGTGCGCATCCGCCCGGCGATCGCCGACGAGCTGACGTCGCGGCACCGCATCGTGCTGCTCGACGAGTACCAGGACACCTCGGTCGTGCAGACCGACCTGCTCCGGCGGCTGTTCGCGGCGCACCCGGTCATGGCGGTCGGCGACCCGAACCAGTCGATCTACGGCTGGCGCGGCGCCAGCGCCTCGAACCTCGGCGCGTTCGCCGACGCGTTCGGGGTGACCGATCCGGTGTTCCACCTCTCGACCAGCTGGCGGAACGGCCGCGACATCCTCGCGGCCGCGAACCTGCTCGTGACGCCGCTGGCCGCGGGCTCCCGCGTGGAGGTGCCGCCGCTCGAGTCGCGGGCGGATGCGAGCGCCGAGCCGGTCGACGTGCGGTATCCGGAGACGCTCGACGACGAGGCGGACGCCGTCGCGACCTGGCTGCGGGACCGCGTCGGCACGCGCACCGCGCCCGTCGTGGACGCGGCGGGGCGGCGGCCGTCCGCGGCCGTGCTGTTCCGGGCGCGTCGGACTCAGACCCGGTTCCTGCAGGCACTGCGCCGCCTCGACGTGCCGTACCACGTGCTCGGCATCGGGGGGCTGCTGCAGGAGCCGGAGGTCGCCGACCTGGTCAGTGCGCTCGGCGTGATCGACGATCCCGGCGCGGGCCTCGAGCTCGTCCGGCTGCTGGCCGGCCCGCGCTGGCGCGTCGGCGCGGCGGACCTCGAGGGACTCCGGGTCGCCGCCGGGTGGCTCGAGCACCGCGACGACGCGCAGCACGCCTACGCGGACGAGGTGCGCGAGCGGATGCGGCAGTCGGTCGCGCCCGGCGACGGCGGCTCGCTCGTCGATGCGCTCGACGTGCTGGAGCGGGCACGGGATGGGCATCCGGCGTTCGAGGCGATCAGCCCGACCGGGCGCGAGCGGCTCCGCGACGCGGCCGGCGTGCTCCGCCGACTGCGCGAGCGCGCCGGCTGGGAGCTGCGCGACCTCGTCAGCTCGGTGGAGCACGAGCTGCTGCTCGATGTCGAGGTGGCGGCCAACCCGTACCGCTCCGCCGAGGCGGCGGCGATGGAGGCCTTCGACGACGCGCTGCGGGGGTACGTCGATCTGGCCGAGACCGCGACGCTGCGCGGCTTCCTCTCCTGGCTGCGGGCCGCGGAGAAGAAGGAGGACCTGGCGCCGCGTCCCGAGCCGCCGGAGCCCGGCACCGTGCAGGTGCTCACGATCCACGGCTCGAAGGGCCTGGAGTGGGACGCCGTCGCCGTGCCGCGGCTCGTCGCGGGGGAGCTGCCCGGGCTGTCGCAGGAGACGATGGGCTGGCTGTCGTTCGGCGCGCTGCCGTACGACTTCCGCGGCGATCGCGCCGACCTCCCGGTGCTCGCCTGGCGCGCCGCCGAGACCCGGAAGGACCTCATCGATCGGGTGGCGGACTTCAAGGCGCAGGTGAAGGACCGCTTCGAGGCGGAGGAGCGCCGCCTCGCCTATGTCGCCGTCACGCGCGCTCGCGACAGCCTGCTGCTCTCCGGCTCGTACTGGGCGGGTCAGCAGAAGTCCCGCGAGCCGAGCACGTACCTGACCGAGCTGCGCGACGCGGGCATCGTGTCCGGGCTGCCGGAGGGCACGCTCCGCGAGGAGCGCCCCGAGGACGCGGACCCCGACACCTTCCTCTGGCCGCCGGATCCGCTCGGCGGACGCCGCGCCGGCGTCGAGCGGCTCGCGGCCGCCGTCCGCGGCGCGACCCCGGAGCTCGCCGGTCCGTGGGCGGAGGACGTGCGGCTGCTGCTGGCGGAGCGCGACGCGCACGCGGCGGCGGCGGGGCGGATCGCGCTGCCGGCGCGCATCCCCGCGTCGCGGTTCAAGGACTTCGTCTCGACGCCCGACGAGGTCGCCGGCGCGATGCTGCGGCCGATGCCCGAGCGGCCGTACCGGGCGACCCGCCTCGGCACGCTGTTCCACGCCTGGGTCGAGCAGCGCTACGGGATGGCCGGCGGATCGGACGAGCTCGACGCCGAGACGTTCGAGCTGGACGGCGTCGCGGACGCGGACGCGGCACCCGACGACGCGGCGGCGCTCGCCGCGCTGCAGGAGACGTTCGCGCGATCGCGATGGGCGACCCGTCGTCCGGTCGAGGTGGAGCGCGAGATCCACCTGCCGTTCGCCGGGCGGATCGTGATCTGCAAGATCGACGCGATCTACGCCGTCGGCGACCGCTTCGAGGTCGTCGACTGGAAGACCGGCAAGGCGCCGAAGGACGAGGCCGACCTGCAGCGCAAGCAGCTGCAGCTGGCCCTCTACCGGCTCGCCTACGCGCGCTGGAAGGACATCGACCCGTCGCGCATCGACGCCGCGTTCTACTTCGTCGCCGAGGACCGGGTGATCGAGCCGCCGCACATCGACTCGGAGGAGGAGCTGCTCGCGCAGTGGCGCGAGGCGTTCCCCGAGGGCGGCGACGGCAGCGTGCTGCTCCGCGCCGCCGGGGAGGCCGCTACCGGCTCGAGGTGATCGCCGAGATCAGCGCTTCGACCGGCTCGCGCGGCGCCCGCGGGCTGTCGAGCAGCGTGAAGTCCACCTCGCCGAGCTGCGGCAGGCCCCACGACTGCGGCACCGGGTCGAGGTCGGCCGGCACCATGTTCCGCGGGAAGACGGCGACGCCGATGCCGGCCCGGGCGGCGGCGCTGATGCCGCTGACCTCCCGTGCGTTGCAGGTGATCCGCCAGCTGCGGCCGGCGTCCTCCAGCGCCTGGATCATCGCCGCGCGCGACAGGCTCGGCGCCTGGTAGACGATGAGCGGCACGGGCCGGGTGGCGTCGAGCTGCAGCGAGCGGTGCGCCACCCAGACGAGCCGCTCGCGGCGCACCAGCCGTCCGTCCGGCAGCCCGCTGTCCTGCTTGATGTAGACGAGGTCGAGCTGGCCGGCCTCGAGCCGGCGGGTCAGCGCGTACGACTGCGCGACCGTGAGCTCGAGGTTGATCTGCGGGTAGAGCTGGCGGAAGTCGCGGAGGATCTGGGGCAGCTGGGTCAGGGCCAGGTCGTCCGCCGAGCCGAAGCGCAGCCGGCCGCGCATGGCGGACCCCGTGAAGTACGCCGCGGCCTCGTCGTGCGCGGCGAGGATCGTGCGCGCGAAGCCGAGCATCGCGTCCCCGTTGTCGGTGAGCGCGACGCGGCGGGTGTCGCGGATCAGCAGCGCCCGCCCGGCGGTCGTCTCGAGCTTCCTGACGTGCTGGCTCACGGTCGGCTGGCTGAGCCGCAGCAGCTCGCCGGCCCGGGTGAAGCTCAGCGTGTCGGCGACGGCGACGAAGGTGCGCAGCAGCTGCGGGTCGAACATCCGGTGCTCCCGATCTCGGCGGCCCGACGGACCGGTCATTGACGGATCTTATGAGACTAATAGCCGGTATTCGCCGATCCAATGCTGAGGGCGTCCGTAGGCTCGGTGGACGTGACCGCGACGATGCAGATCCCCACCCAGTCCCCGGAGTTCGGGACGGTCACCGAGCCCATCCCGGTGCTGAGCCGGCGGCCCCGCTGGAGCGACACCTTCGGCGCGCTGCGCGCCTACAACTACCGGCTCTACATCGCCTCGATGCTGTTCGCCAACGTCGGCGGCTGGATGGCGCGCATCGCGATCGACTGGCTCGTGCTCGAGCTCACCGGCAACGTCGCGCTCGTCGGGCTGGCGGTCACCCTCCAGTTCGCGCCGACCCTGTTCCTCGGCCCCTGGGCGGGTGTGATCTCCGACCGCTTCCGCCGGCACCGCACCCTGCTGTTCTGCCAGTCGTGGGGCACCGTCGCGAACGCCGTGCTGGCCGTGCTCGTGCTGACGGGCGTCGTGCAGGTCTGGCACGTCTTCGCCGTGGCGCTCACGACGGGCGTCTCGATGGCGATCGACGGACCCAGCCGCTCGGCGTTCGTCTCGGAGATGGTGGGCACGCACCGGCTGCGCAGCGCGATCAGCCTCAACGCCACGATCTTCCACTTCTCCGGCCTCATCGGCCCCGCGATCAGCGGCGCGCTCATCGTGGTCGTCGGCTCCGGCTGGTCGGTCGCCATCAACGCCTCCACGAGCGCGATCGCCGTCGTCGCGCTGCTGCTCATGCGGCGCCGGGAGCTGGTGCGGGTGCCCCGTCCGGCCGCCCGGCGCGGCCAGATCCGGGAGGCGCTCGCGTACGTGCGCCGCAAGCCGACGATCATCTGGCCGCTGACGATGCTCGCCGCGGTCGCCGTGTTCGGGATGAACCTGCCGGTGCTGTTCACCGCCTCGGCGAACGGCACGTACGGCACCGGCGCGGCCGGCTACGGCCTGTACAGCTCGCTCGCGGCGTGCGGCGCGTTCATCGGTGCGATCCTGTCCACGCGCCGGCGCACGCTGCGCCTCCGCGTCATCGTCTTCGCCACGATCGGCTACGGCGCGATCACGATGTTCGCGGGCATCGCGCCGATCTACCCGCTCTTCCTCGGGGCCCTGGTCGGCATCGGCATCACCCGCCTGACCTTCGCCACCGCGGCGGAGTCGATGACCCAGCTCTCCACGAACCTGACCATCCGCGGCCGGGTCATGTCGTTCTACCTCATGACGATCACCGGCGGGCAGGCGCTCGGCGGCGTGATCGTCGGCGGCATCGCGGAGGCCTTCGGCGGCCAGGTCGCCTTCCTCATCGCCGGCGGGGTGCCGTGCCTCGCCGGGCTCGTCGGCGCCGCCGTGCTCGCGCACCGGCATCAGCTGCGCGTGCGGCTGTCGCCGCGCCGGGGCGTGCGGATCGTGACCCGCGCCGCGGCCTGAGACCGGCGGTCCCGCCCCCGCGCGCCGGATCCGCGCGGGCGGCGGGGCCGCTTCAGGACGTCGCACGACCGGAGGCGGCCCAGGCAGGCCGGACGGGCGGCGCGCTCAGCGGTCGTCCCACGCGTACCAGGCACCGTCGGCCTCGAACGCCTTCCAGTTGCCGCACGCCAGCCCGTCGGCAGGCACGTCGGCAGGCCACCAGGTCGCATCCGACGCGCCATCGCCCCCGAGCTCGGAGGGCGAGCAGTAGTCCGCCGTCACGCCCGCGTCGGAGTCGAAGCGGAACCAGGCGCCGGTCGCGGTGCTGAGGTCGTAGCGCAGGCGGATGTCGGTCGCGTCGTCGGGGACCAGGTTCGGCACGCGGTAGCCCTCCTCCGAGTCGGCGACGGCGGGCTGGTCGTCCCAGCGGAGGTCGGCGCGGCCCGTCGAGAGGTTCGCGGGCAGCTGGACGCAGCCGGTCAGGGTGACGGCGAGCAGGGCGGACGCCGCTGCGGAGACCGCGAGCGCGCGGACCTGGCCGGAACGGCGGGGACGGGGGAGGGGAGTGGATCGCATGCTCTCATCCGACCCGACCGGCGCGACGCGGGCGTCAGCGCACAGGACGATCCGGGTCCGCCGAGCGGACGACCGCGAGCGGCGGGGTCAGCCGACCTTCTCGACGCGGTCGAGCAGCGCCTCGACGTCGTGCACGGCGAGGATCGGCGCGGTCGCCGGGCCGATCGAGTTCATGAGGTCGCTCTGCACGTCGTCGACCAGGCCGTGCAGCATCTCGACGGCGTCGTCGACGACGGCGGTCTGCCGCGTCTCGGAGCCGTGCAGCAGCCACTTGGCGAGCTCGAGCTCGGAGTAGAGGGTCGCGCGCTGCGCGAGCCGCCGGTCGGCGGCGGGCCGGGCGTGGAGGTAGCCCGACAGCGCGTCGCCCGCGATGTCGCTGCGGCGGCCCGCGAAGAGCCACGCCAGGTCGCGCGCCGGGTCGGCCACGCGGAGCTCGTGCCAGTGCAGCAGGGCGGTGACCGCGTCGCCGTCGGTGAGCACGGCCTCCGTCGACAGCGCGCCGTGCACGACGGTCGGCTGGAACTGCCAGAGCTGGTCGTCGGCCAGCGCGGCCTGCCAGCGCTCGGCGAGGGCGGCGGGCAGCAGCCCGGTCCTGACGGAGCGCTCGACGACCGTCTGCGAGGTCTGGTGCGCGTGCACCGGCCCGAGGGAGGGCAGCCCGACCTCCGTGACGCAGCTCGTCGGCAGCTCGTGGACGGCGGCGATGGCGGTGCCGACCGCGGCGGCGAGGGCGGGTGACATCCGGGAGAGCGGGGTCTCGGATCCGGGCAGGTGCTCGGTGACGACCGCGCGCGTGCCGTCGACGGCCGCCTGACCGGCGCAGCTCGCGATCGCGAACGGGAGGCGCGAGCGGATGCCGCCGGTGAGCGCGCCGAGGGCGAGCAGCTCGGCGGACTGCCGGGCCTCCGCCTCGGGGCTGCGTGGCACTCGGATGACCCAGTCGTGGCGGTCGGCGCCCGCGAGCAGCGCCGAGTCGAAGGCGCTGCCGCGCAGCGGGGCGACGCCGATGACGTCGAGCCCGGGCACGGCCGAGGTGGCGAGCGCGGCTAGAGTGAGCGGGGACCTGGCCATGCCGACAGGGTAGGTCGCGAGTGGTCCCCGACGGCTCTGCGCCACGCCCTTCCGCCCACTCCCGATCGGCTCCGATGTCCCGCTCCTTCGCCTCGCGCCTTCCGCTGTCCCGTGCCGGACTCGATCGCGACGGGCTCTCCCGCGCCGCCGGCGTCGAGGTGCTCCGCGCCGAGGAGCACGCCCGCATGGTCGTGCTGCACGATGCGCGGATGCTGCTCGACGGCGAGCGGATCGCGCTGCTCGCCCCGGACGAGGTGCCCGCCGCCGAGCTCGTGCTCTACCTCGGCCGCACCACCGAGGCCGCGCCGGACGCCCCGCTCGGCGCGCCGGTGCTCGCGGCCGTGGTGGGCGACGACGCGGCCGCCGTCGTCGCCGCCGCCCCCGACCGGGAGTGGGGCGAGCTGCGGCGCATCGGCGCGACGCTGAGCGAGCGCGACGCCGGCATCTACACGGAGGCCCTCGGGCTCGCGAACTGGCACGCCGTCGCCGGCTTCGCGCCGAGCACCGGCCGCGCCACCGACATCGGACTCTCCGGCTGGATCCGCGTCGACCCGGAGACGAAGAAGGAGTTCTACCCGCGCACCGACGCCGCGATTATCGTCGGCATCACCGACGACCGCGACCGGATGCTGCTCGGCTCGAACGCGCTCTGGCCGGGCGGCCGCTTCTCGGTGCTCGCCGGATTCGTCGAGCCGGGGGAGTCGCTCGAGCAGGCCGTGCGCCGGGAGGTGTTCGAGGAGTCGGGCATCACCGTCGACGACCCGGTGTACCTCGGCAGCCAGCCCTGGCCGTTCCCCGCGTCGCTCATGCTCGGCTTCACCGCGCGCGTCGCCGAGGGCACGAGCTCGGAGCCCCGGCCAGACGGCGAGGAGATCCTCGAGCTGCGCTGGTTCGAGCGCGACGAGCTGACCGAGGCCGCGGCCTCCGGAGCGATCAAGCTGCCGGGCAGCTCGTCGATCGCCCGCGCGATCATCGAGCAGTGGCACGGCGGCGACCTGGGCGCCGACACCTGGTGAGGCGGCGGTGAGCGACCCGGCAGGGGAGCACGAGACGGATCCGGTCGATCCGTCGGCCCCCGAGCGGCTGCTCGACGGCCTCGACGACGGCCAGCGCACGGCGGCGACCTCGCTGCTCGGCCCGGTCTGCATCCTCGCCGGCGCGGGCACCGGCAAGACCCGGGCGATCACGCATCGCATCGCGTACGGCGTCGCGACCGGCGCGTACACGCCGGAGCGCGTGCTCGCGCTGACCTTCACGGCCCGCGCGGCCGGCGAGCTGCGGACCCGGCTGCGCGGGCTCGGCGCGACCGGGGTGCAGGCCCGCACCTTCCACGCCGCCGCGCTCTCGCAGCTCGGCTACTTCTGGCCGACCGTCGTCGGCGGCCCGGCGCCGCGGGTGATGCCGGCCAAGGCGTCCGCGGTCGGCGAGGCGGCCGACCGCCTGAAGCTCCGGCTCGACACGGCCGCGCTCCGCGACGTCGCCGGCGAGATCGAGTGGCGCAAGGTGTCGCGCCTCACGCCGGCCGCCTACGAGCGGGCGGCGCGCAGCCGCGACCTGCCGGCGGGGCTCGGGGTCGAGGCGATGCTCGAGCTGCAGGCCGGCTACGAGCGGGTGAAGGACGAGCGGCGGCGCATCGACTTCGAGGACGTGCTGCTCGCCACCGCCGGCATGCTCGAGGCGGAGCCGTCCGTCGCGGACGAGGTGCGCGAGCGCTACCGGTTCTTCGTCGTCGACGAGTACCAGGACGTCTCACCGCTGCAGCAGCAGCTGCTCGACCTGTGGCTCGGCCGCCGCACCGACCTCTGCGTGGTCGGCGACGCGAGCCAGACGATCTACTCCTTCGCCGGCGCGTCCGCCGACTACCTGCTCGGCTTCGGCTCGCGCTACGACGACGCGGTCGTGGTGCGGCTCGAGCAGAACCACCGCTCGGCGCAGCCGATCCTCGACGCGGCGAACCGCCTCATGCGCGACCGCGCGGGCGCGCTCGAGCTGCATCGGGCCTCCGGGGCGCCGGCCGACGAGGTCGCACCGGACATCGCGGCCCACGGCTCGGATGCCGACGAGGCGGAGGCGGTCGCCGCGTCCGTCGCCGCCGAGGTCGCGTCCGGCCTCCGCCCCGAGCGGATCGCGGTGCTCGTCCGCGTGAACGCGCAGGTGCCGGCGCTGGAGCAGGCGCTCGCGGCGCGCGGCGTGCCGACGCGGCCCCTCGCGGGCGCGCGCTTCTTCGACCACCCGGCCGTGCAGCAGGCGCTGCTGCTCCTCGGCAGCGTGGCGAACACGCCGTCGCCGGCGCCGCTGTTCCAGCGGGTCAGCGACGTGCTGCACTCGATGGGCTGGACGAGCTCGGCCCCGGCCGGCGGACCGGCGGAGCGCGAGAAGTGGGAGCTGCTGACCGCGCTCGTCGAGCTCGCCGACGCCGCGCCGGAGGGCACGACCCTGAAGCGGTTCGCGGCCGAGCTCGAGGATCGCCGCACCGCCCAGCACGAGCCCGCGGTCGCCGCCGTGACGATCGGCACCCTGCACGCGGCCAAGGGCCTGGAGTGGGACAGCGTGCACATCGTCGGGCTCGCCGAGGGGCTGCTCCCGGTGTCGTACGCGAAGACCTTCGACGAGATCGCGGAGGAGCGGCGGCTGCTCTACGTCGGCATCACGCGTGCGCGGCGGCGACTGGCCCTGAGCTGGGCGGAGCGCTACGGCGCGTCGCCGGCCGGGGCGGGGCGGCGGCGCGAGCCCAGCCGCTTCCTGGATGAGCTCCGCACGCGCACGCCGGATGCGGGGCGACCGGCCGCGCGACCACCTCGCCGGTGAGGGCGTCGAGCACGAGCTGATCGTGCGGGCCCGCGCCGGCGAGCGATGACAGCGCGGCACGGGTCGCCAGCGCCGCCGCCTCGGACGCGGCGAGCACCGGCAGCTCGGGCGCGGGCCGCGCGAGCAGCTGCGCGGCGATCGAGGGCCAGGCCGCGTCCGCGTCCGCCCGGGCGCGGTGCAGGCAGTACAGGCACGCCGTCTCGCCGGGCCGGATGAGCGGGCCGACGAGCACCACGCCGTCCGCCGCGACGACCGGCAGGTGCGGGATGTCCCGGCTCATCCACTCCACGGCGGCCCCGGGCGGCAGCACCCAGTCGGCGACGAGCACGACGGCGCCGAGCGGTCCGGTGTCGGGTGCCGCGCCGACACCGGCGAGCAGGCCCGCGATCCGTCCGGCGAGCGGACCGGCACCGAGCACGAGGCAGCCCGCCCGGACGGGCGCCGGGTCCGCCGTCTCCCGGATCGCCGGTGCGAGCCGCGCCAGCAGCCGGTCGACGGTGCCGCGCGCCGCGACGGCGTCCGCGGCACCGCCGAGTCCGGCGACGACCTCGAGCGCCGGGCGGGGAGCGCCGCCGCGGAGCGCCTCCAGCACGAGCTCCTCGGCGCGGCCGACGCGGTCGAGGATCAGCGGCTCGCGCTCCACGCCGAGCTGCAGGGAGTCGGGGGTGCGCCACACCAGCGGCACGGCCGGATCGAGGCGCAGCACCATGCCGTCAGGATGCCGCGGCGCCGCCCGGCGCGGGCGCGCTGTCCACAGCGGCGGCCGCGGTGCGCGTCAGCCGCGCTGCGGGTCCTGGCCGTCGGGGCGCTCGCCGGAGTCGTCGCCGAGCAGCTCCTCGAGCGCGCGGTCCACCTCGTCCGACTCGTCGAGGCCGCCGGTGAGGCGGGTGAGCAGGAACGACGGGTCGTCCACGTCCGCGCTGCCCGGCACGACGTCCGGGTGCGCCCACAGGGCGTCGCGGCCCGCGGGTCCGACGGCGTCGGTGACGGCCTGCCACATGGCGGCGGCCTCCCGGAGGCGGCGCGGCCGCAGCTCCAGGCCCACCAGGGTCGAGAACGCGGATTCGGCGGGGCCGCCGGAGGCGCGGCGTCGTCGGACGCTCTCGGCGATCGCGTCGGCGCGGGGGAGTCGCGAGGTGGCCTGCGCGGTCACCGTGTCGACCCAGCCCTCGATGAGCGCGAGCATCGTCTCCAGTCGGCCGAGGGCGGCCTCCTGCTCCGGGCTCTTCGGCGGGATGAGCGCGCCCGAGGTCAGCGCGGTGCGCAGCCCCTCCGGGTTCGACGGGTCGAAGTCGGCGGCGAGCTCCTGCAGGCGCTCGGTGTCGATCCGCACGCCGCGCGAGAACTCGGCGATCTGGGTGAGCAGGTGCAGCCGCAGCCAGCGCGCGTGGCGGAACAGCCGCGCGTGGGCGAGCTCGCGCACCGCGAGGTAGAGCGCCACCTGGTCGTCCGGCACGTCGAGCCCCTGGCCGAAGTCGTGCACGTTCTGCGTCACCAGTGCAGCCTGCGTCGTGGTGCCGTCGAGCAGCGGGATGCCGACGTCGCCGCCGGAGACCACCTCGGCGGAGAGCTGGCCGACCACCTGCCCGAGCTGCATGGCGAACAGGGTGCCGCCGACGTTGCGCATGACGCGGCCGGCGCCGGCGATCATGCCGGCGAGCCCCTCCTGCTCGAGGTCCTCGCGGCTGTCCTCGAGCACGGTGCTCATGGCGTCGGCGATGGAGCCCGCCACGGGCTCGGCGAGCTGCGTCCACACCGGCATGGTGAGCGTCGCCCACTCGGTGCGGCTCAGCAGCCGCGGCTCGGTCGTGAGCGACGAGATCTCGGTGGCCTCGTCGAGCCAGAGCGACGCGACGTGGAGCGCCTGCTCGAGCGACGAGCGCTCGCCCGGCGTCGAGGGCACCGAGCTGCGCGTGGCGAGCTGGGTGGCCTGCTCGCCGGCGATCGACCAGTCGATGGTGTCGCCGGAGTTCGCCAGCGCCTGCTGCAGCTGGCCGATCAGCCTCGCCACGAGCTCCGGATCGTTCGGCAGTCCGGCGGCGCCGGCCAGCTTCGCGGGGTCGATGTCGGAGTTGCCGGCGAGGAAGTCGCGCAGCATGTCGCGGAACTCGTCGTCGTCCCGTCCGCTCCCGCCGTCCCGCGGGGAGTCCTCAGCCATGCCGACTACGCTAGCCCGCACCCCCGAGCGCGAGCCGGGGAACCGGGCGCACCGAGGTGCGCCCCTGGCGAACAGAGGACCCGCGTGACCAGCAGTCTCGACGACGCGGCCCCGCCGCGCCGCCGCCGGATCGCACCGACGACCTGGGGCTGGATCCTGCTCGTTGCCGGCGTCGCCGGCGCCGTGATCGTGGGGATGCTGCCCGCGCCGTACGTGATCGAGGAGCCGGGCCCGGTGTACGACACCCTCGGCAGCTCGAACGCGGAGGGCTCGAAGAAGGTGCCGCTCATCGACATCGACGACGCGAAGACCTATCCGACGACCGGCACCCTCGACCTGCTGACCGTCTCGGTGCGCGGCTCGCGGGAGCGCCCGCTGAGCTGGATCGACGTCGCCCTCGCCTGGTTCGACCGCACCCGGGCGATCGTGCCGGTCGAGGCCGTGTACCCGGTCGGCGTCAGCGACGAGGAGTCGGACGCGCAGAGCGCCGCCCAGATGTCGAGCAGCCAGCGCGAGGCCATCGCCGCCGCCGAGCGCGAGCTCGGCTACGACGTGCCGGGCTCGGTCGCCGTGCAGAGCGTGCAGAAGGACTCGGCCTCGTCCGGCGTGCTCGAGGCCGGCGACCGGATCCTCACGGTCGACGGCGCCGCGCTCGACAGCGCCTCGGCGCTCCGCGCCGCCATCGCCGCCAACGGCACGACCGGCGCGCTGGAGTTCGGCATCCGCCGCGACGGTGCGGACAGCACGGTCGAGATCACGCCGAAGACCGGCGACCGCGGTGACGGCACCACCGGCCCGCTCATCGGCATCGTGACCGAGGTCGCCTACGACTACCCGGTGAAGGTCGACATCCGCCTCGACCAGGTCGGCGGCCCGAGCGCGGGCATGATGTTCGCCCTCGGCATCATCGACAAGCTGACCCCCGGCGCGATGACCGGCGGCGAGCGCATCGCCGGCACCGGCACGATCGACGCGGCCGGCGAGGTGGGCGCCATCGGCGGCATCCGCCAGAAGCTGGTCGGGGCCCGCGACGCCGGGGCCGACTGGTTCCTCGCCCCCGCCGACAACTGCGACGAGGTCGTCGGCCACATCCCGGACGGCCTGACCGTCTACTCCGTCTCCACCCTCGAGCAGGCGCGCGACACCGTCGACGCCATCGCGAGCGGCTCCGGCCGCTCCAAGCTCGCCACCTGCTCTGGAAAGTAGGATCCGAATGCCCCGACCGCTTGGAGCGTCCGCGTGACCACCGCATCCCCCGCCGCCCCGCGCAGCCGAACCCGCACGACCGTGGCCATCACGGTCGTCGTGCTCGCCGCGCTGGTGATCGCCTTCTTCATCTTCTCGAACCTCTACACCGACTGGCTCTGGTTCCGTCAGCTCGGCTACCTCGAGGTGCTCACGACCCAGTGGTGGGCCGCGATCGGCATGTTCGCCGTCGGGTTCCTCGGCATGGGCATCCCCGTGTTCCTCACCGTGGAGATCGCCTACCGCGCCCGCCCGATGATGGCGAAGCTGAGCTCGCAGCTCGACCGCTACCAGCAGGTCATCGAGCCGCTCCGCCGCCTCGCGATGTGGGGCGTGCCGGCCGTGCTCGGCCTGTTCATGGGCGTCTCGACGGCCATGCACTGGCAGACCGTCGCGCAGTTCGTGAACCGCACGCCGTTCGGTCAGACCGACCCGCAGTTCCACCTCGACGCGTCGTTCTACATCTACGAGCTGCCCTTCTACCACGGGCTCCTCGGCTACGCGTCGGCCGTGCTCGTCGTCGCGCTCATCGCGACGCTCGCCACCACGTACCTCTACGGCGGCGTGCGGATCGTGAACCGCGAGGTGCGGATCACCCGCCCGACGCGCGTGCACCTCGCGATCATCGCCGCGCTGTACCTCGCCGTGCAGGCCGTGAGCATCTGGTTCGACCAGTACTCGACGCTCACCGACCCGAGCGGCATCAGCAGCAACGCGAACGTCGGCACCGGTGCGACCTACACCGACGTCGCCGCCGTCATCCCGGGCCGCGCGATCCTCGCCGGCATCGCGCTCATCGTCGCGGTCCTGTTCCTCGTCACGGCCTTCGTCGGCCGCTGGCGCTTCCCGCTCATCGGCACCGCGCTGCTCATCGTCTCGACGCTGGTCGTCGGCACGCTGTACCCGGCGATCGTGCAGAAGCTGACGGTGGAGCCGAGCGAGCAGACGCTGGAGCGCACGTACATCGAGCGGAACATCGAGGCGACGAGGAAGGCGTACGGGGTCGACGACATCCAGACCGTGCCGTACGACGCCACCACCTCGGCGAACCAGGGCGCGCTCCGCGCCGACGCGGAGACGACCGCGAACCTCCGCATCCTCGACCCGTCGATCGTCTCGAAGACGTTCGCGCAGCTGCAGCAGCAGGTGCAGTACTACTCGTTCCCCGAGCACCTCGACGTCGACCGGTACACGATCGACGGCGCCACGCAGGACACCGTCATCGCGGTGCGCGAGGTCGACGTGAGCGGCCAGAGCTCGCCCGGCTGGTACAACGACACGCTCGTCTACACGCACGGCTACGGCGTCGTGGCTGCGTACGGCAACCAGCGCAACGACAAGGGCGAGCCCGTCTTCCTGGAGTCGAACATCCCGGTCTCCGGCGAGCTCGGCAAGTACGAGCCGCGCATCTACTTCGGCGAGAACTCGCCGAAGTACTCGATCGTCGGCCAGCAGCGCGCCGGATCCGGCGTCGAGATCGACTATCCCGCGGGCGGCAAGAGCGGCAGCTCGACGAAGCGCACCACCTACGACGGCAACGGCGGACCGAAGCTCGACAACTGGTTCAACCGGCTCGTCTACGCGACGAAGTTCCAGTCGCAGGAGGTGCTGCTGTCGCAGGACGTCGGCACGAACTCGCAGATCCTCTACGACCGCGACCCGATCAAGCGCGTCGAGAAGGCCGCGCCGTGGCTGACGACCGACAACGACGCCTACCCGGCAGTCGTCGACGGGCGGATAGTCTGGATCGTCGACGCCTATACGACCACCGACCAGTACCCCTACTCGCAGGTGGAGCAGCTCGGCGATGCCGTGGCCGACACGAACGTGACGAGCCCGAACTACTCGCTCGACAACATCAACTACATCCGCAACTCGGTGAAGGCCACGGTCGACGCCTACAGCGGCAAGGTGACGCTGTACGAGTGGGACTCGACCGACCCGATCCTGAAGACGTGGAAGAAGGTCTTCCCGGGCACGGTCAAGCCGAAGTCGGCGATGAGCGCGGAGCTGCTGGCCCACGTGCGCTACCCGTCCGACCTGTTCAAGATGCAGCGCGACATCCTCGGCAGCTACCACGTGACGAACGCCGACACGTTCTTCTCGGGGGATGACCGCTGGGTCACGCCCGCCGATCCGACGACGTCGGGCTCGACGACGAAGCAGCCGCCGTACTACCTGACGATGCAGACGCCCGGCACCGACAAGCCGGCGTTCACGCTGTACTCGACGTTCATCCCGCAGTCCGCCCAGAACAAGGAGCGGAACATCCTCAAGGGGTACCTGACGGCGAACTCCGATGCAGGGGAGGACTACGGCAAGCTGACGATGCTCACGCTGCCGAAGGACGCCACCGTGCCGGGCCCGGGCCAGGTGCAGAACAGCTTCGACTCCGATCCGACGGTCTCGCAGGACCTCAACGTGCTGAAGATCGGCGACTCGGAGGTGGTGAAGGGCAACCTGCTCACCGTCCCGGTCGGCGGCGGCCTGCTGTACGTGCAGCCGGTCTACGTGCAGTCGAACAAGGGCACGGCGTACCCGCTGCTGCAGAAGGTGCTCGTGAGCTTCGGCTCGGACATCGCGTTCAAGGACACCCTCGACGAGGCGCTCGACGCCCTGTTCGGCGGCGACTCGGGCGCGAACGCCGGCGACGCGGGCGCGGTGCCGGGCGACGGCAGCGGATCGGGTGACGGCTCCGGCTCCGGCGACGGATCCGGGACCGGCACGGGCTCCGGCTCGGGCTCGACCGGCGACAACGCCGCCGTCACCGCCGCGCTGAAGGACTATCAGACCGCGCTGCAGCAGCGGCAGGCGGCCTACGCCTCCGGTGACCTCGTCGCGGCGGCACAGGCCGACCAGCAGATGCAGGCCGCCATCGAGCGCGCGATCGCGGCGGAGGGCTCGCAGGGCTGACCCGGACGACCGGGCGGCGGCCTCGATTCGCCGCCCGGTCCGCCCCGTGCTAGAGTCGATTCTCGTGCCGCGGGGTGGAGCAGTTCGGTAGCTCGCTGGGCTCATAACCCAGAGGTCGCAGGTTCAAATCCTGTCCCCGCAACTCCAGCAGTACGTCGAAGGCCCCGGATCCACTGGATCCGGGGCCTTCTCCGTGTGCCCGCAGCGCGACTGGCGGGCGACGTGCGCGTCCAGGAGAGTGGTGGCCGTGGATGACGTCGAGGTCGTGGTCGCGCACGCCGAGCGGGCGACGATCCGGGTCGGCGACGTCTTCCTCAAGGTCGACGGCGATCCGGCTCGGCTCGACGCGGAGGCCGCGGCGATGGCGCGCGCCCCGATCCCCACCGCCCCCATCCTCTGGCGGCAGCCGTCGGTCGTCGCGATCGCCGCGGTCGCGGGGACGGCCCTCGGCAGGCTCGGCGAGCCCTCGCCGGCCTCGCCCGCCGCCTGGGCCGCCGTCGGCGCCGTCGTCCGCACACTGCACGACGCGCCGCTGCCCGAGCGAGCGTCGCGGATGCCGGACGCGGCCGTCCGCGCCGAGCTCGAAGCCGAGTGCGCCGCCCTGGTCGACGGCGGCGTCCTCCCGCGCGAGCTCGTCGCCCGCAACCGGGAGGTCGCGGAGGCGGTGTTCCGCCCCCTCGAGCCGGCGTTCATCCACGGCGACCTGCAGATCACGCACGTGTTCACGGAGCGCGACCGCGTCGTCGGGGTGATCGACTGGTCGGAGGCCGGTGCCGGCGATCCGGCGTTCGACCTCGCCACCCTCACCCTCGGCCACGAGGACCGCCTGGCCGAGCTGCTCGAGGGCTACGGCCCCGCCGACGAGGACGCGATCCGCGGCTGGTGGTCGCTGCGGAGCCTCCTCAACATCCGCTGGCTCGCCGAGCACGGCTTCGACCCCTTCACCCCTGGTGCGGAGGTCGACGCGCTCCGAGCGCGGATGTAGGGGCTCTCTCAGCGCCAGAAGCCGGCGAGCGACGGCGCGAGCGAGCGCCCCTGCTCGAAGCCCGCACGGGCGGCGCGGGCGCGCGTCGTGGGATCCAGGGCGCGGGCGTTGAACACGTCGCCCGCGGCGGCGTCCGGGAACACGGTCTCGACCGCGCTGCCGCCCGCCCGCAGCTCGGCGACCTGGGTGGCGAGATCCATGCCCCAGGCGGCCGGCATCCGCGAGCGGCCGCCGAAGGGCGACAGCACGAGCACGCGGTTGCAGCCGGCGGCGAGATCGGCGTTGTCGTTGCGCCGGAAGCCGCCGTCGAGGTAGCGCTCCGCGCCGATCCGGTAGGGCGTCAGGGGCGAGGTGCTCGCGGCGACCGCGTCGACCAGGTCGATTCCGCTCGCGGAATCCAACGCGACCGGCTCGCCGGTGCGGGCGTCGACGGCGGTGATGAGCACGCGCTGCGCGGGCCACCGGGCGCCGGGCAGCCGTGCCGCGACGACCGCGCGCCAGCGGGCCGAGGCCTCGCCGTCGCCAGCACTGCCGGCCGCGACGTCCGCAGCCTCCCGCGCGAGCGTCGCGGCCCCCATCCGGCGGCGCAGGTCGCCGTCATCCGTCGCCGACCGGATGATCGCGTCCGACCAGTCGAGGTAGTCCTGCGCGGGCGCGGCTGCCGGCCGCGGCCCTCCGGGAGCGGTCGGGCGTCCTGCGGCGGGACCGGGCTGCTGCGCTTGCGTGTCCGCGAAGAGCGCAGCGGGACCTCGGCCGCTCGTGAGCTGCGCGGCGGCCGTCGCGCCGGCCGAGGTGCCCACGACGAGGTCGGCGCCGGTGACGTCGAGGCCGGCGTCGGCGAGCCCGGCGACGACGCCGAGCTCCCAGGCGTTGCCGGCCGCGCCGCCGCCGGCGAGTACCAGCGCCCGTGTCGGGTGTGGAGCCGGAACCGAGGACGAGGAGAAGGAGTGGAGGGTGTCGTTCATGGGAGTGCCTCTCGCGAGTGCTGGCGGCGCTCCCGGCGCTGATGCGTCAGCGCGTCGCGATCGGACGCGCGCTCGACGGCAGCGGGGGAGCACCCTGAGCTGGTGCTGCGGGCATGGGTTCCCACCTCCTCCGGTCGATCGTGGTGGTCGGCAGGCTAGCAGGGCTGACTACGCTGGCGGGATGCAGACCGGAGCCGTGCCCCTCGGCGTCGCGGTCGCCCAGTTCGCACCCGGAGCGGACACGGAGGACAACCTCCGCGTCATGTCGGGCCTCGCGGCGAGAGCGGCGGAGCGCGGCGCGAAGCTCGTCGTGTTCCCGGAGTACTCGTCGTTCTTCCTGCCCCAGCTCGGGCCGGCCTGGCTGGCCGCGGCCGAGCCCGTCGACGGCCCGTTCGTCGCCGCGCTCGGGCGGATGGCCTCCGAGCTCGGCATCGTGGTGGTCGCCGGCATGGCGGAGCGCCCCGAGGACTCGCTCGGCGCCGAGGGCCGCATCGCGAACACGGTCGTCGCCGTCGGTCCGGACGGCTTCGTGCGCTCCGTGTACCGCAAGCTGCACCTCTACGACGCGTTCGGCGCGAAGGAGAGCGAGTGGATCGTGCCGGGCCGCATCGACGCGCCGGCGGTGTTCGTGGAGTCCGGCGTGCGCGTCGGCATCCAGACCTGCTACGACCTGCGGTTCCCCGAGGTGACGCGGCGGCTCGCGGACGCCGGCGCCGAGCTCGTCGTCGTGCCGAGCGAGTGGGTGCGCGGGCCGCTCAAGGAGGCGCACTGGCGCACGCTCGTGACCGCGCGGGCGATCGAGAACACCGTCTACGTCGCCGCGCCCGACCACGCGCCGCCGATCGGCGCCGGCAACAGCATGATCGTCGACCCGATGGGCGTGGAGCTCGCCACCATCGGCGAGCAGACGGATGTCGCCGTCGCCTGGGTCTCGGTGGACCGCGTCAGCGCGGTCCGCGAGATCAACCCCTCGCTGGGGCTGCGGCGCTTCCGGGTCGTACCCGCGGAGTAGCCGGTCAGGCCGCGCCGGGGTCGGTCAGGCTCGGGGCGTGCGCGACGAACGAGCGGAACGCCGTCTTGCCGGCGGTCGTGTCGCGCGGACTGGCGTCGAACATCGTGACGATCGTCAGCTCGATCGCCTTCACCACCAGGTCGTAGTCGTCGCGCGGCGACGTGAGCGCCAGGCCGGCGGAGAACGTCTCGAGCATGCCGGCGACGAGCTCGGCATCCGTCCCGGCGCGGAGCATCCCCACCTCGATGAGGCGCTGCACGAAGTCGATGCGCACCGGGATCTGCGGCGCGAGCTCGAAGCGGTCGATGCTGCGGACGAGCTCGCGCAGCGACTGGCCGTCGGTCAGGTAGAGCGCGCGGTGGAGCGGGCGCTCGTACACCGCCGAGAGGTTGTAGTAGTAGATGCGCGACAGCAGACCGCCGAGCGGATCGCGCTCCACGTTGTCGAGCACGATGTGCGAGATCTCGCGGCGCTCGCGCTCGAGCATGAGGATGACGGCGTGCTCCACGCCGCCGACGAGCTCGAGCACGCGGTCCCGATCCAGGCGCGACCGTCCGGCGAGGGCGCCGAGCGACAGGCTGGCGAAGCCGTCGTTCACGACGATGTCGACGGCGGCATCGAGCACGCGCGGCAGGTCGGCGTCGGTCATGTGGCCCTCGTCTCCGATCGGGTCACTCCAGCCTAGGGGCGCCCTGGAACCCCCTGTCCACTGTGTGACGCCCCACACGTGGGGACAGGTGAGGGCCGGGCGAGGGCCCGGCGAGGCGCCCGCGGCGCGCTCGTCGGCGTCGCGGCGCGGCCTGTGGATGATCCGTCGCGCGCGGATGCCGTCTGCTCTACCGTCGGAGCATGCGGGCGGAGGCGGGCGTGCGGAGCGCGCGGCGCGGCGCGTCCACGGCCGTCTGGGCCGCCGTCGCCGCGTTGCTGCTCGCGGGCTGCGTGCCCGGTCCGGCCGACCCGACCCGGAGCCCGACGCCGAAGCCGACACCCCTGTTCGCGACGGACGAGGAGGCTCTGGCGGCGGCGACCGCTGCCTACCAGCGGTACCTCGAGGTGTCGGATCAGGTCGGGCAGGGCGGGTGGCTAGATACCGAACCGCTGAGGGAGGTCGAGACCGGCAGTGCGCTGAAGTCGGATGTCGACCTCGCTACGGACTCAGCAAGGCAGCAAATCCATCAATCAGGCGTTTCATCATTTCGGAACGTGGTGCTCCAGTCGCACGACTCGAAATCAGTTGTTCTGTACGCCTGCGTCGACGTATCACAGGTCGACATTTTGGACGCAGCAGGGAACTCGACTCTTCCGACTAACCGAGCCACGAACGCGTCGGTCGAGCTGACATTTGCCCCCGCCAAAACAGGACTTCTCCTTGAACGGAACGAACCGTGGTCGCAGGATCTCTGCTAGTTGCGGGAGCGGTAGCCCTAGCCCTCGCCGCCGCACCCGTGCATGTGGAAAGTCAGTGCTCCCCGCAGGGCGTGTTGATGGGGCTGTGCTCGGTCCAGGCGCAGAACGGTGCAAGTCAGACGACATTGACAGGCACTGCGACTCGAAGTCATAGCGGCGCCAACGGCGGAGCCGCCGACCGATCGGGATCCGCTCCCGTCACCCCACCGCCGACGACCTTCGTCACGGTCGACGGGGTGACCTGCCCGGTGATCTCGAATCCGCTCAACACCCGCGACACGGTGTGCATCGCGTGGCCCGACGACCCGGGATTCGTCGCCGCGACCGGCATCACGCTCCGCGATGTGGCCGCGTTCGCGCCGACGCCCGGCCGGCTCGTGATGGAGCCGAACGGGTGGGCCGTGCTCGGGTCCGATGCCAACTTCTACGGCACCGCGAGCGCGCAGACCGTGGCCGGCACCCTGCTCGGCAGCCCGGTGCAGGTCCGCTTCACGCCGGTCGGGTTCGACTGGGACTACGGCGACGGCGTCACGCGCCGCACCGGCGCCGCGGGCACGAGCTGGGCGGCATCCGGGCTCCGCGAGTTCAGCGCGACGCCCACCGGCCACCGGTACGCCGCCGCAGGCGACTTCACGGCGCGGCTCACCGTCTCGCTCCGTGCCGAGTTCACATTCGGCGGGACGTGGACGACCATCCCCGGCACGCTCGACCTGGCGGTCGCGCCCGTCTCCGTGCACGTCGCGGCCGCGGACACGCTGCTCGTCGACCATCCGTGCCTCGCGAAGGGGCGCGGCACGGGCTGCTGACCTGTCAGGTTGCAAAGGCGGTCCATAGGAATGCGGTGGGACGCATTCAGCCCGGATGCGAACAACGTCCAGATTCGCGAACCATGCTGGCTCCAGCTTGAAAGGAGCGCAGCACGCATGAACGAAGACCCCCGCACCCCGGATGAGGCCGACGCCCCGGAGACCGCCTCGACCGGGGACGCCGCGCACGCTGCCGCTCCGACGGAGCACGACGCGACGCCCACCGCCGACGCGTCCGAGACGGCCGTCCAGCCGTCCGCTCCGACGCCGGACTACCCGTCCGGCACCGCGCCGACCGCCGCGTACGGTGCCGCGGAGTCGTCTCCCGGCCAGCCGTCGCCCGCCGGTCAGCAGCCCGTCGCCCATGAGCCCGCCGCCCAGCAGCAGCCGTGGGGGCAGCCGGCCCCGCACGGCGCGTACGCCGGCGCCCAGCAGCCCGCCGCGCACCAGCCCTACGGCTCGGCGCCGACGCACGGCGCCCCCGCGAACCCGTTCGGCACGTCGGGCAGCTCCTTCGGCCCCGCCGCCACGGGCGCCGCGCCCACCGGCACGACGACCGCACCGACCCGCAAGCGCTCCATCACCGTCCCGGTCATCGCCGCGCTGGCGATCGGCGCGGTGCTCGGCGGCGTGTCGGGCGCCGGGGTGACCGCGCTCACGTCGCGCGGCAGCGGCACGGCCGTCAGCTCCAGCGACTCGAAGCCGCAGACCATCACGGTCAACGACACCACGAGCGTCAACCAGATCACCGCGGTCGCCGCGAAGGCGTCGCCGTCCGTCGTGACGATCAGCGTCTCCTCCAGCAGCGAGGCCGGCACCGGCTCCGGCGTCGTCATCAGCGACGACGGCTACGTGCTCACGAACACGCACGTCGTCACGCTCGACGGCGCGACCTCGAGCGGCACAATCGAGGTCACGATGTCCGACGGCACGCTGTACCAGGCCGAGATCGTCGGCACCGACCCCACCGACGATCTCGCGGTCATCAAGCTGAAGAACGCGAAGAACCTCACGCCGATCAGCTACGGCGACTCCGACAAGCTCAACGTCGGCGCGACCGTGATCGCGATCGGCGCCCCGCTGGGCCTGTCGAACACGGTCACCGACGGCATCGTGAGCGCGGTCAACCGCAGCATCTCGATCGCGTCGTCCGCCGCGCCCGACAACTCCGACTCCTCGAGCGGCAACAACGGCCAGGGCGGCGGCAGCCCGTTCGACTTCTGGGACAACAAGAACGGCAGCGGATCGAGCGGCACCAGCGCCACGTCGACGATCTCGATCCCGGTCATCCAGACGGACGCGTCCATCAACCCCGGCAACTCGGGCGGCGCGCTGCTCGACGACGAGGGCAAGCTCATCGGCATCAACGTGGCGATCGCGAGCACCGGCAGCACGAGCGACAGCAGCAGCCAGTCCGGCTCGATCGGCGTGGGCTTCGCCATCCCGGTCAACGTCGCGAAGCGCGTCGCGCAGGAGATCATCTCCGACGGCAAGGCGACCCACGGCCTCCTCGGCGCCTCGGTGACCGACGCGACCTCCGCCGACAGCAGCACGGTCGGCGCCGTGATCGCGGACACCCCGGTGTCCGGCGGCGCGGCTGACCAGGCCGGCCTCAAGAAGGGCGACGTCGTGACGAAGTTCGACGGCAAGCCCATCACCGGCGCGACCGATCTCACCGCGCAGGTGCGGGCGCTCAAGGGCGGGGCGAGCGCGACGCTCACCTACGTCCGCGACGGCGACGCGCGCGAGGTGACCGTCACTCTGGGCACGTACCAGAGCTGACCTCCAGTCCCAGGGAAGGGGCGGCGGCGCAGTCCGCCGGTCGGGGCGGGGGGAGCATTCGCTCCCGCCGCCTCGGCGCGTCTGCCTCAGGAGCGCGCTGATAGGCTCGCCGCGCGCACGACAGGAGGCACGCGATGGCGGAACACCCCGCCGGCACGGGCCGCACGGGCGCCGACCGGTTCGAGCCGCTGCCGCCGCTCCCCGTCGCTCCCGGTGTCAGCTTCGTGATGCCGGTGCTCAACGAGGGCGGGTACATCGCCGCTGCGATCGACAGCGTGCTGTCGCAGAGCTACGACGGCCCGAGCGAGCTGATCCTCGCGCTCGGGCCGTCGACGGACGACACCGATGCGATCGTCGAGCGGATGCGCGCGCGCGACCCGCGCATCCGCACCGTCCGCAACCCCGGCATGGACATCCCGATCGGCCTCAACCTCGCGATCGCGGCCGCTGCGCATCCGGTGATCGTCCGGGTCGACGCGCACACCGAGCTCGACGCGGACTACACGACCCGCGCGGTCGCCATCCTCCGCACGACGGGCGCGGCGAACCTCGGCGGCGTCATGCACGCGGTGGGGGAGGGCGGCGTGCAGTCGGCCGTCGCACGGGCCTACAACAGCCGCTACGGACTCGGCGGCGGCGCGTACCACGGCGGCGACAAGGTCGCGGCCGGCCCCGCTGAATCCGCGTACCTCGGCGTCATGCGCGTCGAGGGCATCCGGGCCGTCGGGGGCTTCGACGAGTCGCTCCGCCGCGGCGAGGACTGGGAGTTCAACCACCGCCTCCGCGCCGCCGGTCACACGGTGTGGCTCGACCCGTCGCTCGTCGTCACGTACCGCCCGCGCAGCTCGTGGAGCAAGCTGGCACGCCAGTTCTACTCGACCGGCATCTGGCGCGGCGAGCTCGTGCGCCGGCTGCCGAGCGGCAACCCGCTGCGCTTCTTCGCGCCGCCGGTGCTGCTGCTGTCGATCGTCGTGTCGATCGTGTTCCTCCCGCTGCACCTCACCGGCGTCCTCCACGGCTGGTGGGGCGCGGTGCTGGCGCTCGTCTACCTCGGTCCGCTGCTCTACCTCGGGCTGCTCGCCGCCGCGGTGCTGACGGGGTCGGGGCGGAGCGGTCCGATCGCCGCCCGGATGCGCTTCGCTCGGGCGCTCGCCACCATGCACGTGAGCTGGGGGCTCGGCTTCACCGTCGGCGTCCTCCGCGGCGCGCGCGACACCGTCGACACCTCGCGCGCCGAGGTCTAGAGCGCCGCGCCCGCGCTCGCCGGGTCCGCGCTCGCCGAGCCGGGGCTCGCTGGGCGGCCCTCGAGTGCCGCGTGTGCGAACGCGTCGATCGCCAGGGCCGTCAGCTCCATCTCCGTCGGGCCGCCGTGCCCCTCCGACTCGACGATCTGCAGTCGGCTCGCGGGCCAGTCCCGATGCAGCAGCCAGGGCGTGATCGCGGGGCCGCTGATATCGCGCCGGCCGTGCACGAGGACCGCCGGGATGGACGCCAGCGCCGTGATGCGGTTCAGGATCGCGTCATCGCCCCGCCGGAAGCAGTCGTTCGCCCAGACGTGCGTGACGAGGGTCGCGAAGTTCGCGCGCGCCCGAGCGTCCGCGTGGAGCGGTCCGGGCTGCCAGGCCGGGTCCAGCGAGATGTGGATCGACTCCCAGGCGTCCCACGCGTCCGCGGCAGCCGCCCGGACGGACGGATCCGGGTCGCGCAGCCGCCGTGCGAAGTGCTCGACGACGCGCACCCCCGGCGGCACCTCGGCGCTGAACGCCGCCCACGCCTCGGGGAAGACGCGGCCGACGCCCTCGGTGATCCAGTCGATCTCCGCGCGGCCCCCGGACGTCACGGCGGTCAGCACGAGCTCGGACACGCGGTCCGGATGCTCGAGCGCATAGGCGAGCGCGAGCGTGGAGCCCCACGAGACGCCGTGCACCAGCCAGCGCTCGATGCCGAGGTGCTCGCGCAGGGCCTCGATGTCGGCGATCATCGCGTCCGTCGTGATCGCGTCGAGATGCTCGAGGTCTTCGATCGCCCAGGGAGCGCTCCGTCCGCAGCCGCGCTGGTCCATCCCGACGATCCGGTGCAGGGCGGGATCGAAGCGACGCCGATAGCCGCCCGCACCGAGCCCGCTGCCCGGCCCGCCGTGCAGGTACAGCGCCGGGCGACCGCCCGGTGCGCCCGATGCCTCCCAGTAGAGCCGCGCGCCGTCCGGCCGCTCGAGCATGCCGCGCTCGTCCGGTTCGATCGGGGGATGCACGGTCAGAGCAGCCCCTCGTCGAGGATCCGGCGCACGACGCGCTCGCCGGCGTCGCCGTCGTCGTGCGGGGCGAAGCGCTCGCGCCAGACCTCGCGCGGACCCGTGAAGACGTCGGTGAGATCGATGTCGCGCAGCGTGTCGACGAGCGCATCCCGCGTCTCGACGACCGGCCCCGGCGCCTCGGCGAGCAGGTCGAAGTAGAAGCCGCGCAGATCGGTGCCGTAGTGCGCGAGGTCCGGCGTGAAGAAGACGATCGGACGCCCGGTGCTTGCCCAGTCGAACATCACCGACGAGTAGTCCGTCACGAGCACGTCGGCGACGAGCAGCAGGTCGGCGACGTTCGGATACCCCGTGACATCGAGCAGCCGGTCGCCCTCGAGATCGCGTCCGAACGGCAGGGTGCGCGAGTGCCCGCGCACGAGCAGGATCGTTCCCTCATCGAGGTCGTCGGCGAACGTCTCGAGGTCGAGATAGTCGACGAGCTCCTCGCGGTCGTCGCGCCACGTGGGCGCGTAGAGCACCAGGCGGGCGTCGTCCGGCACGCCGAGACGTCGGCGGATCGCGCTCGGGTCGCCGTCGGTCAGCACGTCGTTGCGCGGGTAGCCCTCGAGCCAGATCGGACCGCGGAACGCGTACGCGGAGCGGAGGATCTCCGCCGAGTAGCTGTTCTGCGCCAGGAGGACGTTCCAGCGGTCGCGCTCGCGGAGCACCGCCAGCCGCGTGCGCAGCGGCACACCGGGCCGGTCGATCGCGAGGCGCTTGAGCATCGTGCCGTGCCAGGTCTGCAGCACGGTCTGGTACGAGCGGCGCCGGTACCGCTTGCGAAGCCAGTCGTTCACGACGAGCATCCGCGCGGCGCCGCGCACGTGCCACCACTCGCGGCTGCCCTCGATGAGCCGGATGCCGCCATCGGGGATCGGGATGCTGCCGTCGACGACGCTCCAGTACCGCCGCGTCTCGGGCCGGAGCCGGGCGAGAGCGCGGTCGACGCCGAGCGGGTTGTCGGCGGCGGTCCGCCCGTAGAAGCTCTCGAGGAAGACCGCGTCCTCCGGCGTGTGGATCGCCCGGTGGTAGCCGTCCTCGAGCGCGCGCTGCGCGCGGTGTCCGCGCTCGTCCGACCCCAGCGGCGGCCCGACGACGAGCTGCACACCGCCGCCCGACGCCGTCAGCTCGGCCCGGAACAGCGGATGCTCGGCCGCGGCGGGAAGCTCGGTGAGCTCCGACACGATCCGCGTCGAGGGCTCCTCACCCGGCGCCCGGACGACGAGCCGGTAGGTGCCGCTCGGCAGCGCGAGCCCGGCGGCGCCCCAGCGGTCCGCGAGGAGGGGGAAGCGGACGCGCAGGACCCCGCCGCGCGGCACGTCGGCGTCGGCTACGCGCTCGGAGTCGCAGTCGGGCACCGCGTCCGGCGCGATCGTCCCGGTGACCCGGGCGCGGACGCCCTGGAGCAGGAGCTCGGCCCCCGCCGGAACGTCGGACAGCTCGACGACGAGCGATGGCACGGACGAATCGGACGATTCGGACCGCGCGGACCCTTCGGCACCCGCCCGCTCTGCACCCGCCCGCTGGGCGCCCGCCGGCGACTCGGATCGGGCATCCGGGTCGGGCGATCGCTCGGGATCCATCGCGCCAGCACCCGCGATCCCGTCGACGCGCGCGGCGCGCAGCCGGGGCCGCGCCGTCCCGGCATCCGCGACGGCGTCCGTCAGCGACGGCGGCACGGGGCGTCCGGTCAGGGCGAGCAGCCGCGCGAGCACCCGCTCGGTGGCGCGTCCGTCGAGGTGGTCGACGTACTCGGCGACGAGGTGGCGGGTGTGGGGTGCGGACACCTCGCGCGCGTCGTCGAGCCAGAGCAGCACCCCGGCCCAGTCGACGACGTGCCGGCCGCCCGTGAAGTCGCGGTACGCGCCGTACAGCCCGCGGCGCATGGCGTAGCGCTCGAGGTCCGGCGCGAGGAAGATCTGCCGCCCGCCGGTGAGCGCGTGGTCGAAGGCGATCGAGGAGTAGTCCGTGATGAGGTCGTCGACCGCGGGCAGCGCGGGCGTGATCTCGCGGAGCACGTCGGCCCCGAGCAGGCGGATCCGCTGCGAGGTCGTGGGACCCGCGGCGTAGTCGCCCGCGCCCAGCGGGTGGGTGCGGACGAGCAGCGTGCCGTCGACGTCGGCGAGCCAGCCGCCGAGCGCCCGCCAGTCCGCGGCGGTCGGCGCGCCCGGATCCGGGTCGCCGTCGCGCCAGGTGGGGGCGTAGAGCACGATCGGGCCATCGGACAGCGGCCCCACGGCCGCCTCGATCCGCGCCCGGGCCTCCTCGCGGCGCGTGTCGGCCGAGCCGCGCAGGAGCACGTCGTCGCGCGGGTCGCCGACGGGGGCGATCCGGTCCCGCGGCACGCCGAACGCCGTCGCGATCCGCTCGGCGACGAGCGACGAGGCGACCGGGAACAGCGAGATCTGCCGGCCGGCGGACGCGTACGCGCGTCGCATCAGCCCGCGGACGAGCCGGTGGTCGGGCAGCACCGAGACGCGGAGCGCCTCGGGGGAGTCGAGGTGCAGCCGCTTCAGCGGGATGCCGTGCCAGAGCTGCGCGATCACGGCGCCGCGGATGCCGTACCGGTTCACGTCGCCGAAGCCGTGCGTGACGATCGCGGCGCGGGCGCGGAGCGTCAGCCAGAAGCCCCGCCGTCCGGTCTTCAGCTCGGCGTCCATCCCGAGCCCGCGAGCCTCCGCCAGCTCCGCCGGGGTCGAGGCGAGCCAGACCAGGCGCACCGGGTCGTCCTGCTCGGCCAGCAGCGACGCGGCCAGATCGTGGAGCGGGCGAGCGCCCTCGCCGATGCCGATCCCGCTGCCGATCACCCAGAGTCGCGGCGACCGCGGCACCACCGCGCCGGCGAGTGCACCGAGGGCGTACAGCGGCAGGGCGAGGAGCTTCCGGGCGTTGCCGGACCCGAAGGTGAATCGCGCCATGGTCCGCCGCAACCGATCCTCTCGCCTCGGGTCGTCGAGCCTCACGATTCTGACACGATCGCCCGCTCCGGTCGGGGGCGACCGGCCGGGGCTGGGAGGATGGGATGTCGACCGGGAGGGGATCGAGCGCATGGGTCTGATGTCCGATCTGGGGTCGGCGCGGCGTCTGCTGCGCAACGCGCTCCGCTCCCGCGAGAACCGGCGCGAGGCCGCGCGGCGGTCCGCGGAGCTGTTCCCGAAGCCGGCCCGCGGCAGCTTCCGCGTCGCGGTGTACTTCCCCGACAACCGGACGAACCTGTACCAGATCCGGCAGTGGTACGCGCCGCTCCGCGAGCTCGCCGCCGCGCATCCGGTGGTGGTGATCTCCCGCAGCCCGGGTTCCGCGATCACGATCGCGGAGGAGTCCGGACTGCCGACGCAGTACCTGCGCACGGTCGTCGAGCTCGAGGAGTTCCTCGACGGCCAGGACATCCGGACCGTGCTGTACGTCAACCAGAACACCCGCAACTTCCAGATGTTCCGGTACAGCCGCATGTGGCACGTGTTCATCAACCACGGCGAGTCCGACAAGATGTACATGACCACCAATCAGTTCAAGGCCTACGACTACGCGCTGGTCGCCGGCCAGGCGGCGCGCGACCGCCTGACCCGCAAGCTCTGGGACTACGACGTCGACGCGCGCACCATCGACATCGGGCGACCGCAGACCGACCACCTGGCCGGGGAGCTGCCCTACCCGGCGGACGACCGCGTCGTCGTGCTCTACGCGCCGACCTGGGAGGGCGACCGCCCCGCCGCGATGTACGGCTCCATCGGGACGCACGGCGTCGCGCTGGCGGAGGCCGTGCTCGCCTCGCCGAGCCACCGGCTGATCTACCGGCCGCACCCGCGCAGCGGCGTGGTCGACCCGCGCTTCGGCGACGCGAACCGGCGGATCATCGCCGCCATCGCCGACGCGAACCGCCGCGACCCGTCGGCGCACCACGTCTTCGACGACGGACCCGAGCTCGGCTGGCAGCTCGCGGCGGCCGACGTCGCCATCACCGACGTCTCGGCGATGGTCTACGACCGCCTGGCGACCGGCAAGCCGATCATCGTCACCCGGCCCGCCGAGCCCGAGGCCGAGATCGACGAGGCCGGCTACCTCGGCTCGGCCCAGTGGCTCACCGCCGCCGACGCCGGCCACGTGCTCGGCGCCGTCGATCGCGCGCTGCGCGACCCCGAGGCCCAGGCGGAGCTCGCGCGCTGGTCGCGGCACCACTTCGGCGACACGACGCCTGGCGCCGCGACGATCCGCTTCCATGCCGCGATCGACCGGCTGTCGGCCGAGTGGGAGCGGCAGGCCGCGCTCCACGACCGCGACCCGGAGGCCCACGACCCCGACGAGATCGACGGCGACGGGGACGACTGACCGACCGGTGCGACGCCCCCGGCGCGGCGCATCCCGCCTGCACGCGCGACGCTTTCGACGCGCACGCCCATGGCGGCTCGCGTTCGAGCGGTCTCACCGGTAGGCATGACGCATGCCCACCGGATCGTCTCGCGCCGCCCGTCAGCCCTCGGAGGCCGGCGAGGTGCCCGACGCGGCGGGTGGCTCCGCGGTCGGCGGCTCTGGGGCTGACGGCTCCGCCGCGGGCGGCTCTGCCGACGGCTCCGCTGCGGCGCGGCTCATCGGCGAGCGCATCCGCGCCGAGCGCCTCCGGGTCGGGGTGACCCAGATGGACCTGGCCGACCTGGCGGGGCTCAACGTCGCGAACTTCGGGCGGATCGAGCGCGGCGCCGGCAACCCGAACGTCGAGACGCTCATCCGTATCGCCGGGGTGCTCGGCGTCGACGTGGCGGACTTCGTGCGCGGCATCACCGTCGACCAGCTCGGCCCGGCGCATCCGCGCTTCACGGCGGCCGACTTCCTCCGCGCGCAAGCGGACCGCGCCCGCTAGGCACGTCGTCGCGGTCGGTGCAGCGCCCCGGCTCAGCACAGCGCCGCCCGCCAGAGCCACTCCGAGCCGTCCGGGCGCAGCCAGCGGACGACGAGCGCCGAGTCGTGCGCCACGTCGTCCCCCAGCACCTCGACGTCGAGGTGCTCGCCGGGCGGGAGCACCGCCGTCGCCGGCGCCAGTACCCGGGCGGACCCGGTCGCCAGCACGCTGACGCCGCGCAGGGACTCCGTGCCGGTGTTCACGATGCGCAGCCGGGGGAAGCGGCTGCGGTCGAGGGCGACGGGGAGTCGATAGGGGTCCACGTGCCGGACGCTAGGGGCGGCGTCCGACGGCGTCCGGCCGGCGGTGGATCAGTCGGCGGGACCGCCGTCTGTGGAGGAGGGGTGACCGTCGGTCGGCACGGCGCTCCCGGCCCCGGGCAGGACCTCCTCGCCGGTGTCGCGCGGGCTGGATTCGATGGCCTCCGGCTGCGCGCCGGCGCTCCGGCCACGGCGTCCCGGGCCGATCCGCGGGAGCCGCCCGCGCGCCGTGCCCGTCCGCTCGGCGCGCACCTTGACCACCGGCGCGAGCACGTCGGGGAAGGTGAGCGGCGGCGGGCCGAATGCGCTGCGCGACGCCTGCACGACGCGGCGTCCGAGGATGTGGTTGCCGGCGCCGCCGATCACGGCGCCGATGCCGAACGGGATCGCGCGACCGACCATGGAGGCGCCCTGGCTCGCGGCGAAGCGGCGGAGGAAGGCGTCGCGGAGGCGGTCGCCGAGCTCCTTCGCGACGCCCTTCGGCAGGGTCGAGGCGACGAGATCGCCCCAGTACGCCGAGCGCGTGGCGCCGGAGCCGGCTGCCTGCGTGGCGAACTGCGTGACGAGGTCGGCACCGCCCGTGCCGAGCATGAGCGCCATCACGAGCGTGCGGGCCCGCTCGGGGTCGTCGATCGCGACGCCGTGGATCTCGCCGACGGACTGCGCGAAGAGCGCGGTGGCCTCGAGGAACCCGGCCGTCTCGACACCCGACAGGGCGATCGAGGTGCCGATGCCGACGGCCGGGATGGCCGCGCTCGCGCCGACGGCTGCGCCGCCGCCGGTGACGGCCGCGAGATACCGCGTCTCGAGGATCGACAGCACCCGGGCCGGATCGGCGTCGGGGTGCCGCGACCGGATCGAGCGCAGGTGCGCCAGCACGACCGGGCGCTGGACGCTGAGCATGCGGTCGACGATCCCGGCGATGCGCGGATGCACCTCGCCACGGGACGCGGCGCTGAGCGGCTTGGCCATGATCGGAGGATACGTCGCCGGACCGTCATGAGGCGGGGAGGACGGGTCTGGGGGAGCCATCCTCAGCCGACACGGAGCCGCGATCGCCCCGCCTGCGCGCCGGTCCATGCCGCGAGCGGCATCCGATGGCGGCATCCCATGGACGCATCCGATCAGCGGATCGAGGCGGAGGTCAGCCTTTCGGCGCGTAGTCCGCGTTGTAGCGGTCGACGACCGCGCGGATGCCGCCGTCGAGGAGCAGGGCGCCCTTGTCGAGGTAGAGGCCCCGTGAGCAGAACCGGAGGAGGTCGCGCTCGCTGTGCGACACGAAGAACAGCGTGCGTCCCTGGGCGAGCATCTCGTCGATGCGCTGGTAGCACTTCGCCTTGAACGCCTTGTCGCCGACCGCGAGCACCTCGTCGACGAGCATGATCGGCTCGTCGAGCCGCGAGACGACCGCGAACGCGATGCGCACCTTCATGCCGCTCGAGAGGTGCTTGTAGGGCGTGTCCACGAAGTCCGGGATCTCGGCGAAGTCGATGATCTCGTCGAAGGCGTCGTCGATCTCGGCCTTCGACATGCCGTGCAACCCCGCGGTCAGGTAGACGTTGTCGCGCACGGTCAGGTCGTTGACGAAGCCGCCGGTGATCTCGATGAGCGGGGCGACGCCGCCGCGCACCTCCACGACCCCCTCGTCGGGGATCATCACCTGCGCCACGAGCTTGAGCAGCGTCGACTTGCCCTGGCCGTTGCGGCCGACGACGCCGATCGCCTCGCCCGGATGCACGTCGAACGAGACGCCGCGGAGCGGCCAGAACTCGCCGGGGCGGGCGCGCCGGTTGCGGCTCGAGAACAGGTCCTTGAAGCTCCGGCGCGACGTGCGGTTGCGGCGGAAGCGGATGCCGGCCTCGCGCACCGAGATCACGGCGCGCGCGTCGGCGGCATCCGCTGCGGCGGGGGAGTGGTCGAGATCCGTCATCAGATCTCCTTCAGCACGGCGGGCATCGTGCGGCGGAACACCAGGGTGCCGAGGCCGAGGAGCACGAGCGAGACGGCCGTGCCGATGCCGATCGCCGCCCAGTCGAGCGGCTCGTCGAAGAAGCCGGCTCGGTAGATGCCGACGATGCCGGCCAGCGGGTTGAGCGAGCCGATCATCTCGAGCGACGGGTGCACGCGCCCGAGGTCGGCCAGGCTGAAGATGATCGGCGTCGCGTAGAAGCCGAACCGGAGCACGAGACGGACGGCGCGCTCGAGATCGCGGAAGAACACGACCAGCGGCGCGACGATGAGGCCGATGCCGGTCGTGAGGATGGCCTGGAGCACGATCGCGAGCGGGAACAGCAGCAGCTGCCAGTCGAGGCGCGCGGGCTCGTCGGTGAACAGGCTGACGACGACGAACAGCAGCAGCACCGGGAGGCTGAAGACGAACTCGATGCCCTTCGAGAGCACGATCCGCGTCACCCAGATCGAGCGCGGGATCGTGGTCGATCGGATGAGTTTCGCGTCGCGCGTGAAGGCCTTCGCGCAGTCGTTGATCGCGCCGCTGAACCAGGTCCAGGGCAGGAGTCCGGTGAGCAGGAAGACGATGTACGGCGGGTGGTCGACGCCGCGGTGGAACACCTGCGTGAAGACGAACCAGTAGATCGCCGCCATGAGCAGCGGGTCGAGCACCGACCAGAGCCAGCCGAGGGCGTTGGTCGAGTAGCGCACCCGGAGGTCGCGGGTCGTCAGCAGCCAGAGGGAACGCCGATAGCGCTGCGCCGGCGTCCATCTCGAGGACGCCGGCGCGCGCACGGAAGCTGCGGCGGCGCTCACGGCGCCACCCTATCGCGGGAGATCAGACGAACAGGTTCGCGCGCTCGAGGTCCTCGGCGAAGTCGATCTCGACTGCGTAGAGGTCCGAGATGTCCATCGGCTCGACCTTCATGCCGGCCTGCTCGATGGCGAGCTCGATGCCGCGCTCGAAGTAGTCCTGGTCGTCGACGCGGCCGAGCTGGCGGATGAGGCCTGCCTTGTCGGCGCTCGACACGTAGTTGATGCCGACGGCCTCGCCGAGGCCGCCCTTGACCGTCTTCGACAGCTCCTGGATGAAGCCCTCGGCGTCCGTTGTGTACTTGACCTCCTCGTCGGACACCTTCGCGGTGTTGACGCTGACGAAGCTGCGGTCGGACTCGATGTACTCCGCGGCGCGCATGAGCGCGGCCGGGTCGAACACCACGTCGCCGTTCATCCAGAGCACGCCGCCGTCTTTCGACGCCTTGAGCGCGCGGTGGAGGCTCTTGGAGGTGTTGGTCTGGTCGTACCGCTCGTTGTAGACGAACGACGCGTGCGGGAACGCCTCGATGATCGTCTCCATCTTGTAGCCGACGACGATCGTCACCTTGGCCTTCTTGCCGAAGGCGGCGCGGATGTTGTCGAACTGCTGCTGCATGATCGTGCGGCCGTCGCTCAGCTCGGTGAGCGGCTTGGGCAGCGAGCGGCCGAGGCGGCTGCCGAGGCCGGCGGCCAGGATCACGATCTGCGTGCTCACGATGCGGATTCTCCTTCACTCCGGTGAACCTCATCGGGTCTCACCTGGGTTTCGCGGGGCCGGTTCATCGTGCGGTGACGAGCGGTTCGCTCGCCGTTCACCCGTGCGGGGAGCGCACGGAGATCCAGCCACGTCGGTGTGCAGAGAAAACGTTAGCCTCGGTGAACAACAGGTGAACAGGGTTCCCAGGCGACTGCAATGGAACCGTGATCGGGTCGTTATCGCCGCATTCGACGAATCCGGGCTGGCACCGACCCCGTCCGAGCAGGACCGGCCGATGCGGTTGGTAGGCTCCTCTGGTGGACGCCCCGCCCCCGCCGCCCCCGCCCGATGAGGGACGTGCGCCGGACGACGCGGAAGACCGTCCGGCCCCGGATGCGGCGGCCGAGACGCCTCGCCAGCCGGCGGCCCGTCGGCCCGCGACCCGCACCCCGCGCTCGAAGTCGGCGGCTGCGACCGCCGCTGCCGCCGCGGCGTCGACGACCGCCTCACCGCGGTCGCGCACCGGCAAGGCCGCGACGACTCGGGGCACCGCCAGCCGGAGCGCCTCCACCAGCTCCCGCACCCGCGCCACGCGCGCCTCCGTGCCGCCCGCGCCGCCCGTCGAGGAGGTCGCCGAGGACGCTCAGGTCGCGGACGCTCAGGTCGAGGACGCTCAGGTCGCGGACGCTCCCATCGAGGACGCTCAGGTCGCGGGCGCTCCGGTCGAGGACGCTCAGGTCGCGGACGCGGTGGTCGAGGACGCTGCCGTCGCCGACGCGGTCGAGGAGACCGCGGTCGAGGAGACCGCGGTCGTGGAGGCCGCAGACGATCCGCCGGCCGAGGCTCCGCTCGACGAGGACGAGATCTTCGCCGCGGTGACGCCGCCGGAGGAGGACGCGTCGCTCATCGAGGAGGTCGCGCTCGACGAGATCACCGAGGAGCCGATCACCGAGGTCGAGCCGATCACCGAGGTCGAGCCGATCGCCGAGATCGGGCCCGACCCCGAGCCGGTCATCCCCGAGACCCCCGCCGCCGAGCCGCTCCTGAGCGCCGACCGCGCGCCCGAGCCGGCCGACTTCGCCGACCTGGTCGGTCCCGAGCGCCGGATCGCGCGGGGCCGCACCGCCCTGCGGATCAGCGGCGTGACGAAGACCTACGGCTCGGTGACGGCCGTCGACGCCATCGACCTCGACATCCCCGTCGGCAGCTTCTACGGCATCGTCGGCCCGAACGGCGCCGGCAAGACGACGACCCTGTCGATCGCGACCGGCCTGCTGCGTCCGGATGCCGGCACGGTCGAGGTCTACGGCGCGGACGTCTGGGCCGATCCGGATGTGGCGAAGCAGTACCTCGGCGTGCTGCCCGACCGGCTCCGCCTCTTCGACCGCCTCACCGGCGCCCAGCTGCTCCACTACGCGGGCGCGCTCCGCGGGCTCGACCCCGCCGTCACCTCGCGCCGCGCCGCCGACCTCGCCCGCGCGTTCGGCCTCACCGCGTCGCTGAGCCGGCTCGTCGCCGACTACTCGATGGGCATGACGAAGAAGGTCGCGATCGCGGCGGCGCTCATCCACTCCCCGCGGATGCTGGTGCTCGACGAGCCGTTCGAATCCGTCGACCCGGTGTCGAGCGACGCCGTGCTGAAGGTGCTGCGGCGCTTCACGGCCGGGGGCGGCACCGTGCTGCTCTCGAGCCACAACATGGAGCTCATCGAGTCGGCGTGCGACGACCTCGCCATCATCGTCGGCGGGCGCGTGCTGGCCGCCGGCCCCACCTCGCAGGTGCTCGCCGGCGTCTCGCTCGAAGACCGCTTCGTCGAGCTCGCGGGCGGCAGCAGCGCGGTGGAGGGCCTCGAGTGGTTGCACAGCTACTCCGACTGAAGGTCGACGCCCTCGTCAACGGCTGGACCCGGCAGCGCGCCGGCGCGCTCCGGGTCGCCGGGGTGCTGGTCGCACTGATCGTCGCGATCCTCGTCGCCGGGCGGATGATCTCCCTCGGCACGACGGACGCCCCGCAGCTGCGCGCCGTGTCGGTCGCCGTCGGCGTCGTCGTCCTCGTCTGCGCGGTGCTGCTCCCGGCGGCCATCGCGCGGATCGAGCCGCTGAGCCCGCGGGCGCTGGTCGGCTACGGCATCCGTCCCGTCCGGGCATCCGGCGCGCTCATGCTCACCGACCTCGTCGCACCGCACGTCGCCGTGCTCGCCGTGCTGCTGGTCGGCTACGTCGCCGGCTGGACCGCGGCCGGGCAGGGGCTCATCGCCCTCGTCGCCGCGGTGCTGCTCTTCGCCGGCTGCGTGCTGCTCGTCCGCCTGTCGGCGACGATCGGCGCCGCGGTGGCCCGCAGCCCGATGGGGCGCAACCTGCAGGCGCTGCTCTGGACCGCGCTCGTCGTCGCCCTCGCGATCGTCGTCGTGCCGACGGTGGCAGACCCGCGCTACTTCGCGACGAACGTGGCCACGATGGCCGAGCGGCTCGACCGGCTGCTCGTCGGCACCGTCTGGGACGCGCCGGCGCTGCACGGCGAGAGCGGCACGGGCGCTCTGGTGCTGCTCGTCGCCTTCGCCGCGGACGTGCTGCTCGCCGGCCTCTGGGTGCTCGTGGTGGTGCAGGAGTTCCGCCCGCCGCGTCCCGTGCGCGAGAGCGACGGCCTCGACCGGCTGGGCCTGTTCCGCTTCACCGGCGGCTCGCCGCTCGCCGCCATCGCCGCGCGCACGGTCGTCTACTGGCTGCGCGACCCGCGCTACGCCAGCGTCCTCGTGCCGCTGCCGATCATCCCGGTGCTCATGATCGCCGCCGCGACGATCGGCGGCATCCCGCTCTCGGTGATGGCGCTCGTGCCGCTGCCGGTCGTCGTGCTGCTGCTCGGCTGGGGCACGATGCACAACGACGTCGCCTACGACTCGACCGCGGTGTGGCAGCACGTCGTCGCTCCGCTCTCCGGTGCCGCCGACCGTGTCGGACGCGCCCTGCCGGTGCTCGTGCTCGGTGCGGCCGTCATCGCCGTCGGCACCCCGCTGACCGCCTGGGGCGCCGGCACGGCCGATGTCGTGCCCGCCGTCATCGGCATGAGCGTCGCCACGCTGCTCGGCTCGATCGGGGTCTCCAGCCTCGTGTCGGCGCGGTTCCCGTACGCGGCCCCGAGCCCGGGATCCTCCGGCTTCCGCGCGCCGCAGACCGACGGCGGGTCCGGCGGCGCCGTGCAGGTGCTCAGCGTGCTCGTGATCGCCGTGCTCGCTGCGCCGGCGGTCACCGCGACGGTGATGGCGCTGTCGTCCGGCGGATCGTGGACCTGGATCGCGCTCGCCGCGGGCCTCGCCACGGGCATCCCGGCGGCGCTCATCGGCGTGGTCGCCGGCGGCCGGGTGTTCGAGCACCGCGGCCCGGAGATCATCGCGTTCGCCGTGCGAAACTAGCGGCATGAGCGACACCGACATCTCGGGCGGCGGCGGCACCGACGTGCTCGACCGCGAGCTCGAGGAGCTGCTCCGCGACGAGCAGGTGGAGGACGGCGACCACGACCGCTTCTCGCACTACGTGCAGAAGGAGAAGATCCTGCAGTCGGCGATGACGGGGAAGCCGGTCATCGCGCTCTGCGGCAAGGTCTGGGTGCCCGGGCGCGATCCGGAGAAGTTCCCGGTCTGCCCGGACTGCAAGAAGATCTACGAGCGCCTGAAGTAGGCCCCGCTCAGCGGTAGACGGTGCCCAGCGCCGGCTCGCCGCGCGACAGACCCGTCGCGTCGACGGGCAGCTCGGCGACGACCGCGGCGTGGTGCGCGCGCGCGGCCGCGACGCCGGCGGCGCCGAGCGGCTCGGGCAGCGGCTCGCCGTCGACGACGAGGTCGACGAGCAGCGGCCGGAGGTCGTGCGCCGCCGAGACCGGAGGATCCTCGACGTAGATCGTCTCCTCGACGGCGACGCCGCCGCGAAGCGTGCGGACCGGCTGCTTCCGTCCGCCGATGGTGGCCTTGTCCTCGCTCTTCTTGCCGACCGCGATCCACGCCCCGGCGTCGTCCGTGTGGGCGACGAGCTTGTAGACCATCCCGGCCGCGGGGGAGCCGGAGCCGGTGACCAGCGAGGTGCCCACGCCGTAGGAGTCCACCGGCGCCGCGGCGAGGGCGGCGATCGCGAACTCGTCGAGATCGTTCGTCACGGTGATGCGGGTGCCGGTCGCGCCGAGGCCGTCGAGCTGCGCGCGCACCTCCCGCACGACGACGCCGAGGTCGCCGGAGTCGATGCGCACGGCGCCGAGGCCGGTCCCGGCCACGCGCACCGCGGTCTCCACGCCCTGGCGGATGTCGTAGGTGTCGACGAGCAGCGTCGTGCCGGTGCCGAGCGCCTCGACCTGGGCGCGGAACGCCTCCTCCTCCGTCGCGTGGAGGAGCGTGAAGGCATGGGCGGCCGTGCCCATGGTCGGGATGCCCCACGAGCGGCCGGCCTCGAGGTTGCTCGTCGCGCCGAAGCCGGCGATGTAGGCGGCGCGGGCCGCGGCCACGGCGCTGCGCTCGCCGGTGCGGCGCGAGCCCATCTCGGCGAGCGGACGGCCTCCGGCGGCCGACACCATGCGCGCGGCCGCGCCGGCGACCGCGGAGTCGTAGTTGAAGACGCTGAGCGCGAGGGTCTCGAGGAGCACCGCCTCCGCGAACGTCCCCTCGACGACGAGGATGGGCGATCCGGGGAAGTACAGCTCGCCCTCGCGGTAGCCGCGGACCCGCCCGCCGAAGCGGAAGCCGGCGAGCCAGTCGAGCGTCGCGGGGGAGACCACGCCGGCCTCGTGCAGCCAGGCGAGCTCCTCGTCGCCGAAGCGGAAGTCGCGCAGCAGCTCGAGGAACCGGCCAGTGCCGGCCACGACGCCGTAGCGCCGTCCGGTCGGCAGCCGTCGCGCGAACAGCTCGAACACGGCGGGGCGCAGCGCGCGCCCGTCGCGGAGGGCGGCGTCGATCATGGTGAGCTCGTAGCGGTCGGTGAGGAGCGCGCTCGTCATGAGGCGAGCCTAGGGCGCCCGGCGCTAGCCTGAGAGGATGACCGCCGCCGACGACGCCCCGATCGGGGTGTTCGACTCCGGCGTCGGCGGGCTGACGGTGGCGCGGGCGATCATCGACCAGCTGCCGCGCGAGCGCGTGCTCTACGTCGGCGACACCGCGCACTCGCCGTACGGGCCCAAGCCCATCGCCGACGTGCGCCGCTACGCGCTCGAGGTGCTCGACGATCTCGTCGCGCGCGGCGTCAAGGCGCTCGTGATCGCCTGCAACACGGCCACCGCCGCCGTGCTCGGCGACGCCCGCGAGCGCTACGAGCAGGGCGCGGGCATACCGGTCGTCGAGGTGATCCGCCCAGCTGTCCGCGCCGCAGTCCGCTCGACCCGCAACGGCCGCGTCGGGGTCATCGCGACCGAGGGCACGATCACCTCCCGCGCCTACGACGACGCCTTCGCCGCCGCCGCGCACCTCGAGCTGACCAGCGCGGCGTGCCCGCGATTCGTCGAGTTCGTCGAGGCCGGCGTCACGAGCGGACCCGAGCTGTTCGCGGTCGCCGAGGCGTACCTCGCGCCGCTGCGGGCGGCGGGCGTGGACACCCTCGTGCTCGGCTGCACGCATTACCCGCTCATGTCGGCGGCGATCTCGTACGTGATGGGGCCGGAGGTGAGCCTCGTGTCCTCGGCCGAGGAGACCGCCTCCGACCTGTACCGCGTGCTCGTCTCCCACGGCCTGGAGCGCACCGCGCCGGGCCGCGCGGCGCACGAGTTCGAGGCGACCGGCGCCGACGAGTCCGGCTTCCGCGCCCTGGCCGCGCGCTTCCTCGGTCCGGAGGTCTCGCGGGTCGAGACGTTCGAGACCGGCACCATCCCGATCCCCCTCCCGAAAGGCACCCCATGACCACCACGCGAGCTGACGGACGCGCCCCCGACGAGCTGCGGCCCGTCACCATCGAGCGCGGCTGGAGCGACCAGGCCGAGGGCAGCGCGCTCATCAGCTTCGGCCGCACGAAGGTGCTCTGCACGGCGAGCTTCACGAACGGCGTGCCGCGCTGGCTGACCGGCAAGGGCCGCGGCTGGGTCACGGCGGAGTACGCGATGCTGCCGCGCTCGACGAACGACCGGATGGACCGCGAGTCGATCAAGGGCCGAGTCGGCGGCCGGACCCACGAGATCTCGCGGCTGATCGGCCGCAGCCTCCGCGCGGTCGTCGACACGAAGGCGCTCGGCGAGAACACCATCGTGATCGACTGCGACGTGCTGCAGGCGGACGGCGGCACGCGCACTGCCGCGATCACCGGCGCCTACGTGGCGCTCGCGGACGCGATCGAGTGGGGCCGGGCCAAGGGCTTCGTCGGGAAGAACGCGAAGGCCCTCAGCGACTCCGTGGCGGCGATCAGCGTCGGCATCGTCAAGGGCGAGCCGCTGCTCGACCTCATGTACACCGAGGACTCCACCGCCGAGACCGACATGAACGTCGTCGTCACCGGACGCGGGCTGTTCGTCGAAGTGCAGGGCACCGCCGAGGGCGCCCCGTTCGACAAGGCGGAGCTCGACCGGCTGCTCGAGCTCGGCGTCGCCGGCACGACGCGGCTCACCGAGCTGCAGGTCGCCGCTCTCGCCGCGGAGCGCTGACGTGCGGCTCGTGCTCGCGACCCGGAATGCGCACAAGGTCGAGGAGCTCACCCGCATCCTCGGCACGGCGCTGGGGGAGCACCGGCTCGTCTCGCTCGCCGAGCTGCCGGGCGGCGGCGGCCCCGAGCCGGTGGAGGACGGCGAGACCTACGCCGCGAACGCGCTGATCAAGGCGCGCGCCGCGTTCGCCGAGACCGGGGTCCCGGCGCTCGCGGACGACTCGGGCATCGAGGTGGAGGCGCTCGACGACGCGCCGGGGATCCACTCGGCCCGCTACGCCGGCACCCGGGACGACGCCGACAACCGCGCCCTCGTGCTCGAGCGGATGCGCGGCCGGCACGAGCGACGGGCGACCTTCGTCTGCGCGGCGGCCTACGTCGACGCGGACCACGAGGTCGTCGAGCTCGGCTCGTGGGGCGGCACGCTGCTCGAGCACGAGATCGGCGACGGCGGCTTCGGCTACGACCCGGTGTTCCGCCCCGAGGGCGAGACCCGCAGCGCCGCCGAGCTCCGCCCGGAGGAGAAGGACGCCCAGGGCCACCGCGGACGGGCGTTCCGCGCGCTGCTCGCGCGCATCCGCCCGATCCTCGACGCCGCCGGCTGATTCCGGGACCCGGACGCCCGGATGACGCAGCGATGACCGCCCCGCCCGTCGCGACCCCGCGCCCTGCACCGCGGGTCGCGGGACTGCTCGGGCCCGCGCTCGTCGCCGGCGTCGCCTACCTCGACCCCGGCAACGTGGCGAGCAACATGACCGCGGGCACGCGCTACGGCTACCTGCTGCTCTGGGTGGTCGTCGCCGCGAACGCGATGGCGTGGCTCGTGCAGTACCTCTCGGCGAAGCTCGGCCTGTCGACCGGGCAGAGCCTGCCGGAGGTGCTCGGTCAGCGGATACGGCGCCGTCCGGCCCGGCTCGCCTTCTGGCTGCAGGCCGAGCTCGTGGCCATGGCGACGGACATCGCGGAGGTCATCGGGGGCGCGATCGCGCTGAACCTGCTCTTCGGGCTGCCGCTGCTGCTCGGCGGCGCGATCACCGGCGCGGTGTCGCTCGCGCTGCTCGTGCTGCACAGCCGGCGCGGCGCCCGCACCTTCGAGCGCATCGTGATCGGGCTGGTCGCGATCATCGCGATCGGGTTCTGCGCCGGGATCGTCGTCTCGCCGCCCGACGCCGCCCCCCTCGTCGCGGGCCTCGTGCCGCGCTTCGAGGGCACCGGATCGGTGCTGCTCGCGGCGTCCATCCTCGGCGCCACGGTCATGCCGCACGCGATCTACGCGCACTCCGCGCTCACCCGCGACCGCTTCGGAAGGGTCGAGGGGGAGGAGCGCCGCTCGGTTCTGCGGGCCACCCGCATCGACGTCACGATCGCCCTCGGCGTCGCCGGAACCGTGAACGCAGTGATCCTGCTGCTCGCGGCGGGCACGCTGCGCGGCGTCGACGGCACGGACACGCTCGCGGGCGCCCACGCCGCCCTCGACACCGTGCTCGGGCCGGTCGTCGCGACGCTGTTCGCGATCGGGCTGCTCGCCTCGGGCCTCGCCTCGACGAGCGTCGGCGCCTACGCCGGGGCCGAGATCATGCACGGGCTGCTCCGCGTCCGCGTCCCGCTGCTCGGCCGCCGGCTGCTCACGCTCGTGCCGGCGCTGGCCCTGCTCGCCGTGGGAGTGGAGCCCACGCTCGCGCTCGTGATCAGCCAGGTGGTGCTGTCGTTCGGCATCCCGTTCGCGCTCGTGCCGCTCGTGGTGCTGACCTCGCGCCGGGACCTCCTCGGCGACGCGGCGAACCGCTGGTGGACGACGGCGCTCGCGGCGGTGTGCGCCGTGCTGCTGACCGCGCTGAACGGCGCCCTGCTCGTGCTGCTGCTCAGCGGCGGGGGCTGATCGGCGGTGCCGGTCAGCGGGGATCGGTCGGCGGGAGCCTGATCAGCGGTTCACGTCGTCGTCGGCGGTGACGTCGTCGGCGCGGACGCTCTCGCCGGCCTTCTGCTCGCGGCGGTTGCGCACCACGGCCTGGATCGTGTGAAAGGCCGTCGGGATGACCGCGATGGCGACGGCGCCGAGCAGGATGACGTCGATGTAGCTCGAGACGAAGTCGGCGAGCGGCGGGATGAACCCGAGCAGGAAGCCGGCGAGCGTGACGCCCGCGCCCCAGATCAGGGCGCCGATCGCGTTGTACGCGGCGTAGCGCCGGCGATGCATGTGGCCGACGCCGGCCGCGACCGGTGCGAACGTGCGCACGATCGGCACGAAGCGGGCGATGATCACCGCGAGACCGCCGTAGCGGTCGAAGAACGCGTTCGTGCGGTCGACGTTCTTCCGGCTGAAGATGCCGGTCTCCTTACGCTCGAAGATGCGCGGACCGGAGAACCGGCCGATGAAGTATCCGCCCTCGCCGCCGAGCCACGCCGCGAACGCGATCGCGAGGCAGACGAGGTAGATCGGGATCTGGATGCCGTTGCCGCCCTCGTGCATCGTGCCGGTGAAGGTGAGCAGCCCGGTGATGATGAGGAGCGTGTCGCCCGGCAGCACGAAGCCAATGAGCAGGCCGGTCTCGGCGAAGACGATGAGGCAGACCACGAGCAGCGCCCACGGCCCCACCGAGGTGATGATCGTGTGCGGATCGAGCCACGGCAGCAGCGCGGCGGGGATGTGGTGCACGTGGTCTCCAGTCGTCGGTCGCGCAGCGATCGGCGTGATGTCTGCGGCCACAGTACCCGCCGGATGCGACGCGGACCTCGGGGTTCGCCCGAGATCATCCGCAGGGCTGACGAGCGTCCGCTCAGTGCCGCGGGTGCGGGCTCTGGACGGCGACCCGGGGCGGGCGCCTCGCGGCTACCAGAGCCAGCCGGCCCCGATCAGCACGCTGAGCAGGCTGACGCCGCCGAGGCTGAGCCCGACGATCGACAGCGCGAGCCCCGAGGCGCCGCCGCGGGCCTTCACGATACCGATGATGCCGAACACGACGGCGAGGATGTCGGGGATGCCCCCGAGCACGAGTCCGATGCCGAACGGGATGCCCATCAGGATGAAGCCGGGGATGCCGAGGGCGAGCGCGGCGACGGCGAAGCCGTTGCCGGGACGCGGGCCGACGGCGTAGGCCGAGCCGTAGCTGTAGGCGGGCGCGTAGGTGGCCGCGGGGGCGTACGGCGCCGCCGGGTTGCCGTACTGCGCGGTGCCGTAGCCGTAGGGCTGGGCGACGGCGCCGGTGTACGGGGGCGCCGCGGGTGCTGCGGGCTGCTGGGGTGCGCCGTAGGCGGGTGCTGCCGGCTGCTGGGGTGCGCCGTAGGCGGCTGCTGCGGGCTGCTGGGGCGCGCCGTAGCCGGGTGCTGCCGGCTGCTGGGGCGCGCCGTACTGCGGCGCGGCCTGGGTGGGCTCGACCGAGGCGAAGCCCGGCGCCGTCGGGATGGCGGGCACGTCGGGCGCGGACTGCGCGGACTGCGCGGGTGCAGCGAGTCCGGCGCCGGTGACGGCATCCGCGGACTCGGCCCAGGCCGTCCCGGTCCACCAGCGGTGCTGGCCGTCGGGTCCGGGGTACCAGCCCGGCTGGGCCGACCCGGCAGGGGCGTATCCGTACTCGCTCACAGTGCTCTCCCTCGGGTGGCGACGGTCGATCATCGCCGGGCTCGGCGTCGCCAGACGAGCCCCATTTCGGGGCGATGCGGCAGGGGCCGACGGTGCGGGAGAAGGGACTCGAACCCTCACGCCTCTCGGCACAGGAACCTAAATCCTGCGCGTCTGCCAGTTTCGCCACTCCCGCGAGCGGAACGAGTCTAGGGCGGGGCGTCGGCGGGGACGGGCAGGATCGGAGTCGTGCGCACCGAGCTCCCCGCCCCGTCCGGCCTCGACCTCGCCGGCGTGCTCGACTTCCTCCGGGTGCGAGCCGTCCCCGGCATCGAGGAGGTGGACGGCGACCGCTACCGGCGCACGCTGCGGGTCGGCGGCAAGGTGGCGATCGTCGAGATCCGGATCGCGGCGCAGGGCGGCGCTTCCGGGTCGGACCGGGTGATCGTGGAGTCGAGCTCCGACGATCCCGTGCTCCACGCGGAGCTCGAGCGCCGCGCGCGCCGGCTCCTCGACCTCGACTCCCCGGCGGCGGAGATCGACGCCCTGCTCGCCGCGCACCCCGCCACGGCGGCGGCGGTCGCGGCGCACCCCGGCATCCGCATCCCGGGCAGCCTCGACGGCGGTGAGACGCTGGTCCGCGCCATCGTCGGGCAGCAGATCTCGGTGGCCGCGGCGCAGCTGCACCTGCGCGAGCTGGCGGAAGCCGGCTCGGCGCTGCCCGAGGTGCGGGGCACGCTGACCCGCCTGTTCCCGACGCCGCGGCAGCTGCTCGCGGGCGGCGCGGAGCTGCTGCGGGGTCCGGAGTCTCGTCGCGCGACCCTGCGCGGTGCGGCGGCCGCGCTGGACTCGGGGGAGCTCGACCTCGATCTCATCCCTGAGGATCCCGCGGTGCTGCGGGCCCAGCTGATCGGGATGCGCGGCATCGGCCCGTGGACCGCCGACTACCTCGCGATGCGCATCCACGGCGCGCCCGACATCGTGCTGCCCGGCGACTCCGCCATCCGGCTCGGACTGCGGCGGCTCGGGGAGGAGGAGTCGGATCCGGCGGCCGTCGTCCGCTTCGCCGAGGCGTTCCGGCCGTGGCGGTCGTATCTCATGATGCAGCTCTGGCGGAGCGCGGCGGGCGGCACGGCGGCTCGGGGCTGAACGGGTCAGGGCTCAGCCCGCGCGCACCCCGAGCACGCCGAGCAGCTCGAGCTTGTCCGCATCCTCGGTGCCGGGCGTCGCCGTGAACACGAGCAGCCGCTGACCCTGTTCGTCGTCGACGAGGTTCTGGCAGTCGAGCGAGAGGATGCCGAGGTCGGGGTGCGCGATCCGCTTGCGGCGGGCGTGCTTGTACGACACCTCGTGGTCGCTCCACAGCTCGGCGAATTCGCGGCTCGTGGCGAGCAGCGCGTCGACGATCTCGGCCGCGCGGCCGGAACGGCCCGTCCGCGCGTACACGGCGCGGAGCTCCGAGACGAAGCTGCGGGCGTGGGTCGGCTGGTCCTCGACCGGGTAGACGTCGCGCGACGAAGGATCGTCGAACCAGCGGTAGACGGTCGAGCGCGAGAGCCCGGTGAAGCGCGTGTGGTCGCCGAGCAGCGCCGCGGCGCGCGGGGTCTGCACGAGCGCCTCGCCGACCTCGCTCATGACCTGCGCGGGGGTGTCCTGCAGCCGGTCGAGGATCCGCATCATGCCGGGGGAGACGTGATCGCTGCGCCGCACTCGCTCCGGCGCGCTGTGCCCGGCCAGGCGGAACAGGTGGTCGCGCTCGTCGAGGTTGAGGTGCAGGCCGCGCGCGATCGCCGCGATCATCTGCTCGGACGGCTGCGGTCCGCGCTGCTGCTCGAGCCGCGAGTAGTAGTCCGAGCTCATCCCGGTCAGCGCCGCCACCTCCTCGCGCCGGAGGCCGGACGTGCGCCGGCGCGGACCGCGGGTCAGCCCGACGTCCTCCGGCTGCAGCGACTCCCGCCGCGTGCGGAGGAAGTCGGCGAGCTGCTCACGATCCATGCGTCCATGGTGCGCGCCGCGCGGCCGGCGCATCAAGGGATCCCTGATCCGTGGATGAGCGCACCCTTCCCCGGCGGCCCGGGCGGCGGGAGCGTGGGGTCAGCGCCGCGGAGCGACCCGGCGTCGGAAGGACACGATCATGACCCTCGCACTCATCACCGGCGGCAACCGCGGACTCGGCCGCTCGGCGGCCCTCGCCCTCGCCGCGACCGGCACCGACATCGTCGTCACCTGGCGCTCGAGCGAGAAGGAGGCCGGCGGCGTCGTCGCGGAGCTCGAAGCCCTCGGCGTCCGTGCGGCCGCGCTGCGGCTGGACACCAGCGCCCCCGACACGTTCGACGGCTTCGTCGCGGCGCTGCGCGCGGTGCTCCGCGACACGTTCGAGCGCGACACCATCGACCAGCTCGTCAACAACGCCGGCGTCTCCGGCGACACCCCGCTCGGCTCGATCACGGGCGACGCGATCGACGCGCTGTACCTCGTGCACCTCAAGGGCGTCATCCTGCTCACCCAGGCGCTCGAGCCGCTCATCGCGGATGGCGGCCGCGTGCTCAACGTCTCGACGGGTCTGACCCAGAACCTCGTGAACCCGGCGTACTCGGTCTACGCGTCGATGAAGGGCGCGGTCGAGGTGTGGACGAAGTACCTCGCCAAGGACCTCGGCGACCGCGGCATCGCCGTCAACACCATCGCGCCCGGGGCGACCGCGACCGACTTCGGCGGCGGTGTCATCCGCGACAGCGAGGCGTACCAGCAGCGCATCCAGGCGACCAGCGCCATGGGCCGCGTCGGCCAGCCGGAGGACATCGGCGGCGCGATCGCCGCGATCCTCTCGCCCAGCGCCGCGTGGATCACCGGCCAGCGGATCGAGGCGTCCGGCGGCCAGGGCATGGGCCGCGGCGTGCGCGGCTGAGCCGGACGCCGACGCAGGACGCGCCGGGCAGGTCGGAGCCCGGATCCGGCCTGCCCGCGCGGTCGTCCCACGGGCGCTCGGCATCGCACGAGACCTAGCGCAGCGCCTGCACCAGCGCGGCGGCCAGCTCGCGCGGCTTGGTGAGCTGGGGCCAGTGGCCGGTCGGCACGTCGATCCACTCGACGTCGCGGGTCGCCGCGAGCTCGGCGAAGAACGGGGCTCCGCCGTCGAGGTACTGCCGGTACTCGGAGACGGGGCGCGAGGTCGCGATCACGGTGCTCGGCACGGCGTGCCGGCGCTCGTCGGTGTAGTGATTCGGGTCCGTGGCGACCCGCGCGGGCTCGGGCACGGCCATCTCGCGGAACCGGGCCCGCACGTCGTCGTCGACGTCGATGAGGTCCTCGTCGTCGAATGCGCCCCAGTCCGGCAGCGGCACCTCGCCGTCGACCTCGTCGAACCCGTCGTTGACGCAGCCGCCCTCGGATCCGGGCCACGAATCGACGTACACCGCACGGGCGACGCGGTCCGCGCGCGCGTCGACGGCGAGCCCCGCCGCCGCACCGCCGCCGGAGTGGCCGACGAGCGCGACCGGCTCGCCGGCGGCGTCGATCCAGTCGACGATGGCGGCCACGTGGGCGGCCATGCCGATCGACGCGCGATCGACCGCGTCGCGGGTGAGGCCGGGCAGCGTGATCGCGGTCACGTCGTGTCCGGCCGCCCGCAGGGCATCGGGGATGTCGCCCCAGGAGTCCGCATCGAGCCAGAAGCCGGGGATCAGGAGAACCTTCATGCCGCGACCGTAGAGCGGGCCACGGACATCGCGGATGGACTCCCGGGAAGCGCGGACCAGCCTGTGGAGAACTCGCCCGCGGCGTCGTCCGCGCCGCGCATCCTGTGCCGATGGACTCCCCGCTCGCCGCCATCACGGAGGGGGTGCGCGCCCGCGTCCGGCGAGACGGGGTCGACCTCGCGGGGGACCCGGGACTCGCGGGCCGGTACGCCAGGGACGAGGTGCGGCGCTGGACCGAGCGCGCGCTCGGCGGGTCCGTGCCGATGCTCGCCGACGAGGGCGGCACCACGCGGCAGGTCGTCGCCGCGCTGACCGGGTACGGCGTGCTGCAGCCGCTCCTCGACGATCCCGACATCGAGGAGGTGTGGATCAACGGCCCCGACGCGGTGTTCGCGGCGGCGGACGGCGTGAGCCGGCGGGTCGACCTCCGACTGGACGCCGGCGAGATCCGCCGGCTCGTCGAGCGGATGCTCACCAGCACGGGCCGGCGGGTCGATCTCAGCTCGCCGTTCGTCGACGCCTCGCTGCCCGATGGATCGCGACTCCACGTCGTCATCCCGGATGTGAGCCGCACCTGGGCGGTCAACATCCGCAAGTTCCGCAGGTCCATCCGCGATCTCGACGGGCTGGTGGCGCGGGGATCGCTCCCGTCCACCGCGGCGCGGTTCCTGGGGGAGTCCGTGCGGGCCGGCGTGAACGTGCTCGTGTCGGGAGCGACCCAGTCCGGCAAGACCACGCTGCTCGGCGCCCTGCTCGCCGCGGCGCCGGACCGCGAGCGGATCGTCACCGTCGAGGAGACGTTCGAACTCGACCTCGACGCGCCGGACGTCGTCGCGATGCAGTGCCGGCAGCCGAGCTTGGAGGGCACCGGCGAGGTGCCGCTCCGCCGGCTGATCAAGGAGGCCCTGCGGATGCGGCCGGACCGCGTCGTCGTCGGCGAGGTGCGTGAGGCGGAGGCGCTCGATCTGCTCATCGCTCTGAACTCCGGGCTTCCGGGGTCGTGCTCGATCCACGCGAACGGCGCGGCGGAGGCGCTCGTCAAGCTCGGCACGCTGCCGCTGCTGGCCGGGCGCAACATCGACGCCGGGTTCGTCCTCCCGACCATCGCCGCGACGATCGACCTCGTCGTGCACTGCGAGCTCCTCGGCGACGGTCGACGCCGGGTGTCGGAGATCGCGGCGCCGACGGGACGCGTGGTGGAGGGCGTCGTCGAATCGACGCCGCTGTTCGGGTCCGGGTCGGGTGAGCTGGCGTGGACGGGGGCGCTGCCCGCGCGCGCCGCCCGCTTCCGGCACGGCGGCGCGGATGCGCTGGCGACGCTCACCCCGGCGGCGTCGCCATGAGCGTGGCCATCGGACTGCTGCTCGGCGTCGGCGTGGTGCTCTGCCTCTCGCCGCTGCTCTGGCCGGCGTCCGCCGGCGCGGTGCCCGCTCGTCGATGGCCGGCGGCGCTGCGCGACCGGCTCGTGCAGGCGGGCCTCGGCGGTGTCCGTCCGGCCGTGCTCGTCGTGCTGAGCGTGCTCGCCGGGCTCGTCGCGGGCGCGGTCGGCTTCGTGCTGCTGCCCATCGGCGCGCTCGCGGGCGCGGCGGCCGTGGTCGGGGCGGCAGCCCCCGCCCTGCTGATCGCCTGGCGCGCGCGGGCGCGGCGCCGCGCGGCGCGGGTCGTCTGGCCCGACGTCGTCGAGCACCTGCTGTCCGCCGTCCGAGCGGGGTTGCCGCTCTCCGACGCCCTGGCGGATCTCGGCGAGGCCGGCCCGCGGCACGTGCGCCCCGCCGCGTCCGCCGCCGCTCGAGAGCTGGAGGCGACCGGCGACCTCGGCGTCGCGCTCGACGATCTCAAGGCGCGACTGGCGGATCCGGTCGCGGACCGGATCGTCGAGACGCTCAGGATGGCGCACGAGGTCGGCGGCACCGAGCTGCCGGCCGTGCTCCGGGCGCTCGCCGCCGACCTGCGTCGTGACGCCGCGCTCCGCGCCGAAGTGGAGTCCCGGCAGTCCTGGGTGCGCACCGCCGCGCGGCTCGGGGTGGCCGCGCCGTGGATCGTCCTGCTGCTGCTGAGCACCCGGCCCGAGGCGGTGCGCGCCTACGACAGCCCGCTCGGTCTCGCGATCCTCGGCGCCGGGGCGGCGGTGTCGTTCGCCGCCTATCGGATCATGATCGCGATCGGCCGCCTCCCCGAGGAGCGGCGGTGGTTCGCATGACCGTGCTCGCCGCCCTGGGCATCCCGCTCGGCGTCGCGCTGGGCGTCGGGCTGTGGCTGCTGGCGTCGCTGATCCCGAGGCTGCGTGCTCCGGGGCTCGCGGAGCGGGTCGCGCCCTACGTCCGCGACGTGTCGGCGGAGGCGCGGCGGATGACCGCCCGCAGTCCCGCCGACCCCGGTCCGCTCGTCGGAGCGCTCTGGGCGCCGCTCGCCTCGGCCCTGCACGCCGGGCTCGCCCGCGCCTCCGGCGGTGACGACTCGGTGCGGCGGCGGCTGCGCCAGGCCGGGTCGTCCGGCTCGGTCGCCGCGCTCCGATCTCGGCAGCTGCTCGGCGGGACGCTCGGGGCGCTGGCGGGCGCGATCGTGGCGGTGGTGATCTGGCGGACCGGCGCGGCGCCCGGGATCGTCGGTGCAGCGGCGATCCCGGTGCTCGCCGTCGCCGGCCTGCTGCTGCCGGATCGCCTGCTCAGCAGAGCCGCCTCGGCACGACTCAGGAGGATGACGGAGGAGCTCCCGACCGTGCTGGAGTTCCTCACCCTGAGCCTCGCGGCCGGGGAGGGCGCGGTCGACGCCCTCCGCCGCGTCGCCAGGACGGGCAGCGGCGAGCTCGCCCGCGAGATCGCGGCGGTCGTGGCGGCGTGCAACGCGGGTCGCCCGCTCGCCACCGCGCTCGGCGACTCGTCGCGCCTGCTCGGCCTCCCGGGCTGGACGCGCTGCGTCGATCAGGTCGTCACGGCGCTCGATCGAGGCACCCCGCTCGCCGAGGTGCTGCGCGCGCAGGCCCAGGACTCGCGGGATCAGGCGTCCCGCGACCTCATCGAGGCGGCCGGCCGCAAGGAGGTCGCCATGCTCGTGCCGCTGGTGTTCCTGATCCTGCCCGTGACGGTCCTGTTCGCGGTGTTCCCGGGGATCCTGGTGCTCCAGCTGGGGTTCTAGCTCCCAGCCACGGTGAACGAGTCGAGGTCGACCCCGTAGCGGATGCTCGCGGTCCCCGCCGAGCCCTCCGGGACGACGACGACGTCGCGGCCGAGTGCAGCTCCGATGGCTCGCACGAAGTCGCAGACCCGGTCGACGTCGTCTTGCGCGGCGAGTTCGCGGAGCTCGATGTCGGCGATGACCTCATCGAGATCGAACAGATTCACGACGATGTGCGGCGCGAGACGCAGACTCACCGTCGGACGCTCGCCGGACGATCCGGCGAGCTCGCGGATTCCCGTGCTCTCGAGCCCGAGCCGGTCAACGGCCTCGGCCACCGTCACCCAGTCCTCGCGCGATGTGCCGATCGCGATGATGTCGGGCAGAGTGAAGCCCGTCCACCGTCCGCAGACGCGGAGGAAGTCATCCCGTTCGATCGATTGCGGCGTGGATCGGTCCGGTGGCAGGTCCCCCTCTAGTGCCATCGGACACCGGCCGCGGAGATCTCCAGCTTCAGGCCGCGGGCGACCTCGCTCGAGGGCTTTCGAGCGCTTTCGTATCGGATGAGCTCGTACCTGCGACCACACTCCGCCCAGCCGACGCACGGGGCTCGGTTCGGCGCTTGATCCCACGGCACCTCGGATAGCCGTCGGAGCTCTGCCATGGCCTCGTCGCGAGCGCGGAACGGGCCGAGCTCATCGCCGTGAAGCCCGTCTTCGATCGTGAACATGTCTCTCACATCCTCCTCCCGCCGGGTGGACCGGGCGCACCTGGTTTCGGCGGGCCGCCATCCCGCACCACGGCGGTCCGGCGCCGACGGTCTCACAGGTGGGGGGCATAGCGTCCAGGACACAGCCCGCCGACTCGCGGGTGAACCGGACGGCTCATCGGAGCGCTGTTCCCCGAGAGATGCCGACCGGCAGACGTCTCGCAGCTCCGATGGCGTCCTCCTCGTCTCGGACGAGTGAGAGGTCCGTCGTGACCGGCTTCAGCTTCCTCAGCACCTATCCTCCGACGCGATGCGGGTTGGCGACCTTCACCGAGGCCCTCGCTACCGCCATCGCCAGGCCCGCGGAGCCGGACAACCGGATCGTCCGGATGATGGACGATCTCGCCCGCCCCGCGATCCCGTCGATCGGAAGCCGGTCCCGGATCGTCGCCGAGCTGGGATCGATGGACGAGGCGCCCGCTCCCGCGATCCGCCGCGCCGCGAGTGCCCTCAGCGGCTCGGACGTCGCCATCATCCAGCACGAGTACGGCATCTTCGGCGGCGAGGACGGGACGGACGTCGTGCGGGTGCTCGAGCACCTCGTCGTGCCGAGCATCGTCGTGCTCCACACGGTGCTCGACGCTCCGACCGCAGGTCAGCGGCGCGTACTGGAGCGTGTGATCGAGCTCGCCGACGCGGTCGTCGTCATGACGATGACGGCGCTGCGGCTCCTCGGGTCGCACTACGCGGTCGACGTCGGCAAGGTCAGTGTCATCCCGCATGGCGTACCGGAATGGACGGCGAGCCCGTCCCCGGCCGACGGTCCGCGGATCCTGCTGACCTGGGGCCTGATCGGTCCGGGCAAGGGGATCGAGCACGGCATCCGCGCGATGGCCGAACTCGGCGACCTCGATGTCCGCTACGTCGTCTGCGGTCAGACGCACCCGCGGGTGGTCGCGCACGAGGGTGAGCGCTATCGGGAGCGCCTGCAGTCGCTGATCGGCGAGCTCGGACTCGATCACCGCGTCGAGCTGCGCGACGACTATCTGGACACGACGCAGCTCGCCGCTCGCGTGAGCGCGGCCGACGCCGTGCTCCTGCCCTACGACTCCAGGACCCAGGTCACGTCCGGGGTCCTGGTCGAGGCGATCGCAGCCGGGAAGCCGGTCATCGCGACGGCATTCCCGCACGCCGTGGAGCTGCTCGGCTCCGGCGGAGGGATCGTGGTGCGCCACGAGGACCCGCGGGCGATCGCCGACGGCGTGCGGAACGTGCTGCGGGCCGCCGGGTCGCGATCGACACCGCCGCCGAACGCCGGCACGAGCTGGACCGAGATCGCGCCGCGCTATCGGGAGCTCGCCGTCGGCCTGATCCGCCACGCGGAGCTGACGGCGTGATCGGCACCGAGTTCCCGATCCGGCTCCCGTTCGCGCATCTCGCGACGATGACCGATCATCGCGGACTGTTCGAGCACGCGGAGCACGGAGTGCCGCGTCGCGGGCACGGCTACTGCCTCGACGACGTCGCGCGCGGCCTGGCGGTCGTCGTCGCGGCGAACGAGCTCGACGCGGCGCCCCTGCTCGAGACCTACCTGCGGTTCTGCGAGGCGGCCGTCGGCGCCGACGGCCGCGCGCACAACCGGCTGAGTCCCTGGGGCGCATGGACCGACGAGGTCGGCCTCGGCGACTGGTGGGGTCGTGCCGTCCGTGCGCTCGGTGCGGCGGTGCTCGGTGCAGCGGACGACGACGTGCGACAGCGCTCCCGCATCGCCTTCGACCGCGCGGCTCGTCGGCGGAGTCCGGACCTCCGCGCCATGGCCTCCGCCGCGATCGGAGCCGCCGACGTGCTCGCCGCCGACCCCGGTGCGGAGGCGGCGCGGCTGCTCCTGATCGACGGCGTCGCCGCCATCCCGCGGCCGTGCAGCCCGGCATGGCCGTGGCCGGAACCGCGCCTGCGCTACGGCAACGGCGTGATCCCGGAAGCGCTGCTGGCGGCGGGCGACGCGCTCGACGACGCCGAGCTCACCGCGCGCGGTCTGAGAGCGCTGACCTTCCTCGCCGGGATCGAGACGCGCGACGGACACCTCTCCCCGACCGGTCGCGACGGGCGCGGGCCCGATGAGACAGGTCCGCAGTTCGATCAGCAGCCGATCGAGGTCGCGGCGATCGCGGAGGCCGCCGCCCTGGCGCATCGGCTGGGTCACGGCGACCAGTGGGCGCGGGTGGTGGAGACGGCCTGGGCATGGTTCCTCGGCGACAACGACGCCGGCGTGCGCATGGTCGACCTGGAGACCGGCGCCGGATTCGACGGCCTGCGCTCCGACGCGCGCAACGAGAACCGCGGAGCGGAGTCGACCCTCGCCGCACACACCACCGTGCAGCTGCTCCGCGCGGTCGGAGCGATCGCGGTGCGCTGACCGGGCGCTCTGCGCTCCGCGACCCGCTCGCGGGACCTCCTGTGGACAACTCGCGCGGGCCCGGCCCCATCCGGCGCACGCTGTCCGCGGAGGTTCTCATGCGACTGCTCGATCGACTCCGCTCCATCGTCCGCGTGCCGCTGCGCGAGCGGCTCGCCGACGAGACCGGCGACGTGCCCGGCTGGGTGCTCGTGACCCTGATGACCTGCGGGCTCGTCATCGTGATCTGGGGTCTCGCGGGCCCGGCGCTGAGCCAGCTGTTCGAGAACGCGATCTCGCGGGTCACCGGCTTCTGACCGTGGACGGGCACGGCGCGGGCCGACGGAGTGCGCGCACTGCACTCGCGGACGAGGAGGGATCGGCGCCGGCGGAGTTCGCGCTGGTGTCTGCCCTGCTCGTGCTCGTCGTGCTCGCGGTCATCCAGCTCGCGCTCGCGCTGTACGTCCGGACGACGGTGCTGGATGCGGCGGCCGAAGGAGCGCGTCAGGCGGCACTCGCCGACGCGGAGCCGGGCGCGGGGGAGGTGCGCACGGCCGCGCTGCTCGACGCCGCGCTCGGAAGCGGGTACGAGCGCGACATCTCGGTCGCGCGGACCGACTGGCAGGGCCACACGGTGGTCGTGGTGACGGTGCGGGCGCCCCTGCCCGTCGTCGGCCTGCTCGGACCGGACCGCGGGCTGGAGGTGTCGGGTCATGCGGCCCTCGAGGGCCTGGGCTGAGGCGATCGCCGCGCTTCGCGTACGGCTGGCCGACGAGCGCGGATCCGCCTCGGTCGAGTTCCTGGCGGCCGGGCTCCTCCTCCTGCTGCCGGCGATCTATCTCGTGCTCGTCGTCGCCGCGGTCCACGGCGCGGCGCTCGCGACCGAGGGCGCGGCACGGCAGGGCGCGCGGGTGTTCGTCCGCGCGGACTCGGAGGCGGAGGCCCGCGCCCGCCTCGCCGACGCCGTCGCGGTCACGCTGGCGGACTACGGGGTCGACGCCGAGTCGGCGCGCGTCCGGGTCGTGTGCGCTCCGGACCCGCCCGACTGCCTGGGGCGCGGCGGCTCGGTGACCGTGCGCGTCGAGACGGTCGTGCCGCTGCCGCTCGTGCCTGCGGTGCTCGACGTCGACGCGCCCGCGTCGATCCCGATCGAGGCGTCGTCCAGCCAGCCGGTGTCGCGCTTCCGGAGCGGCGGATGACCACCTCGTCGGAACCGGGGCGGGCGCTGGACGACGACGGCTCGATCCTCCCGCTCGTCGCCGTCTTCGCGGCGCTGTGCCTCGCGCTGGTGCTCGTCGTCCTCGCGGCCGGATCGCTGAACATCGAGCGGAAGCGGCTGTACACGATCGCCGACGGCGCCGCGCTCGCCGGCGCGGAGTCGTTCCCGCTCGACCGCGCCCCGGATGCGCCGGGCGAGCTGCCCCGGCTCCGGGACGACGAGGTGGAGTCCGCGGCGCGCGGCTACCTCGCGGCGGCCGATCCGACGCGCATCGAGGAGCTGCAGCTGCTGTCGGCGACCACGCCGGACGGCCGCTCGGCGCAGGTGACGGTCGCCGGGGCGTGGCGCCCGCCGGTCCTCACGCTGGTGCTGCCGGAGGGCATCCGCCTGGAGGTGACGTCGACGGCGCGCGCCGTCCTGCGCTGAGGGAGCGCGCTCCGGGCCCTAGCCTCCGACGCCGGGGACCGGGCTCAGCAGCATCGTGATCCCCACGAGCGCCATGCCGGCGATGTTCATCACGATGCCGATGCGGATGCTGAACACCTTCTGCGGGTGCGCCTGCTCGAGCGGGAACGCGGGCACGGGGCACGCGGCCCAGATCAGCAGCGCGAGTCCGATGCCGGCGGCGACCACGCCGATCCAGAAGGCGAGTCCGAGGGCGGCGGGCAGCTGCGCGGGACGGAAGCCGGAGGCCAGCAGAGGGCCGAGGCCGAGCGCGGGCGCGATGGCGCCGGCGGCCACCCACGTGGTGCCGGTTCGCATGATGCGCCGGGTCTCGGTGAGGGGCTCGCGCAGATCGGCGGAGTCGTTCAGATGCTCAGGACCGGTGGACGATGAATCGATATACCCACTCACTCGATCGAGTGTGCGCCTGGTGATGCGTCAACGACAAGTGGGAACTGGCTGTGCGCCGGATCAGGCGCGCGAGCTGTGCTTCGGCAGGGAGACGCGCATGACGGCGGCGCCGCCGAGTCCGAGCGCGCCGAGCACCGCGGCGGCGATCGGCAGGCCGGCGAACGCGGTCACGCCGGACACCAGGAGCGGCGCCAGCGCGGCCCCCGAGTCGTTGCAGAACCGCCACGCGCCGAGGAACGGGGCGGGGTCGCGCGGATCCGCGAGGTCCGCTCCGATCGTCATGAGGATGCCGGAGCCGATCCCGTTCGCGAGCGAGAGGAACATCGCGATCACGACGAACCAGACCACGGGTCCGGGCAGCGCGGCGCTGAGGGCGAGCACGAGATGGCCGACGCCGAGGCCGATCATCGACGGGATGACGACCCAGAGCCGTCCGAAGCGGTCCATGATCTGACCGCCGAGGTAGAACAGGGCGAAGTCGACCGCGCCGGCGATGCCGATGATCACGGCGGTGTTCGTCTCGTGCAGCCCGATGCTCACCGCCCAGAGCGGCAGCACCACCTGCCGGCTCGCACGGAGCGCCGACACCATCGCCGAGCCGACGCCGACCGAGCCGAGGATGCGGCGGCTGCGCGCGATGGTCCGGAACAGCCCGCGCGCCTCGTCGCCGACCTCGACGGACCCGGTGGTCGGCTCCGGCTCGGCGCCGGCCCGTCGCAGCTGGGCTGCCGGGTCGGGCAGCACGATGAGCACGAGGGCGGTGAGCGCGCACGCGACGAGGTGGATCCAGAACGCGTAGGCGGCCGAGCCGGTGACCTCGATGAGGCCCGCGGTGAGGAACGGGCCGACCAGGTAGCCGAACCGGAAGGTGCCGCCGAGCGTCGACAGCGCGCGGGCCCGGTACTGCGCCGGCACGAAGCTCGTCATGAACGCGTGCCGGGCGAGTGCGAACGACGCGGTGGCGACGCCGACGAGCAGGATGCCCGCGCCGAGCATGACCGGGTTCGCCGCGAGCACGCAGAGCAGCAGGCCGAGCACCGCGACGCCGGCCGCGCCGATCATGGTGCGGCGCTCGCCGATGCGGGCCACCACGGCGCCGCTCGGGATGTCGCCGATCAGCTCGCCGACGAGCAGCATCGCCGCGATGACGCCGGACAGCGCGAGGTCGGCGCCCAGGCGGTGCGCCACGACGGGGATGATCGGGATGATCGCGCCCTCGCCGATCGAGAACAGCACCGTGGGCAGGAGGGCCGACACCATCACGGTCCGCCAGCGGAACGTCGGCGGAGTCGTGGTCATGTCACCGGTCACGCTACTCCTGGTATACCGCGCCGACGGCCGCACTCCCGCCCCGGCGGCCGCACGGTCGACCCGGCGTCGACCGGCCCCGGCGCGCCCCCGGGTAGGCTGGCCCGGCCATGATCTCGCCCGACTTCCCCGACCGCTTCGCGGCGCTCCGCTCGACCTTCGACGACATCCGCTCGGTGGTGGACGTGGACGGACTGCGGAAGCAGATCGCCGAGCTCGAGGAGCAGGCGGGCGCCCCTGACCTCTGGGACGACACCGAGAACGCGCAGAAGGTGACCAGCGCGCTGAGCCACCGCCAGGCGGATCTCAAGCGGGTCACCGACGTCGAGGGGCGCATCGACGACCTCGAGGTCGCGGCGGAGCTCGCCGCCGACGACGAGGAGATGGCGGCGGAGGCCGACCGCGAGCTCGCCTCGCTGACGAAGACGATCGGCGACCTCGAGGTGCAGACGCTCCTCGACGGCGAGTACGACGACCGCTCGGCGGTCGTCACCATCCGCTCCGGCGCCGGCGGCGACGACGCCACCGACTTCGCCGAGATGCTGATGCGGATGTACCTCCGCTGGGCCGAGAAGCACGGCTACCCGGCCAAGGTCATGGACACCTCCTACGCGGAGGGCGCCGGGATCAAATCCGCGACATTCGAGATCGACGCGCCCTACGCGTTCGGCACGCTCAGCGTCGAGGCCGGCACCCACCGCCTCGCGCGCATCAGCCCCTTCGGCGGCGCCGACAAGCGCCAGACGAGCTTCGCCGCAGTCGAGGTCATCCCCGTGATGGAGGAGGCGAAGGAGGTCGAGGTGCCGGAGAACGACATCCGCGTCGACGTCTTCCGCTCGTCGGGCCCCGGCGGTCAGAGCGTGAACACGACGGACTCGGCGGTGCGGATCACGCACCTGCCGACGGGCATCGTCGTGTCGATGCAGAACGAGAAGTCGCAGATCCAGAACCGCGCGGCCGCCATGCGCGTGCTGCAGACCCGCCTCATGCTGCTGCAGCGCGAGGAGGAGGCCGCGAAGAAGAAGGAGCTCGCCGGCACGATCACGGCGAGCTGGGGCGACCAGATGCGCTCGTACTTCCTCTACGGCCAGCAGCTCGTCAAGGACCTGCGCACCGGCTTCGAGGTCGGCAACCCGGCGACGGTGCTCGACGGCGAGCTCGACGGCTTCATCGCGGCCGGCATCCGCTGGCGCAAGCGCAAGGACGACGACTGAGCCTCGGCCCGTCGGGGCGTCAGTTCGGCGGCTAGGCCGGCTTGCCCCCGCGTCCTCCGGACTCGTCCGTTCCGCAGGACGCCGCGTTCCGCAGGACGCCACGGTTCTGCAGGACTTCGCGGCCCGTCATCGCGTGAACGGGCCGCGAAGCTCCTGCAGAACGGCGAGGCGGTCCGGTCAGTCGCGCGTGCCGCCGGCGGCGACGGACACCGCGTCCCACTGCTCCCACTCCGCGATGCGGCTCGCGTAGTCCGCCTTCGCCATGTCGAGCGGGTGCGCACCGAGGAAGAGGCGCAGCGGCGGCTCGTCGCTGTCGACCACCGCGAGGATCGCGGCCGAGGTGTCGGACGGGTCGTAGCCGCCCATCCCGCCGCGGGCGCGCTGACGGCGCTCGCGGGCCTCGTCGTAGGCGGCGACCGGCTCCGCGTGCTTCGCGCTCGCGCCGCCCCAGTCGGTGGTGAAGCCGCCGGGCTCGATGATCGTGACCGCGATCCCGAACTCGGCGACCTCCTGGGCGAGCGCCTGCGAGAAGCCCTCGAGCGCCCACTTCGAGGCGTTGTAGATGCCGATGTTCGCGAACGCGCTGATGCCGCCGATCGACGACACCTGCAGGATGTGCCCCGAGCCCTGCGCGCGCAGGATCGGCAGCGCGGCCTGGGTCACCCAGAGGGCGCCGAAGACGTTCGTCTCGAACTGGTCGCGCGCCTCGGCCTCGCTGAGCTCCTCGATCATGCCGAACTGGCCGTAGCCCGCGTTGTTGACGACGACGTCGAGTCGCCCGAAATGCTCGGCGGCCTGCTGCACGGCGGCGAAGTCCGCGGCGCGGTCGGCGACGTCGAGGCGGATGGGGAGGAAGGCGTCGCCGTACTGCTCGACGAGCGGCTGGACGCTGGCGAGGTCGCGGGCGGTGCCGGCGACGCGCTCGCCGCGGGCGAGCGCGGCCTCCGCCCACTCTCGGCCGAAGCCGCGGGACGTTCCGGTGATGAACCAGGTTCGGGGGTCTGTCATGGTCGCGACGCTACGACCGCGGGGGAGCGGTGCGCCGGTCCGGAGCGGATCGCACAGCGTTCCTTCAGAAAACGGAGGCCGCCTCCGTTCACCGCCTCGGCGTTTCGCACAGACGTTGGCGAAAACCAGGGCCGGACGCGAAAACCAGGACGGGGCGCGAAACGCGGACCGCGCATGGACCGCGCGCGAGACCGCCGTCCGCGCCCAGGGGCGCGACCCTCAGTCCTCCGGCGGCTGCGGCAGCGAGACCGTCTCGGCCAGGAGCGCGGAGGCGAGGTCGCCGCCGTCCTCGCCGGTGAAGAGCTCGTCGTCGAGGCGCGCGAGGGCGGTGTCGATCGCGCTGAGCGCCCGTCCACCGCGCTCGGTGGCGGAGAGCAGCGGCGCGTGCCCGCCGGCCGGCACGACCTCGCGCACGAGCCCGTGCTCGACGAGTGCGCGCACGAGGGTCCGCACGCCGTGGATGTCGACGCCGGCCCGGCGAGCGAGCTCGCCATGCGAGACCCCCGGGGTCGCCGCGATGGCGCGCAGCACGTCGTGCTTGCGCACCGTGAGGCCGTGCGGGTCGAACGCGCGCGCCAGCTCGAGCTCGGCGCGGCGGGCTCGGCGCAACAGGGCCAGGGTCGGGCTCGGGCGGGCGTCGGTCACCCGCCGATTCTGCCAGCGCGTGCCCCGGACGGGGACCCTGCGAGTCCCGGCGCGCGGGGGTGTCGCGCCCGGGATCCCCGGATCCCGCGCCTAGCCTGGTCGAGCCATGATCCGCTTCGACTCGGTCACCAAGACCTACCGCGGCACCCAGCGTCCCGCCCTCGACGGCATCGACCTCGAGATCCTCAAGGGGGAGTTCGTCTTCCTCGTCGGCCAGTCCGGCTCCGGGAAGTCCAGCTTCCTCCGCCTGGTCCTGAAGGAGGACAAGCCGACGCAGGGCCGCATCCACGTGCTCGGCCAGACCCTCAACACGCTCTCGTCGCGCAAGGTGCCGTACTTCCGGCGCAACCTCGGCGTCGTGTTCCAGGACTTCCGTCTGCTCAACAACAAGACGGTCTACGACAACGTCGCCTTCACCCTCCAGGTGATCGGCAAGAGCAAGGGCTTCATCCAGGAGGCCGTGCCCGACGTGCTGAAGCTGGTCGGCCTGGCCGGCAAGCAGCACCGGATGCCGCACGAGCTCTCCGGCGGCGAGCAGCAGCGCGTCGCCATCGCCCGCGCCGTCGTCAACAAGCCCGCCGTGCTGCTCGCGGACGAGCCGACCGGCAACCTCGACCCCGCCACGAGCGCCGGCATCATGGCGCTGCTGTCGGCGATCAACGCGAACGGCACGACCGTGGTCATGGCCACGCACGACGCCGGGATCGTCGACCAGATGCAGCGCCGCGTGATCGAGCTGGTCTCCGGCCGCATCGTGCGCGACGAGCGCGGCGGCGGCTACCAGACCTCCGCGATCCCGATCCAGGCGGCCGAGCAGGTGCTCGAGCAGAGCGGACGCGTCGTCGAGGAGCCCGCCGAGCTGCGCCCGACGCCCGTCCGCACCCAGCCGGTGCGCACACCGGCGGCCTCCGCAGCCCGCGACGAGGCCGCGGCATCGGCGCCCGCCGCGGCCGCGCCCGCGGCAGCGGCATCCGCGCCCGCAGCCCCCGCCACAGCCGCACCGGCCGCGCCCGCCGCATCCGCCCCCGAGCCGGAGGCCCCGCGTACCGCGGCGGCCGCGCTCGCCGACGCGGTGAGCCGGGCGACGACGTCGCTGCCGGTCGTGCGCGGACGCGACGGGGAGGACGGACGATGAGGCTCGGACTGGTCCTGGCCGAGGTCGGGCAGGGGCTCCGCCGCAACTTCTCGATGGTCGTCTCCGTCGTGCTGGTGACGTTCATCTCGCTGACCTTCGTCGGCGCCGCGATGCTCATGCAGCTGCAGATCACGCAGATGAAGGGCTACTGGTACGACCGTGCGCAGGTGGCCGTCTACCTCTGCACGAACCTGTCACAGAGCAAGACCTGCGCGGCGACGGAGGCCACGGACGAGCAGATCGCGGCCGTGAAGCAGAAGCTCGACGGCGCGGATCTCAAGGGCTACATCAAGAACGCCGAGTTCGAGAACCACCAGCAGGCGTACGACAAGTTCAAGGAGCAGTTCTCCGACTCGAGCGTCTCGTCGCTCGTGACGCCGGACCTGCTGCCGCAGACGTTCTGGATCAACCTCAAGGACCCGGACCGCTCGGCCGTGATCAGCGAGTCGCTGGCTGGGCAGCCCGGCGTCGACGAGGTGGTCGATCAGCGCTCGTACCTGCAGCCGATCTTCGACGCCCTCAACGCCGCGAGCTACACGGCGATCGGCATCGCCGTGCTCATGCTCGTGGCCGCCGTGCTGCTCATCGCCACGACGATCCGCCTCAGCGCGTTCTCCCGACGGCGGGAGCTCGGCATCATGCGGCTCGTCGGCGCGTCGAACCGGTTCATCGAGACGCCGTTCGTGATCGAGGGGGTGATCGCCTCGCTCATCGGATCGGTGCTGGCCGGCACCGCCGTCTGGGTGCTGGTCCGCTTCTTCGTGCGTGGCTACCTCGCCGAGACCCTGCCGCTCGGCACGTCGCTCATCGGCACGCGCGACGCGCTGCTGGTGATCCCCGTGCTGGTCGTGATGGGGGCGGTCCTGGCCGCGCTCTCGGCGAGCTTCGCCATCCGCCGCTACCTCAAGGTCTGACCTGGGCTAGTCTGGTGGGCTGCGTCCGATCGCCGGGCGCTCGGTCAGCCGCGGTTCGAGGGAGGCGCACATGCCCAAGGAGCAGGGTCAGCGCGTGGTCGCGTCGAACCGGCGCGCGCGCCACGACTACACGATCGAGGACACCTACGAGGCCGGCCTGGTGCTGACCGGCACGGAGGTGAAGTCGCTGCGCGAGGGACGCGCGTCGCTCGTCGACGGCTACGCGTTCATCGACGACCGCGACGAGATGTGGCTCGACGCCGTGCACATCCCCGAGTGGGGCAGCGGCTCGTGGACGAACCACGCGACGCGCCGCAAGCGCAAGCTGCTGCTGCACCGCGCCCAGATCGTGAAGATCAGCCACAAGACCAAGCAGGGCGGCTACACGCTCGTGCCGCTCTCGATCTACTTCAGCGAGGGCCGGGCGAAGGTGGAGCTCGCGGTCGCGAAGGGCAAGCGGGAGTACGACAAGCGCCAGGCGCTCCGCGAGCGGCAGGACCGCCGCGAGGCCGAGCGCGCCATGTCGACGCGCTCGCACATCGGCGAGTAGCCGCGCTCAGGCGTCGAGCAGGCGCCGCACGACCCCGAGGTGGTCGAGTCGCTCGGCACGGGTCGCGGCCAGCGGCTCCACCAGCAGCGTGGTGACGCCGGCCGCGCGGTAGGCCGCGATCCGCTCGGCGACGTGCGCCTCCGAGCCGATGAGCGCCGTGCCGTGCACGAAGTCGTCCGGCAGCGCCGCCGCGGCCTCCTCCTTGCGCCCGGTCAGGTAGAGCTCCTGCACGGTCTCGGCGGCGTCGCCCGCGCCGTAGCGCACCGCGAGGTCGTTGTAGAAGTTCGCGCCGCGCGCGCCCATGCCGCCGACGTACAGCGCGAGGTGCGCGCGGTGGCGGGCGAGCGCCTGCTCGGCGTCGCCGTCGAGCAGGAGCGGTGCTGAGGCCTGCACGTCGAGCGGGCCGAGCTCCGGCGCGCGGCGCTCGAGCCCGGCGGCGAGGGCGTCGCCCCAGGCGTCGGCCGCGCGCTCGGGCCAGTAGAACAGCGGGATCCAGCCCTCGGCGAGCTCCGCGGCCTGCGCGACCGCCTTCGGAGCCAGCGCGGCGACGGCGATCGGGATGCGCTCGCGCCGGGGGCGGGTGATGATCTTCAGCGGCTTGCCGAGACCGGTGCCGACGTCGGCCGGCAGCGGGATGCGGAACTCGGTGCCGTCGTGCACGAGAGGCTCGCGCCGCCAGACCTGGCGGCAGATCTCGATGGTCTCGCGCATGGCCGCGAGGGGGCGGCGGTAGGGCACCCCGTGGAAGCCCTCGATCACCTGCGGACCGGAGGCGCCGAGGCCGAGCTCGAACCGCCCGCGGGAGACGTCGTCGAGCCCGACGGCGGTCATCGCGAGCAGGGCGGGCGTGCGGCTGTAGAGGGGGAGGATGCCGGCGGCGAGCGTCATCCGCTCGGTCACGGCGGCGAGATAGCCGAGCCGGCTGACGGCGTCGGCCGAGTAGGCCTCGGAGACGGAGACGAGGTCGACGCCGATCCGCTCGGCCTCGACGGCCTCGGCGGCCGCCTCGTGGAGGTCGGCGGAGTACTCGATCGGGATGCCGAGGCGCGTCGCTGCGCCGGGTGCGGAAGCCATGCGTCCACGGTAGCGGCGCCGCTGGGCGCGGGCTGTGTGCTCCCGGCCCTCGCCGCGGGGCGCCTCCTAGGCTGGGAGGGATGACGGAGACGGCGGAGCGCGGCGGCGAGGACCCGACCGAGGCGACCGCACCCGCATCCGACCGGGGAGCGGGCACCGGATCGGGCCGCGACTCCCGCTGGTCGGCGTTCGCCGTCGCGGTGTCGGTAGCGGCCCTCACGATCCTCGACCTGTCGAAGGTCAACGTCGGCCTGCCCTCCATCGAGAAGGCCCTCCACGCGGGCCCGACGGCCCTCCAGCTCACCGTCGCCGGCTACGCGCTCGCGTTCGGCCTCGTGCTCGTGCCGGCCGGCCGCATCGGCGACCTCTACTCGCGACGGGCGATGTTCCTCATCGGCCTCGCGGGGTTCGGCGCGACGAGCCTGCTCTGCGCGCTCGCGCCGAACGCGGAGACGCTCGTGATCGGCCGCGTGCTGCAGGGTGTCGCGGCGGGCATCCAGATGCCGCAGGTGCTCGGCCTCGTGCAGCAGCTGTTCACCGGCTCGGAGCGCGGACGGGCCTTCGGCCTGTTCGGCGCGATCATCGGCCTCTCGACCGCGTTCGGCCCGACCCTCGGCGGGCTGCTCATCGCGGTCGGTGGGCCGACGGACGGCTGGCGGCTGCTGTTCTGGATGAACGTGCCGCTCGCGGCGATCCTCTGGGTGATCGCGTTCCGTCTGCTGCCCCGAGGGCAGCGGCGCGAGCGCGGTTCGGCCTCGCTCGATCCGATCGGCATCCTGCTGCTCGCGCTGTCGGTGCTCGCGCTCATGCTCCCGTTCGTGCTGACCACGGGCCGCGGCGATCCGCCGCAGCGCTGGTTCGCGCTGCTCGCGTTCGCGGGGCTGTTCGCGCTCTTCGTAGTGTGGGAGCGCCGCTACCGCGCCCGCGGCCGGACGCCGGTGGTCGACTTCCAGCTGCTGCGCGACGGCGGCTTCCGCAACGGCGCGCTCGTCGCGACCGTCTACTTCGCGGCGCTCCCGGCGACGTTCCTGTGCCAGACGCTGTTCCTGCAGGAGGGGCTCGGGCTCGAGCCGGTGTTCGCCGGGATGGTCACGATCCCGTTCGCGCTCTCGAGCGCCTTCTCGGCGTGGTGGAGCGGGCGGCTCGTCGGCCGCCTCGGCCGGCCGCTCGTCATCGGCGGCCTGGTCGTCGTGACGGCCGGGCTGGGCCTCAACCTGCTGCTGGCGGAGATCCTCCCGGCCGAGGCGGCGCCGTACGGCATGGCGGCCGCGATGCTGTTCGCGGGCTTCGGCGCCGGCGCGGTCATCTCGCCGAACCAGACCCTGACCCTCGCGGACGTGCCGGTGGAGGAGGGCGGCGTCGCCGGCTCGATCGCCCAGCTCGGCCAGCGCGTCGGCACCGCGATCGGCCTGTCCGCCGCGACCGCGGCGTTCTACGCCGTGGTCGCCTCGACGTCCGATCCCGGGCTCACCGAGTTCCACGACGCGTTCCGCGCGGCCGCCGCGGTCGTCGCCGCGTTCCTGCTGCTCGCGATCGGGTTCGCGGTCGCGGACCAGGTCGGGCGGCGCCGCTCGCGCTGATCCGATCCGGTGCCGCTCGGTCCGGCGTGCTCAGCCCGGACAGCGGCGGCTCAGATCGGACCGGCCCGGTTCAGGACGCGACGAAGCGGGCGTCGACCGCGGCGCGGATGCGGATGTCGTCCGGCGTGAACGCCAGCCCGCCGCCCGACGGGCTCGCGGCCATCGCGAACCGGGGAGCGGGGTCGCCGCCCGGGGCGCCGGGGTCGCCGAGCATCCCCGGATCGGCGATCGCGATCGCCCTGACGGAGGTGAGCCCGATGCTGTGGGCGTAGACCGTGGCCTTGTCGACCGCGTCGCGCACCGCGCGGGAGCGCACCTCCGCCGTGATCGACGTGCGCGTGGCGTCGGTCAGCTCCCAGGCGATGCCCTCGACCTGCACGCCCTCGCGCGAGGCGACCCGATCGATCCAGGCGGCCAGCTCGTCGAAGTCGGCGAAGCGAACCCGCACGCCCACGCTGGCGTGGTGCACGGGTGGGAGACGGCGGCCGCGGTCGTCGACCGGCTGCTCGGTCCAGACGGAGATGCGGTCGGACGACCAGGAGACGATGGGGCCGGCCGCGGCATCGAGGTGCTCGGCGACGTCGACGCCGATCTCGGTGGCGGCGGCGCCGACGACGGCGACCAGCTCCGCCCGCTCCGGCCCGTCGCCGGTGACCGAGAGCGTCGCGGTCGCGCGCTCCGGCGGCACGCGGGTCTCGTGGTCGCCTCGGACGGTGATCACGGTGTCGGCCACGGCGCGACCGTAGCGCGGCGCACCGAGTGCTGTCGAGATGCCGGGAGCGGCATGCGGCCTCCTCCCGGCATCCGCGCGGCGTAACCCGGGGTCACGGTGTTTGGACGGTCGGCTCGGGAAGCGCAGGATCGACGCATGACCGATACGCCCCGCCGTCCGCTCCGGGTCGTCGCCGTGAGCGGCAGCCCGACCCGGCCCTCCCGCACGACGGCGCTCGTCTCCGAGGTCGCCGAGCGGCTGGCCCGCGGCATCGAGGGCGAGGTGACGCTGCTCGAGCTCGCGCCGCTGCTGCCGGAGCTCGGCCAGGGGGTGTTCCGCCCGCAGATCGGCGAGGCGGCGCAGCGGGCGCTCGAGACCGTGGAGGCCGCGGACGTGCTCGTGGTCGGCTCGCCGGCCTACCGCGCCACCTACACGGGCCTGTTCAAGCTGTTCTTCGACCACGTCGGCCAGTACGCGCTCATCGACAAGCCGGTCATCCTCACGGCCACCGGCGGCAGCGATCGCCACGCCCTGCTCGTGGAGCACCAGATGCGTCCGCTGTTCGGCTTCTTCCAGGCGCATACGCTCCCGCTCGGCATCTACGCCGGCGAGCCCGACTTCGATGACTACCAGGTCAGCTCCGAGGAGCTCAGCTCGCGCATCGACCTCTCGATCCGCCGCGCGCTCCCGATGATCGCGGCCACGACCTCCGACAGCCTCGAGTTCGCGCGGCCGGACGCGTTCTGACCGGTTCTGTCCTATAGTGGAGGGCTGTCCTCCGGGACGGCTGCCGTCGCAGGACGGCTTGGCAACTCCACAGCGCGTGACATGACCCGCCTCCCGTCCATCAGGACGCGGAGCGCTCGTCGCATGGGGATGATCGGTTTCGACATTGCCTGTTCGACGGCGAGAAGCGGGCCGAGGACGCCGGGTTATCTCGTTAACGCTCCTGGCAATCCATAGGTGCCAATTCCAAGCGCACCGACTTCGCTCTCGCTGCCTAAGCAGAGTCGATAGTCCGTCAGTCCGGGCTCGCCTCCGTCCCGGATCCTGGCGTCATCTAGGAGGCTCGCTGCGATGCTGCGTCTCAGGGCATCGCGGGACTTTCTCTGAGGCTGGGCCCGTCGACCTAGGTGCTCGTGACGAAGGTCGGGGCCGAGCAGAACGCTCTCACGAGCTACGCCCGTAGAAGGCGCAGTCTCTCAGCAGTGGACGGGGGTTCGATTCCCCCCATCTCCACCCAGAGGGTGCTCCGGCACCGGTCGTGTCACGCGCTGCGGAGACCACAGCACTCGGCAGCCGCTACAGCTGCGCGCCCGCGATCGACGTGCTCAGTCGGCTGTAGTCCCACGCGTAGGCGTAGCACGCGACGATGTGGTCGCCGGCGCGCCAGCCGGTCTGGTCGGGCACGTAGTACCAGTAGTCGAGGGTCGACTTCTCGAACTCGAGCTGGTCGTACTGCTCCAGGGCCGTGAGGCAGTGCACACGCGCGTACTTGTCGACCGCGATGTCGCCGGGATAGTCGTCGCCGCCAACCGTGAGCAGTGCGTAGAGCTCGGCGTCGTGGCTGTCGTCGCAGTCGACGACGTCGACGGTGTAGTCGTCGTCGACCTCGCGGTAGCAGTCGCCCACCTGCAGGTAGCCGATCTCCGTGTTGCCGGCCCCGCTGCCGTCGGACGAGGTCGTCGGGTCGGACGGATCCCCGCCCGCGAGCCGGCGGGCGAGGTCGCGGCCGGCATCGCCGATCGCGGTGCAGCCGGCGAGCGAGAGCACGAGCACGCCGGCGACGGCGAGGCGGGCGAGGGTGCGCATAGCGGCCTCCGGTTCGGGCAGGAGAGCTGGGGTCGGCTCAGCATAGAATCGGCGTCCGCCGGGCGGAAGGTGCGACCCGCCTCCATTCCGGGGGGATCGGGTTGCGGTGCGCGGCCCCGGACCGGGAGCCTGGACGGATGCCATCCGCCATCGAGATCGAGCGCAAGTACGACGTCGACGACGCGGCGGTGATCGCGACGCCGGACTGGCTGGACGCGGACGCCCCCGAGACCGTGGAGCTCGCGGCCGTCTACCTCGACACCGCGGATGGGGCGTTGGCGCGGTCGGCGATCGCGCTGCGGCGGCGCACCGGCGGGCACGACGCCGGCTGGCATCTGAAGCTGCCGGCGCGGCTCGGCCGCGAGGAGGTCACGGCGCCGCTGTCGGACTCCGTCCCCGCCGAGCTCCTCGACCGGGTCCGGGCGATCATCGGCGGGGCCCCGCTGACCGAGCTCGCCCGGCTCGAGACCCGCCGCACGATCACGGTGCTCCGCGACGGCACGGGCGCGGCGCTCGTCGAGCTCGCCGATGACCGGGTGCGGGCGTCGGACGTGCGCGGCGGGGTCGTCCGCTCCTGGCGGGAGTGGGAGGCGGAGCTGCTGCCCGGCGCCCCCGACGACGAGCGGGAGGCGGCGGCGCTGCTCGACGGCGTCGAGGCGGCGCTGCTCGCCGCCGGCGCGGTCGTGTCCCCGTCCGGATCGAAGCTGGCGCGCGCGCTCGGTGCGGACTCGCTCGGCACGGTCGGCTGAGCTCCGGCGCGCCCGCTCGAGCCCCGGCGCGGCCCGAGCACCGACCGGCGGCGGCGCAGTCCCGTGCGGGCCTCAGCGGGCGCCGACCACCTCGCCGAGGCGCTCGAACATGCGGTCGAAGACCGCCTCGCGATCGAACTGCAACGCGAAGTCGCGCGCCGCAGCGGCCGAGGCCGCCCGCTCGGCCGGCGACAGCGAGAGGGCCCGGTCGAGCGCCGCGGTGATGGCCGCCGGCTCGTCGACCGGCACGATCAGCGCGTGCTCGCCGACCGCCTCGCCGATGCCGCCCGTCAGGGTGGTGATGACGGGACCGCCGCCGGCGAGCATCTTCTCGGCGAGCGCGATGCCGAAGGTCTCCACGAACTCCGGTCGCGGCTTCGACGGCAGCGCGTAGGCGGCGCAGCCGGCCATCAGCGCGGGCTTCTCCGCGTCGCCGACGTCGTCGAGGAAGCGGATGCGGTCCGCCGCCTCCGACGTGGCGGCGTACGCCCGGAGGTTCTCGGCCTCCGGTCCGCGCCCGGCGATCACGAGCTGCAGGCCGCGCGCCGCGTGGCTCGCCGCGAAGCCGTCGATGAGGTCGTCGACGCCCTTCGGCTTCGTGAGCCGCGACAGGAACAGCACGTAGCCCTCGCGCTCGAGTCCGCGCGCCGCCATGGCGGCCGCGACGTCGTCGTCCGTCACCTCGACGTAGACGGAGCTGTCGATCGCCGGGTAGGAGACCGCCACGCGCTCCTCGCACTGCGCCGCGAACCGCGTGCCGCGGAGCTCGTCGAGCTCGGCGGCGGCCGACACGATGAGGTCCTTCGTGTACTGCGACACGGCGACGCAGAGGTCCTGGCTCAGGTACGCCGTGAGGATCTGCGCGGCGGCGCCGAAGTCGCCGCGCTCGACGCACGAGCGCACCACGTTCGTGACGTCCGATCCGACCGCCTCCGCGATCGTCGTGACGTCGACGGGCAGGCCGGTGCCGTGCGCGACCCGGACGGCCTCCGCCACCGCGAGCGTGTGCGGGCTGAGGTAGAGCGACAGGCAGACGGTCGGCACGCCGTCGGTGAAGAGCTCGACGAGACGGCCGATCATGCCGGCGAGGTAGCGGCCGTCGGGGATCTTGTAGTCGCCGACCGGCTCGGGTCGCTCCACCTCGATGCCGGCGGAGTAGGGCAGCACGGTCTCGAGGGGCTTGAGCGGCAGGCCGGTCTCCTCGAGGCGCTCGATCGGCCAGGTGACGATGCGCACCTCGTCGAAGCCGCGCGTGAGCGCCACCTCGGCCAGGTTGCGCGCCTCGACGGAGTGCCCGCAGATCACGGGGTCGGCACGGACGACGATGACGAGTCGGCGGTCGGTCATGGGGATCCTCCGGTGGTGGGACGGCGGTCGGTGGTCGGCAGGGGCGGGTCGGCGGCGGCGGGTCGGTCAGGCGGGATCGGATGCGGACGGCGGGCGGACGTCCGCTCCCCATCCGCTCGGGGCGTCGGCGAGCTCGAACTCGAGCTCCCCGCCGCGGGCGACCTCGGCGGCGGTCAGCCAGGTGCGGTCGAGCGGCACGCCGTCGAGCTCGACGGCGGCGACGTACTGCGGCGTCTCGCCGCGGCCGGGGGAGCGGAACCCGCGGGTGCCGATCCGGAGGCCGTCGTCGCCCAGCCGGAGCATCGAGCCGGGCACCGCGGGCGGACCGAGCAGGAAGAGGCTCTGGCCGGCCACCGGGAACAGGCCGAGGGTCGCCCAGACGTACCAGGAGCTGAGCCCGCCGGAGTCGTCGTTGCCCGGGAGGCCGCCGCGGCCGGTGCCGAACTGCTGGTGCACGGCGGCGGCGACGATCTCGGCGGTGCGGTCCGGGCGGCCGGCCCAGTGGTATGCCCAGGGCGCCTCCATGTCCGGCTCGTTGTTCAGGCCCTCGAAGCGCCCGAGCGCGTAGCCCGCGGCCATCTCCTCGGAGCCCGGGCGGAGGCCGGGCTGCACCACCGGCGGGGCGCCGACGCCGAAGAAGGCGTCGAGCTGCCGGGTGAACGCCTCGTCGCCGCCGGAGAGCCCGACGCGCGCGCGCATGTCGTGCAGCAGGCGGAACGAGTAGTTGTGCTTCGAGCCCTCGTAGAAGTCGCTGTCCTTGAGCAGCCCGGTCGCGGGGTCGAAGGCGTTCGGCCAGCGATCCGCGAGGCCGGTGAGCTCCTCGGCGAGGGCACGGTCGCCGACGTGCCGCGCGACGGCGGCCGTGCACCAGTAGCCGGCCGCGATGTCGAGCGTGTGCGAGACCGGCTGGGCCAGCCCGCGGGTCAGGTAGTCCTCACCGTAGGTGCGCCGCAGATCCGCGGCCATGTGCACGAGTGCCCACTCCCAGTCGATGCCGGGGAGCCCGAGCCGGCAGAGGTCGGCGAGGAAGGTGTGGGCGAGGGCGCTGCCCTGGCGCGAGAAGCGGTCGCTGCCGCGCGCCATCCGGTAGCCGATCGGGAAGTTGCCCTCCTCCTCGCAGATCGTGAGCAGCGCGTTGGCGAGCTCGACCGCGCGCTCCGGGTAGAGCATCGTGAGCAGCGGCAGCTGGGTGCGGTAGATGTCCCACATCGTCGAGATGTCGAACGCGAACGGCCCCGGCGACGGCCAGAACGGGCTCTCGCCGGGCGCGAGGCACGGCTTGATCAGCGAGTGGTACAGCGCCGTGGCAAAGACCGTCTCCTGCTCGGTGAAGTCCGTCTCGATGGCCACCGCGCCGAGGTGCTTGCGCCAGGTCTTCCGGGTGCGGTCGCGACGGATCTCGTACCGCGCGGGCCCGGTGCCCACGTCGTGGTGGAGGTTCTCGCGGGCCGTCTCGGTGTCGCGGAGCGAGAAGCCGATCCGCACCTCGACGGTCTGGCCGGCGCGGCTCGGCCCCGCCCACATGAGGCCGAACGGCCGCAGCGTCGTCGGCCGGATGTGGTCGAAGTCGAGCCGCGTGCCGCCGGGCATGAGCCGGCGGTCGTACCAGAGCATCTGGCGCCAGCCCTCGGCGTCGCACTCGACGTGGATGGAGAGCGGCGCGCCCTCGACGACGACCTGGCCCTGCGCCACACCGGGCGAGAGGGAGGCGAGGTGCGCACGGAGCGGGATGGTCGCCGAATAGGGGATGACGAGCCCGCCGGTCGACAGGTCGATCACGACGCGCGCGTTCGGATGGTCGGGGAACGTGTAGCGGTGCACCGCGCTCTTCGGCCCGACCGTGAGCTCGGCCGCGATGCCCGAGTCGAGCTCCGCGGCGTAGCGGCCCGGCTCGGCCCGCTCGTCGAGCAGGCGCCAGGTGCGCCCGAGCACGTCGAGCGGCTCGATCATCGGCGTCACGCGCACGTAGTTGTAGTACTTGCGGATGGCGCCGGTGCCGGACTGCTGGAAGTGCGTGAACCCGGAGGCGATCGCCTCCTCGTGCAGCTCGGGCGGCAGGCCCTCGGTCGAGAGGTCGTACCGGCCGTAGCCGGTCGGATAGGCGCCGGAGTACGCACAGGCGGAGACCATGCCCATCGGGAAGGTCGCACCGGGATGCGTGTTGCCGACCTGCGGCTTCGGCCACCACCACGTCGCGGCCAGCCCGCTGCGGGCGGGCAGGTCCGTCGCCTCCGTCCCGATGAACGGATCGACCTGCTCGACCTGCATGCAGGCGACGCTAGGGGCGCCGTGTTGCCGCGGTGTTGCGAGCGGATGACGATCCGCCGGGACCTCCGCCCGGGCTCGCCGACGCGATCGTCGCGCGGCTAGCGCGAGACGATGGCGCGGACCGCGGCGTGCAGCGCGCCGTTCGTCGCGAGCAGGCTGCCGGCCGTGAGCGGGTCCTCGCCGTCGACGCCGGTGATCTCGCCGCCGGCCTCGCGCACGATCGGGATCAGCGCTGCCGCGTCCCATGGCTTGAGGTCGAACTCGGCGGCGACGTCGACGACGCCCTCCGCGACGAGCATGTACGACCAGAGGTCGCCGAAGGCGCGGGTGCGCCACACGGCGCGGTTCAGCGCCACGAGCTCGTCGAGGCGCCCGGCCTGGTCCCAGCCCTGCAGCGAGTTGTAGCTGATCGAGGTCTCGGCCAGGTCAGAGGTGCCGCTGACGGCGAGGCGGCGCGGAGCCGCATCCTGCTCCGTGCCGGCGGTGCCGTCCTGCGACATCCACGCGCCGTGTCCGGTGGCGGCCCACCAGCGGCGGCCGAGGGCGGGGGCGCTGACGACGCCGACCTGCGGCACGCCGTCGACGGCGAGCGCGATCAGCGTGCCCCAGATCGGCAGGCCCTTCATGAAGTTCGCCGTGCCGTCGATCGGGTCGATGATCCACTGCCGCCCGGGCGCGCCCGCGGCCTGGTCGGAGCCGAACTCCTCGCCGAGGATGCCGTCGCCGGGCCGGGCGGCGGCCAGCGCGTCCCGGAGCACGCGCTCCACGCGCTGGTCGGCATCGGTCACGTGCGTCCGGTCCGCCTTGAGGCTCACGTCGAGGTCGGCGGCGCGGTAGCGGTCGAGCGAGATGAGGTCGGCTTCGCCGGCCAGGGCCAGGGCGAGGGAGAGGTCGTCGGCCGGGCTGTGGTCGGTCATGACCTCAGGCTAGCGAGCAGGCGGCGCAGGGAGTCGACGCGGTCCGCGGGCAGCCGGCCCTCCTCGACCGCCTCGTCGAGGGCGCAGTCCGGCGCGTCGACGAGGTGGGTGCACCCGCGCGGGCACTCCTCGGCGACGGCGGCGAGGTCGGCGAACCCGGCCAGCACGCTCTCCGGCCGCACGTGCCCGAGCCCGAACGAGCGCACGCCCGGGGTGTCGATGATCCAGCCGCCGCCCGGCAGCCGCAGCGAGACGGTCGACGACGAGGTGTGGCGCCCGCGGCCGGTGACGGCGTTGACGTGCCCGATCGCCCGGTCGGCGCCGGGCACGAGCGCGTTGACGAGCGTCGACTTGCCGACGCCGGAATGGCCGACGGCGACGGTGGTGCGTCCCGCGAGCACGGGCACCAGCTCGTCGAGCGGCGGGTGCTCACGGTCGCTCGTGAAGACCGGGATGTCGAGGCCGGCGAAGTTCGCGAGGAACGGCGCGGGGTCGGCGAGATCCGTCTTCGTCACCACGAGGAGCGGCGCGATGCCGACGTCGTACGCCGCCACGAGGTAGCGGTCGACGAGGCGGGGACGCGGCTCGGGATCCGCGGCGGCGATCACGACCAGCAGCTGGTCGGCGTTGGCCACGACCACACGCTCGACCTCGTCGGAGTCGTCGGCCGAGCGCCGCAGCAGGTTGCGGCGCTCGCGGATGCGCACGATCCGTCCCAGCGTGCCGTCGTCGCCGGTCGTGTCGCCGACGACGTCGACCTGGTCGCCCGACACGATCGCGTCTCGGCGCAGCTCGGAGGCGCGCTTCGTGATCGCCTCGCGCTCGTCCGGCCCGTCCTCGTCGATGAGGACCGTGTACCGGCCGCGGTCGACGCCGATGACCCGGCCGATCGCGGCGTCCGCGTGCTGCGGACGCTGCTTCGTGCGCGGACGGTTGCCCTTCGGGTTCGGGCGCACGTGCACGTCGCGCTCGTCCCAGGCCTCGAAGCCCTCGTCGTCATCGTCGTCGGGCGGGAGCCAGCTCATGCGCGCGCGGCCATGGGCGGGGTCACGATCCGATCGCCGGCACGGCGTCGGCCCAGAGCCTCGTGAACTCGGGCAGCGTCTTCGCGGTCGTGCCGATGTCCTCGACCTCGACGCCCGGAACCGCGAGCCCGACGATCGCGCCGGCGGTCGCCATCCGGTGGTCGGCGTAGCTGTGCCAGGAGCCGGCATGCAGGGGAGCGGGGCGGATCTCGAGCCCGTCGTCGGTCTCCGTGACGTCGCCGCCGAGCTTCGTCAGCTCGGTCGCGAGCGCGGCGAGGCGGTCGGTCTCGTGGCCGCGGAGGTGGCCGATGCCCGTGATGCGGCTCGGGCCGTCGGCCAGCGCCGCGAGCGCGACGATCGCGGGAGCGAGCTCGCCGCCGGTCGAGAGGTCGAGATCCACTCCCGGGATGCTCGCGCCGCCGCGGAGCCCGATACCGCCGTCGACGACCAGCGCGTCGCCGTCGCGGCGCACCGCGGCGCCGAACAGCGGCAGCAGGTCGGCGAGGTCGGCGCCGACCTGCGTCGTCGTCTCGGGCCAGCCCTCGATCGCCACCTCGCCGCCGGCCACGATCGCGGCGATGAGGAACGGCGCCGCGTTCGACAGGTCGGGCTCGATGGCCACCTCGCCGCCGCCGATCGGGGCGGCCGGCACGATCCAGACCCCGGGCTCCGGCGACTCGACGACCACGCCGCGCGCCGCGAGGCAGGCGATCGTCATCTCGATGTGCGGCAGGCTCGGCAGGCGCTCGCCGGCGTGCCGCAGCGTCAGGCCCTCCTCGAAGCGCGGCGCGGCGAGCAGCAGCCCGGAGACGAACTGGCTCGACGCCGAGGCGTCGATCTCGAGCTCGCCGCCGCGCACCGATCCGGTGCCGTAGAGGCCGAACGGCAGCGCGCCGCGGCCGTCGTCGGAGATGTCGACCCCGAGCGCGCGCAGCGCGTCGATCATCGTGCGCATCGGACGCCGGCGGGCGCCCTCGTCGCCGTCGAACTGCACCGGTCCGAGCGCCAGGGCCGCGACGGGCGGCAGGAAGCGCATGACCGTGCCGGCCAGTCCGCAGTCGATGGAGCGGCCGCCGAGCAGCTCGCCCGGCGTCACGAGCAGGTCGGGCCCGTAGTCCCCGGAGGCGGGGCGCTCGACGACGTCGACGCCGAGTCCGCGCAGCGCCTCGATCATCAGGGCCGAGTCGCGGGAGTGCAGCGGCGCGCGCAGCAGCGTCGGCGCGTCAGCCAGTGCCGAGAGCACGAGCTCGCGGTTCGTGAGGCTCTTCGAGCCGGGCAGCCGCAGCCGGGCCGCGAGGGGGCCGCGCGCCGTCGGCGCGGGCCAGAGCGGGGCCGCCGAGGGCGCCTGCACGTCGCGCAGGGTCTCGTCGGGGCCGGAGTAGCGCTGGAAGACCATCGCGCTCAGGGTATCGCCCGCGGATGCCGCGATCCCCGCGCGGTCAGTTCGCTCCGCCCAGGCGCCACCACACCCAGGCGGCGAAGACGGCGGCGACGACGAGGCCGCCGGCGATCATGGCGGCGAACTGCCCCGTCGTCGTGCCCGCTCCGACGCTCCGCCGGCGCAGCTCGGCGCCGAGGAGCCGCCGGACCTCCAGCTCTGCGGGGCGGGCGGCCGCAGCGACGACGGCTCCGGCCATCCCTCCGACGGAGACCGTCACGAGCGCGGTGAGGAGCGCGGCGGGCGCGGGATCGGGCACGAGCGCGGAGGCGAGCAGCGTGGCTCCCGAGATCGTCGCGAGCAGGCCGGCGGCGACCGGCAGCCGCTCCCGGACGACGAGGTACGCGACCACGGCAGCACGCGCGGGCCCGAGCCGGAGCACCGCGAAGGCGGCGACGGCGACGAGGATCGGCACGACGATGACCGCCACCGTGATGCGCGCCGCCTGCCACTGCCCGAGCCAGGCCAGGGTCAGGAGCGGGAGGAACGTTCCGATGCTCACCCGCAGCATCGCCCCGGAGGCCGCTCGTGCCATGCCGGCGACGGTGTCCGGCGTCGACCCGAGCGCCGCGGCCGCCTCCGCGTAGCCGCGCAGCGCGAGGATGTTCGCGCCACGCTCGCGGTCGGCGTCCGCGAGGCCGACGTGCGCCCGGGGGTCGTCGGGACGCGCGCCGAGCACTCGAGCACGGTACTTCCGAGCTCGTCTCGCATCGCCGAGGAGGCTCCAGACGAGCGCTTCGGCGTCGTCGAGCTCGCCCGGGGCGGCATGTCGCTTCGCCGTCTGCAGGGTGCGGAGCCCGCGGCCGTATCGTCCCTGCGTGGCGGCCTGGATCGCCGCGAGCTCGGCAAGCGCCGCAGCGTCGTCGGGCCGGAGGTCGACCCGCCGCTGCGCCAGCCGGATGGCGGTGCGGCCGTCGGCGGCGCCGAGCCGGGCCCAGACAGCGGTGGACAGCGCCTCGTCCTGATCGGGCTCGAGCGCGAGTGCTCGGTCCGAGAACCGCACCGCCTCCCGGTGGTCGCCGCACGCCGTCTGCGCCGCGGCCGCCGTCGTCAACGCCGACACGTCGTCCGGGTTCGCGGCGAGGTGGGGGCCGAGCTCGCGCAGCGCGTCCTGCGGGCGCCTCAGCGCCAGGTACTGACGAGCACGGAGGACGGTGTCGGCGAGTGCGGGCTGCGGGGGCTCGCGATGGTCCATCCCGTCAGGCTAGGAAGATCGAGCACCGCTCGCGTCCCCGCGTCCGAGGGACTCCCATCGGAATACCCTGCCGCGCGCGCCGGTTGCCCATGGTGACCGCCGCGGACGGCGGTCCCCGGGGCACCGGGCGAGCAGAGCGGGAGAGGAGCAGGCGTGAACGCGATCGTGGCGGAACTAGAATCACCGGCGATGCCGACCACCGACACCCCCTCCGTCCCCGACGACCCGACCGGCTCCGCGCCGGTCGAGGCCGACGGCGTCGACCTCGACTACGACGTCGACGACACCCACCGCAGCGACCTGCCGCCGGACGAGCTCCGACGGCTGTTCGAGGAGCAGGCGCTGCCGTTCATGGACCAGCTGTACGCCGCCGCGCTCCGCATGACGCGGAACCCCTCGGATGCCGGCGACCTCGTGCAGGAGACGTTCGTCAAGGCGTTCAGCGCCTTCGCCCAGTTCAAGCAGGGCACGAATCTCAAGGCGTGGCTGTACCGCATCCTCACGAACAGCTACATCAACAGCTACCGCAAGAGCCAGCGGCAGCCGTACCAGAACGCGATCGACGACCTCGAGGACTGGCAGCTCGGCAGCGCGGAGTCGCTGACCCAGCACCGCACGACGCGATCCGCCGAGGCGGAGGCGATCGACCACCTCCCCGACAGCGACGTCAAGGACGCCCTCCAGTCGATCCCCGAGGACTTCCGGATGGCGGTGTACCTCGCCGACGTGGAGGGCTTCGCCTACCAGGAGATCGCGGACATCATGAAGACCCCGGTCGGCACCGTCATGAGCCGACTGCACCGCGGACGCCGCCTGCTGCGCGAGCGCCTCGCGGACTACGCCCGCGACCGCGGCTTCGCGGTCGCGGATTCCACCCCGCGTGAGCGATGAGGCCCGCGCGTGACTGAGAACGAGATTTCCGGACCCGATCAGGAGAGAGTGATGACCGACTGCGGCTGCGACAAGGCGAAGGCCGAGCTCGAGGAGTTCCTGCACCGCGAGCTCAGCGACGAGGACTTCCGCGACGTCGAGGAGCACCTCGCGAACTGCGCCGACTGCACCTCCGAGGTGCACGTGGGCCTCACGATCACCCAGCGCATCCAGAAGGCGTGCCAGGAGAAGGCGCCCGACGACCTGCGCTCGCAGATCATCGCCCGCCTCGAGCGGGTCTGACCCGAGCGCTCGCGACCCTGGCGGTCAGGGCTCCCGCCGCCGCAGCGACGCGGTGTGCACGGCGCCGATGACGAACCCGGCGAGCGAGAGCACCCGGACGAGGTCGTAGAGCAGCCTGGCGATCGGCTCCGGCACGAACGCCGCCACCACGATGACGGCGACGCTGACCGCCATGAACGCGGTCCAGACGACGAGCGATCGGCTCGTACGGGCGAACAGCCGCACGATGCCCCGGGTCGCGGGGCCGAGGCGCCGTCGGGTGTAGACGACCGCCACGATTGACAGCACCACCAGGATCCCCGCGCAGACGAGGCGCACCGGCTGGGACAGCGCCCCCGCCAGGAGGTCGCTGTCGCGGGGGCCGACGGCGGTGGCGACGATCACGATCGCGACCTGCACGACCCAGAGCCCGCGCTGCACGGCCAGGCCGAGGTTGTGCGCCGCCGCCCGTCCGAGCTCGCCGTCGACCGTCAGCGCGGCGAACTCGCGGGCGGCGCGGATGACCCCGCCGCCGCGCAGCTCCACGATCGCCAGGTCGTGGCGAGCCTCGCGGCTCGCGGGATCGAGGCGCAGCGCCTCCTCGAACTCCCGTCGTGCTGCCGCCTGCTCGTGCCGGGCGAGGTGCACGGCGCCGAGGCGGAGCCGCACGGCCGGCTGATCCGGGGCGAGGCGGACGGCCTCCCGCGCGGCGCCGAGCGTCTCGTCGTCGTGCCGCCCGCCGCGCAGCTCGATGCCGGCCAGGTCGCACAGCGCCGCCCAGTCGCCCGGAGCCAGCGCGCAGCGGCGGAGGGCGGCCTCCCGTGCACCCGCCGAGTCGCCGATCCCGGAGCGCGCCCATGAGAGCACGCCGAGCAGCGTGAGGTCGTCCGGATCCGCGGCCAGCGGCCGCGCCACGAGCCGGAGGGCCTCGGGGTGGTCGTCCTCGAGCTCGGCGGCCCAGGCGGCGAGGCCGAGGGCCGTCAGGTCGTCGGGATCCTCGGCGAGTCGGCGCCGCAGCAGCTCCCGCGCCTGGTGCGGGCGCGCCTCCTCGAGCAGGAGCCGCGCACGGTCCACATCGTCGGCGCTCATCGGGCGTCGCCCGCCTCGGCCGCCAGCCGCTGATCCGCGGATCGGCGGCGCAGGTCCCACGCGACGAAGCCGATCGCGAACGGCACGAAGCCGGCGATCGCGACAGCGGCCGCGAGCAGCATCCCGGGCGCGACGAGCACCATCGCCACGATCGCGAGGGCGTAGCCGCGGCGACGGCTGGCGCCGAGCACCCGGCCGAGGAAGCCGGCGAACACGAGCGCCGTGGCCGCGCAGTCGGCCGCCATGACGAGCAGGATCGGTCCCGCCGGATCGCCGGCGGCCGCGCCGACCACGATCCCGGCGACGGCGAGCGGCACCGCGGCCCCGGCGAAGCCGAGCGCGAGGGTCACGTAGGGGCCGTCGCCGAATCGCGCGCGGAGGATGCGGCGCGCCACGCCGCCGATGCGCTGCTCGGCGCGCCGTGCGGCGAGCACGATCGCGCCGAGCCCGCCGGCGAGCAGCACGAGCTGCAGCGCCGCACCGGTCCAGGGCCGCGACGGCGCCGGCAGGACGAGTCCGAACAGCCCAGCCGCGAGCGGAGCGGCGGCCAGCAGCGCCACGCAGGTGACGAGCAGGATGACGACCGGGCGCACGAGCACCGTCCCGGAGGCGGCCTCCAGGTGGGCCTCGGTGGTGCCGTCGCCGGGCGCGGCGCCCTGCATGCGCGCGAGCTCGGCCGCGGCCTCCGCCGCGCGTCCGCCCTGCGTCTGGATCGTCGTCAGCCCGCGCCGGGCGTCCTCGTCGAGCGGATCGATCGCGAGCGCGGCGCGGTAGTGCCCGACCGCCTGCTCGCGGCGCCGCTGCTGCATCCGGACGTCGGCGATCGCGGTGTGCGAGGCGGGGGAGTCGGCGTCGATCCGGAGCGCCTCGAGCGCGGCCGCCTCCGCCTCGTCGACCGACCCGGCGCCGAGGGCGATGTCCGCCAGCGCCCGGAGCGCCCAGGGCTGGTCGGACGCGAGCGCGAGCATCCGCCGCGCGCTCTCGAGGGCGGCGGCGGGGCGCCGCCGGGTGCGGGCCGAGAGCCACCAGGCGACCGGGTCGTCCGGGCCGAGCAGCACGGCGCGGTCGGCGAGGCGCCGCGCCTCGACGTCGCCGCCGGGCCGGTCGGCGTCGAGCAGCGCCTGCGCGACGATGCGGATCGCCTCGCGGTCGTCCGGGTGCTGCGCCATCCACGGCCCCGCGATCTCGAGCGCGCGCTCGGGTCGTCCGGCGTCGAGCCAGGCGCGGGCGAGCGCGAGCGGGGCCGCCTCGTCGCTCACCGTCGCGCCCTCGTCATCGCGTCCGGCTCAGAGCCGCTTCGAGCGCTTGAGGAACGCGCGGAGGTCGGCGAAGGTGCCGTCGTCCTCGCCGAACAGCACGACGTTGCGCGCCGAGTCGAGCCACGGGCCGGTGGACGGCGTGACCTGGGCCAGCGCGCCGACCAGGTCCGGCATCCCGATCATCCGGGCCGTGCCGGTCTGCACGCTGTCGAGCAGCGCCGCCTCGCTCGCGAGCTCGCAGACGTACGCGATGTCGGCACCCGAGAGCCCATCTGACCGCGCCGCGAGTCTCGCCAGGTCGATGCCCTCCACCGGGCGCCCGGCGAGGTGGTGCCGGAAGATCGCCTCGCGCGCCGGCTCGTCGGGCGGCAGCACGAGCACCGTGCGGTCGAGCCGCCCGGGGCGCCGGAGCGCCGGGTCGACGTCCCACGGCTGGTTGGTGGCGGCGAGCACGAACACGCCGTCGTTGTCTGACGAGATGCCGTCGAGCTCCTCGAGCAGCGCCACCACGACGCTGCGGAGCCCGCTGCCCCGGCTCAGCGAGCGGCGCTGTCCGATCGCGTCGAGCTCGTCGAGGAAGACGACGCACGGGGCCTTCCGGCGCGCGAGCTGGAACAGCTCGTGCACGTTCTTCTCGCTCTCGCCGAGGTAGCGATCGAGGATGTCGCTGAGCCCGACCGAGAGGAACGACGCGCCGAGCTCGCCGGCCACCGCCCGCGCGATGAACGTCTTGCCGCAGCCGGGCGGACCGTACATGAGCAGCCCGCCGCGGAGGCTCTTGCCGTACAGCGCGCGGAGCTCCGGGTTCTTCAGCGGCGCGAGGAACGCCGACTCGAGCCGCGCCTTCACGGTCTGCATGCCGCCGACGTCGGCGAGCACGACGGAGGAGCGCTCGGCCTCCCGGTCGTCGAACAGCGGGCCGTCGCCGGAGTCGGGACGCACGAACATCGGCTTCGCGATGCCCTCGACCTGGGCCTCCGCCGCGGTCCAGTCGAACGAGCCGGGTGCGGCCGGGGTCTCGGGGGCGAGCGGCGCGAGCGGAGCCTCTGCCGCGTGCGGCGCATCCGACGCCAGGGGCGCCTCCGGCACCGGCCCGGCCTCGGGCCGGGGCGCCAGGGCGGCGCTGATGAGCCGGCGCGCGCGGTCGTCGGACGGCGTCAGCGCGAGCACGGCGCTCGCCTCCGCGACGGCCCCGTCGGCATCCCCGCGCTGCAGCAGCAGCTCGCCGAGGTGCAGCCGCAGCTCGGCGTCGCCGGGCGCCGCCTCGACGGCCCGGCGGAGGGAGGCGAGGAGGGCGTCGTCCATGAGCCGAGCCTAGATCGCGTTCCGCCGCGCCGTCAGGGCGTGGGCCGGGGGTTCAGGAGCGTCCGGCGGTCAGAGCGACAGCGCGGCGTCGAGGATCGCGGCCTGCTCCGCCGCGGACCGCTTCGTCGAGCCCGCCGCCGGGGAGGCGGAGGCGCGGCGCGAGATCACGCGGATCGGGCGGTCGAGCTGCGTGGCGATGTCCGAGTTCACGAACGGCCAGGCGCCCTGGTTCTCGGGCTCGTCCTGCACCCATACGACCTCGGCGTCCGGGTACTTCGCCAGCTCGGCCTGCAGCTCCTGCACCGGGGCCGGGTAGAACTGCTCGAGCCGCACGAGCGCGATCGACTCGCGGCCGCCCCGCTTCTCCAGCTCGCCGAGCAGGTCGTAGTGGATCTTGCCGGCGTGCACGAGCACGCGCTTCACCGTGCTGGCGTCGGTCACGGAGGGGTCGCCGAGCACGGCCTCGAAGCGCCCCGACGTGAAGTCGGCGACGTCGCTCGTGGCGCCGCGCAGCCGCAGCATCGACTTCGGCGTGAAGACGATGAGCGGACGACGCGGACGCGCGTAGGCCTGGCGGCGCAGCAGGTGGAAGTACGACGCGGGCGTCGACGGCCGCGCGATCGTCATGTTGTTCTCGGCCGCGAGCTGGAGGTAGCGCTCGATGCGGGCGGACGAGTGGTCCGGCCCCTGGCCCTCGTAGCCGTGGGGGAGCAGCAGCACGACGCTCGAGCGCTGGTTCCACTTCTGCTCCGCCGCGGAGATGAACTCGTCGATGACGGTCTGGGCGCCGTTGGCGAAGTCGCCGAACTGCGCCTCCCAGAGCACGAGGGCGTCCGCGCGCTCCACCGAGTAGCCGTACTCGAAGCCCATCGCCGCGTACTCGCTGAGCAGCGAGTCGTAGATCCAGAGCTTCGCCTGGTTCTCGGCCAGGTTCGCGATCGGGATCCACTCCTGGCCGTTCTCGCGGTCGTGGAGCACGGCGTGCCGGGAGACGAAGGTGCCGCGGCGGGCGTCCTGGCCGGCGAGGCGCACCGGCGTGCCCTCCACCAGCAGGGAGCCGAACGCGATGAGCTCGCCGAAGCCCCAGTCGATGGCGCCGGTGCGGCTCATCTCGGTGCGCTTGCGCATCAGCTGCTGCAGCTTCGGGTGCACGGCGAACCCGGCGGGCGGGTTCGACATCGCGTCGCCGACCAGCTGCACGACCGACTCGTCGACGCCGGTGGAGACCGGCTCGCCGACGGCGTCGTCCTGCTGGGCCTGCGGGCGCTCGAGGTCGGACACGGCGCCCGCGTCGCCGACGACCGGCATGGTGCCGGTCTGGGCGGCGTGGGTCTCCCCGAACGCGCGCTCGAGGCGGTCCTGGAAGTCCTGGTGCGCCGCGTCGTACTCGTCCTGCGTGATGTCGCCGCGGCCGACGAGGGCCTCGGTGTACAGCGTCCGGACGCTGCGCTTGGCCTCGATGAGGTTGTACATCAGCGGCTGGGTCATCGACGGGTCGTCGCCCTCGTTGTGACCACGGCGGCGGTAGCAGACGAGGTCGAGCACGACGTCGCGCTTGAACTGCTGGCGGTAGTCGAAGGCGAGCGCCGCGACGCGGACCACGGCCTCCGGGTCGTCGCCGTTCACGTGCAGGATCGGCGCCTGGATGGTCTTCGCCACGTCGGTCGAGTAGACCGAGCTGCGGCCCTCGCTCGGCGGCGTCGTGAAGCCGACCTGGTTGTTGATGACGAGGTGGATGGTGCCGCCGGTGCGGTAGGCGCGCAGCTGCGACATCTGCAGCGTCTCGACCACCACGCCCTGGCCGGCCATCGAGGCGTCGCCGTGCACCACGATGGGCAGCACGCCGTAGCGGCCGTCGTTGCGGCGGTCCTGCTTCGCGCGGACGATGCCCTCGAGCACGCCGTCGACGGCCTCCAGGTGCGACGGGTTCGCCGCGAGGTAGACGGGGATCTGCTCGCCGGACGCGGCGGTGAAGTTGCCCTCGGTGCCGAGGTGGTACTTCACGTCGCCGGAGCCCTGCACGGTCTTCGGGTCCTGGGTGCCCTCGAACTCGCGGAAGATCTGGCCGTAGGTCTTGCCGGCGATGTTCGTGAGCACGTTGAGGCGGCCGCGGTGCGCCATCCCGATGGCGACCTCGTCGAGGCCGGCCTCCGCGGCGCCCTGCAGGATCTCGTCGAGCAGCGGGATGGTCGACTCGCCGCCCTCGAGGCTGAAGCGCTTCTGGCCGACGTACTTCGTCTGCAGGAAGGTCTCGAAGGCCTCGGCCTCGTTGAGCTTCGACAGGATGCGGAGCTGCTCGTCGTGCCCGGGCTTCTCGTACGGGCGCTCCAGGCGCTCCTGGAACCAGGCGCGCTGGTCCGGGTCCTGGATGTGCATGTACTCGACGCCGATGGTGCGGCAGTAGGAGTCGCGGAGCACGCCGAGGATGTCGCGCAGCAGCGCGGCGCGCTTGCCGCCGAAGCCGCCGGTGACGAACTCCCGGTCGAGATCCCAGAACGTGAGCCCGTGGGTCGAGATCTCGAGGTCGGGGTGCGAGCGCTGGCGGTACTCGAGCGGGTCGATGTCGGCCATGAGGTGGCCGCGCACGCGGAAGGAGTTGATGAGCTCCTGCACCCGGCTGGTCTTGCCGACGCGGGTCGAGAGGTCGACGTTGATGTCCTCGGCCCAGTGGATCGGGTCGTAGGGGATGCGCAGGGCCGAGAACAGGTCCTCGTAGAAGCCGTCGCCGCCGATGAGCTTGGTGTGCACGCGCTTGAGGAACTCGCCGGAGCCGGCGCCCTGGATGACGCGGTGGTCGTACGTGCTCGTCAGGGTGATCGTCTTGCCGATGCCGAGCTCGACGAGCGTCTTCGCGGCGGAGCCCTGGAACGCGGCGGGGTACTCGAGCGCGCCGGCGCCGATGATCGTGCCCTGGCCGCGCATCAGGCGCGGCACCGAGTGCTCGGTGCCGATGCCGCCCGGGTTGGTCAGCGAGATCGTGACGCCCTGGAAGTCGGCGGCGGTGAGCTTGTTCGCGCGGGCGCGGGCGACGACGTCCTCGTAGGCGGCGAGGAACTCGCTGAAGCCCATCGTGTCGGCGCGCTTGATGCCCGGCACCATGAGCGAGCGGGTGCCGTCCGGCTTCGGCAGGTCGATCGCGATGCCGAGGTTGATGTGCGCCGGCGCGACCACGACCGGCTTGCCGTCGCGCTCGTCGTAGAACACGTTCTGGCTCGGGAACTCCTGCAGCGTGCGCACCATCGCCCAGGCGATGAGGTGCGTGAACGACACCTTGCCGCCGCGGGCGCGGCGCAGGTGGTTGTTGATGACGATGCGGTTGTCGATCATCAGCTTCGCCGGGATCGTGCGCACGCTCGTGGCGGTCGGCACGCTGAGCGAGGCGTCCATGTTCGTGGCGAGGGTCTTGGCCATGCCGCGCAGCGGCGTGACGACGTCCTCGCGGTCGGCGACGACCGGGTTGCTGGAGGTCTGCGGCGCCTCGGCCGGGATCGGCTGCGGCTTCGCCTGCACGCCCGTGGTGCGCGCGACGGGCGCGGCGCCGGTGGGGGTCGGCTGCTCGGCGGCGGGCGCTGCCGGGGCGGGCGCGTCGGCGACGGCATCCGGGATCTGGGCCTCGCCGCCCTGCTGGGACTCGGCCGGCGGCTGCTCAGCCGAGGGGGCTTCAGCGGCGGGGACCTCAGCGGCCGGGGCCCCCTGGGCCTGCTGCACCGGGATGGCGGTGGTCGGGGTGGGGTCGGTCACCTGCGCGGCACCGCGCTGCCGGGCCTCGAGGATCGGCCACCAGCTCTTGTCGACGCTCTCGCGGTCCTCGAGGAACCGCTCGTAGAGCTCGTCGACGAGCCACTCGTTGGCTCCGAATCCGTTGGAGGAGTCGCCCTCCGAGTTGACACCGGTCACCTGGCTCGTCACGGCCGACCGCCCACCTTCGATTGCTGTTCTGCCTCGGGAATCTCGACGCTGCCAGCGGCGGCCGCGCCGCGATCAAGCCTAACCGCATCGCGCTGGGAGCGCCGTCGCCGTTCCGGGGATCCGCCCGGGAATCGCGCCCCCGTGCCGGATACCGTGGGGGCATGCGGTTCACCGGCCAGCTCCCCGCCCACGACCTCACCTACTCGGACGTCTTCCTGGTGCCCTCGAGGTCGGATGTCGGCAGCCGTCTCGCCGTCGACCTCGCCCCCGGCGACGGCACCGGCGCGACCATCCCGATCGTCGCGGCGAACATGAACTCGGTCACGGGACCGCGCCTCGCGGCGACCCTCGCGCGCCGCGGCGGCATCGCCGTGCTGCCGCAGGACCTGCCGCTGCAGGATCTCGACGCCGCCATCCGCTGGGTCAAGGACCAGCCGGTCGCGTTCGACGGCGTGCTGCGGCTGCCGGGCGACGCCACCGCCCAGGACGCGCTCGCCCAGCTGCCGCCGTCGGCCGGCTGGGGCGTGCTCGTCGTCGACGGCGCCGGCGAGGAGATCGGGGCGGTGCCCGCCGAGCGCCTCGCCTCGGTCGTGCCCGACGCGCGCCTCGGCGACCTCGTGCACGGCACCGTGCTCGGGCTCGACGCGGACGACCTCGACGACCCGTCCGCGCCGCACCGCGCCTTCGACCTGCTCGCGGAGGCGGGGGTCGAGTGGGCGCTCATCCGCCGGCACGGCCGCGTGATCGGCTCGCTCGGCCGCCGCGGCGCGCTGCGCTCGACGCTCTACTCCCCGGCCGTGGACGCGAGCGGGCGCCTCCGCGTCGCCGCCGCGATCGGCATCAACGGCGACCCGGCCGGCAAGGCGAAGGCGCTCGTCGCGGCCGGCGTCGACGTGCTCGTCATGGACACCGCCCACGGCCACCAGGAGTCGATGCTCCGCGCCATCCGCGAGGTCGCGGCGCTGAAGCTGCCGGTGCCGATCGCCGCCGGCAACATCGTCACCGCCGAGGGCGTGCGCGACCTGGTCGAGGCCGGCGCCGACATCCTCAAGGTGGGCGTCGGACCGGGCGCCATGTGCACGACGCGCATGATGACCGCGGTCGGCCGCCCGCAGTTCAGCGCCGTGCTCGAGACGGCGGAGGCTGCGCGCGAGGCAGGCGCGCACGTCTGGGCGGACGGCGGCGTGCGCTACCCGCGCGACGTCGCCCTCGCGCTGGCCGCCGGCGCCGCCTCCGTCATGATCGGATCCTGGTTCGCCGGCACGATCGAGGCACCCGGGGAGCTCGAGTCCGACGCGGACGGCCGCGTCTTCAAGCAGAGCTGGGGGATGGCGTCCACGAAAGCCGTGCATGCGCGCTTCGGCCGCCTCGACGCGTACCAGCTCGCCCGCAAGGAGCTCTTCGCGGAGGGCATCTCGAGCTCGCGGATCTACCTCGACCCGCTGCGTCCGTCGGTCGAGGACCTGCTCGACATGATCACCTCGGGCGTGCGCTCGTCCTTCACCTACGCGGGCGCCGCCGACCTGGCGACCTTCCACGAGCGCGCGGTCGTCGGGTTCCAGTCGGCGGCCGGCTACGAGGAGGGCAAGGCGCTCCCGGTCTCCTGGTGATCGGAATGCGCCGTCCGGCATAGCCTGCCTTCGTGATCATCGACACGCTCGGCCCGATGCGGCTCGGGGTGGAGGAGACGGATGCGGCGATCTCCGTGCCGACGCCGCCGCGCCCGCCCGGCGTCGCGTTCCCCGCCCGCCGGCTGCGGGTGAACGGACGCGACGCGTTCGATCTGGCGATCTGGTGCGGCACCTGCCCGGCGATCTTCGAGCGCCGCGCGGAGGCGCCGACCTCGTCAGTCGGCGTTGCGAACGCGCAGCTCGCCGCTGGGCTGGATTCGATCGATCCCGGCGTGCTGAGCACCTACGGCGGCCTCGTCGCGCGCTCCGACTTCACGGTGCTGCTCGAGGACGTCAGACCGCGGCTCGTCCATCCCGGCGATGACGACGACTACTTCCGACGCGAGCAGCCTGCGGTGTGGGGCGTCGATCCGGTGACGGGACTGCCCGAGGACCCCGGGACGCCGTACTACCGGACGTTCGAGACCGCCGTCGATCGGGATGCCCACCTCTTCGAGATGCTCGTGCCGCTGGTCCCGCCGTCCTGGAACGACCCGGCCACCGTCCACGCGTACGAGGGCCGCGACGGCGCGACCGCGGTCGCCTACTCGATCCTGGACGTGCTGCAACCGGCGGTCGATCGGGGCCCGGACCACGCCGCGCACTGGGTTCTCACCCACTTCCTGCTCGACGGGCACCACAAGGTCGAGGCCGCTGCGCGCGCTGGACACTCCGTCCGACTGCTCTCGCTGGTCGATCGAGGCATCAGCATCGCGAGCGACGACGACCTCGACCGACTGCCCGAGCTGCTGTCGCGTCCGCGACTCCGACGCGGCTGACCGCGCCCCGCTCCTGGTATCCGCCCAGTTCGGCCCGCGGCGCTCCCGCTAGACTCGCCGCATAATGGACGACCCCCCGTCTCAGACGAGCGCCCCCTGCCATAGACCCGTGCCGGACCGACACGGACGGAGGGCGAGCTGATGGGCTACGAGTGGCTGCTGCTGCTCGCCGGCCTCGTCCTCACCGTCGGAACCGGCTTCTTCGTGGCGAGCGAGTTCTCGCTCGTCAACCTCGACCGCGCCGAGCTGGAGTCGCGGAAGGACAAGGGCGAGACCGGCCTGGGCCCGGTCATCTCCGCCCTGCGCCACACCTCGACGCACCTCTCGAGCGCGCAGCTCGGCATCACGCTGACGACGCTGCTCACCGGCTTCACGCTCGAGCCGGCGTTCGCGCACTGGCTCGAGCCCGTCGTCGCGGCGATCGGGCTGGCGGAGGCGGCGCAGGACGTCATCTCGTCCGTCGTCGCCGTGCTCGTCGCCACGCTGCTCTCGATGATCCTCGGCGAGCTGATCCCGAAGAACCTCGCGCTGTCGGTGACGCGGCAGACGGCGAAGATCGTCGCGCCGTTCCAGCTCGGCTTCAGCCTCGTCTTCAAGCCGTTCGTCGCGCTGCTCAACAACACCGCGAACGCGATCCTCCGCGCGATCGGCGTCGAGCCGCGCGAGGAGCTCAGCTCCGCTCGCACGGCGGAGGAGCTCTACAGCCTCGTCCGCCGGTCCGCCCGTGAGGGCTCGCTCGACCGCGACACCGCGACACTGCTCGCGCGCACGCTCGTGTTCGCGGACCACGACGCGTCGGAGGCGATGACCCCGCGTCCGCGCGTCACCAGCATCGACCGCACCGGCAGCGCGCAGGACGTCATCGACCTCGCGCGCCGCACCGGCTTCTCGCGGTTCCCCGTGCTCGACGACGACATCGACGACGTCGTGGGCGTCGTGCATCTCAAGCAGGCCGTCTCCGTGCCGCGCGAGCGCCGCGAGCAGGTGCCGGTCTCGGCGCTGCAGACGGAGGCGCTCCGCGTGCCCGAGACCATGAAGCTCGACACGCTGCTCGGCGAGCTCCGCGGGCAGGGCTACCAGCTCGCGATCGTCGTCGACGAGTACGGCGGCACGGCCGGCGTCGTCACGCTCGAGGACCTCGTCGAGGAGCTCGTCGGCGAGGTGTCCGACGAGCACGACCGCTCCCGCGCCGACGTGGTGCGCAGCCGCGGCTGGCTCACGTTCCCCGGCGCGCTGCGCCCGGACGAGCTGCTCGAGCGGGCGGGCGTCACCGTGCCGGAGGACGGCCCCTACGAGACCGTCGCCGGGTTCGTGCTCAGCGAGCTCGGACGCCTCGCCGTCCCCGGCGACGAGGTCTCGACCGACGCCGGCACCTTCCGCGTCGAGCGGATGGACGGCCGCCGCATCGACCGCATCCGCTTCACGCCGCGGCCGTCCGACGACGCCGCGGCGGAGACCACGACCGAGGAGGCCGCCCGATGAGCGACGTCTGGGGCATCGTCTGGCTGGTCGTGCTGCTCATCGTCAACGCGTTCTTCGTCGGCGCCGAGTTCGCGGTCATCTCGGCCCGCCGGTCGCAGATCGAGCCGCGCGCCGAGGCCGGGTCGCGCTCCGCGCGCACCGCGCTGTACGCGATGGAGCACGCCACGCTCATGCTCGCGACGAGCCAGCTCGGCATCACCGTGTGCTCGCTGCTGATCCTCAACGTGTCCGAGCCCGCCATCCACCACCTCCTCGAGGGCCCGCTGCACCTCACCGGCCTGCCGGAGGAGGCGATCGTGCCGATCGCGTTCGCGATCACGCTGATCATCGTGTCGTTCCTGCACGTGGTGTTCGGCGAGATGGTGCCGAAGAACCTCTCGTTCTCGGTGCCGGACCGCGCCGTGCTGCTGCTCGCGCCGCCGCTGGTCGCCGTGTCGATGGTGTTCCGCCCGGTGATCGTCGCGCTGAACGCGGTCGCCAACGGCGCGCTGCGACTGCTGCGCGTCGAGCCGAAGAACGAGGCGACGAGCGCGTTCACGCTCGACGAGGTGTCCACGATCGTCGCCACCTCGACTCGGGAGGGCGTGCTCACCGACACGACCGGCACGCTGAGCAACGCGTTCGAGTTCACGGAGAAGAAGGTGCGCGACGTCGCGATCGCGGTGCCGGATCTCGTGACGCTGCCGGAGGCCGCCTCGCCGGCCGAGGTGGAGCGCGCGGTCGCGCAGAACGGCTTCAGCCGCTACGTCCTCGTCGACGAGGAGGGCGAGCCGACCGGCTACGTGCACCTCAAGGACGTCATCGACCTCGACGACGACGAGTTCGACGACCCGGTGCCGCCGAAGCGCATCCGCCAGCTGATCTCGCTGTTCCGCGACACCGACCTCGAGGACGCGCTCGCGATCATGCGGCGATCCGGCCTGCACGTCGCGCGCGCGTTCGACGAGAACGGCGCGACCCGCGGCGTCGTCTTCCTCGAGGACATCATCGAGGAGCTCGTCGGCGAGGTGCAGGACGCCACCCGGCGCTAGCCGGCTGCGGCCCCGCCCGGCGCCCGTGCGTCGCTGGCCGTCCTGACGACCGACCGCGCTAGCCTGAGCGGCAGACGCGATCGCGCCCGTCCTCGGGCGTGCGACACGAGACCGGAGGCCCCGTGACCGACGACAGCGACACCTCGCCCGCCACCGCCGTCGAGGCGTACGCCGAGCGGCTGCGCAAGCTCGACCAGTCGCCGATCCGGCGCCTGTTCAACGTGCAGGCCCCGTACCGCTGGAACATCCGCCGGCTCGGGCTCGGCCGGGTGCTCGACGTCGGATCGGGGATCGGCCGCAACCTCGCCCACATCGGCCAGGGCGTCGGCGTCGACCACAACAAGTACTCCATCGACATCTCGCGCGAGCGCGGGCTGACGGCGTACACCGCCGACGAGTTCTTCGAGTCGCCGGATGCGGTGCTCGGGTCGTTCGACTCGATGCTGCTCGCGCACGTCGCCGAGCACATGCCCACGGAGGGCACCGAGGAGCTCCTGAAGATCTACGCGCCCTACGTGAAGCCGGGCGGCCTGCTCTGCCTGATCTGCCCGCAGGAGGCCGGCTACAAGACGGATGCCACGCACGTGCGCTTCGTCGACGAGGACGGCCTGCGCGACCTCGGCCGCACCATCGGAGCGGAGCCGATCCGCCAGTACTCGTTCCCGTTCCCGCGGCCCGCCGGCAAGGTGTTCCCGTACAACGAGTTCGTCTACGTGGGCCGCCTGCCCTAGTCCGAGGCGGTCACCAGGCGGCGCCGTCGCGCGGGATGGCGCGGCGGTACTGCGCCGGCCAGCGCTGCTGCGTCGCGAGCGGGGTCGCGTCGGCGCCGAGCTCGCGCGCCGCGCGGAGCACCCAGTGCGGGTCGCGCATCATGGCGCGGCCGAGGAGCACCGCATCCACCGTGCCGCCGGCCAGCAGCTCGGCCACCTGGCGCGGCTCGACGAGCAGCCCGACCGCGGCGGTGTCGACCTCCGCGTCCTCGGCGATCCGCTCCGCGAACGGCACCTGGTAGCCGGGGCCGACGGGGATGCGCACGCCCGGCACCAGTCCGCCGCTCGACACGTCGAACAGGTCGGCGCCCGCCTCGCGCGCCCAGCCGGCGACGATCGAGGTCTGCGCGACGTCCCAGCCGCCGTCCGCCCAGTCGGTCGCCGAGAACCGGACCAGCAGCGGGATGCCCTCGCCGACCTCCGCCCGAACGGCGCGGACGATCTCGAGCAGGAGGCGCGCCCGGTTCTCGAGCGTGCCGCCGTAGGCGTCGTCGCGGCGGTTCGACAGCGGGGAGAGGAACTGGTGCAGCAGGTAGCCGTGGGCGGCGTGCAGCTCGAGCAGCTCGAAGCCCGCCTCGAGCGCCCGGCGCGCCGCGGCCCGGAACGCGTCGACGAGCGCCGGCAGCTCGTCGACCGCGAGCGCACGGGGCGCGGCGAAGCCCTCGAACGGGATCGCCGACGGGCCGACCGTCTCCCAGCCGCCGTCGGCGGGCGGCAGCGTGCCCTCCGGGCGGATCCACGCGGCGTCCTCGTCCCACTCGCGCGCCACGGAGGCCTTGCGGCCCGCGTGCGCGAGCTGGAGGCCGGGCACGGCGCCCTGCTCGCGGAGGAAGCGGGTGATCGGACGCCAGGCCGCGACCTGCGCGTCGTTCCAGATCCCGGTGTCGCGAGGCGAGATCCGCCCCTCCGGCACGACGGCGGTCGCCTCCGCGATGACCAGCCCCGCGCCGCCGCGGGCGAACGAGCCGAGATGCACGAGGTGCCAGTCGACCGGCACGCCGTCCTCGGCGAGCACCGAGTACTGGCAGAGCGCCGGCACCCACGCACGATTGCGGATCTCGACGTCGCGGATCCGGATCGGGTCGAACAGCGAGACCCCGCGGCGCGCGGCGCCTCCAGTGCCCGCGCTCACGCGTCGTGACCGGCGTCGAGCTCGTCGCCCGCGTCGAGCCCGCCGGCGCCGTGCGGCACGGGCGGTCCGGCCAGCCCGAGCAGGAAGTCCCGCAGCCCGTCCGGCCCCGTGTAGTGGTGCCCCGTGATCCCGAGCGCCTCGGCGCCGGCCACGTTCTCGGCCTTGTTGTCGACGAAGATCATCGCGGCGGGCTCGATGCCGAGCCGCTCGGCGACGATCTCGTAGATCCGCGCCCCCGGCTTCAGCTCGTCGAGCTCGGCGCTGATGAACACCTGCTCCATCCACGTGCCCAGCGGCGAGTGGCGCAGCGGATCGGCGAAGTCGAACCCCGCGTTCGACAGGATGGCGATCCGCGTGCCGCCGTCGTGCAGCCGCGCGATGAGCTCGACGGTCGGGCGCTCGACGGAGAACCAGCTGCGGAAGTCCGCCGCCCAGAGCTCGTGCAGCCGGGCCGCATCCCAGTCCGCGCCCGTCTCGTCGCCGATGATCCGCCAGTACTCGTCGGGCAGGATCGTGCCGCGGTCGAGGTCGTGCCGGTGCGCCCAGTAGGCGGCCCAGAAGGCCTCCGCGTCGAAGGCCGGGGCGCCGTCGCGGGCGACCGCGACGAGCGCCGCGCGATCGGCTTCGCTCGGCGTGAGGCTGATGACCTCCCCGTAGTCGAAGACGACGACCCGGCCGGGGATGGTGATGCTCACCGGGCCAAACTATCCTGCAGCGATGACCGGTACCGGCGAGCTGACCCCCGATGACGCGGCGCGCTGGATCGCGCTGCCGTCGGACGACGACGACAAGTACTCGCGGGGCGTCGTCGGCTTCGTGACGGGCTCGGCGCGCTATCCCGGCGCCGCGGTGCTCGGCGTCGACGCGGCCCTCCACACCGGCGTCGGCATGGTGCGCTACCTCGGTCCGGGGCGCCCGTCGCGGCTGGTGCTGCAGCGTCGTCCGGAGACCGTGACCGCCGACGGGCGCGTGCAGGCCTGGGTGATCGGGTCGGGGCAGGATGCCGACCGCGATCGCGAGACGGCGGCGCGCATCGCGTCCGCGCTCGAGCAGGACGTGGCGGTCGTGCTCGACGGCGGGGGACTCGACCTGCGGACGCGGGCGTCCGGACCCGTTCTGCTGACCCCCCACGCCGGCGAGCTGGCCCGCCTGCTCGGCACGGAGAAGGGCGACATCCTCGGCGACCCGCGTACGGCGGCCCTCGACGCCGCCGCACGACTGGACGCGGTGGTGCTGCTGAAGGGCGCCGTCACCCACGTCGCGGCGCCCGACGGCACCCTGGCGACGGCCGCCTCCGCGACCCCGTGGCTCGCCACCGCGGGCGCCGGCGACGCCCTCGCCGGCGTGCTCGGGGCGCTGGTCGCGACGCACGCCGACGAGATCGCCGCGGACGCCTCGGTGCTGGTGCCGATCGCGGCCTCCGGTGCGGTCGTGCACGGGCTGGCGGCCCGTCGGGCGAGCGCAGGGGGACCCTTCACGATCCTCGACCTCGTCGCGGCGCTCCCGGCTACGATCGCCGAGCTGGTCGCGCGGCGCTGACCGCGTCAGCCGCTGAGTCGCGACAGGAACGCGCGCGTGCGCTCGTGCCGCGGCGCGCCGAGCACCTGCTCGGGCGGCCCGTCCTCGACGATCCGCCCGCCGTCGAGGAAGACGACCCGGTGCGCGACGTCGCGCGCGAACGCCATCTCGTGCGTTGCCATGAGGATCGTGCGGCCCTGAACGGCGAGCTCGCGCACGAGCCCGAGCACCTCGCCGACCAGCTCCGGATCGAGCGCGCTCGTGATCTCGTCGAGGAGCAGCACCTCGGGATCGGAGGCGACCGCCCGGGCGATCGCCACACGCTGCTGCTGGCCGCCGGAGAGCCGATCCGGATGCTGCCGGGCGAAGGCCGCGAGGCCGACGCGGTCGAGGGCGCGCATCGCCTGCTCCTCGGCCTGGGCCCGCGGGAGCCGTCGCACCTTGCGGGCCTGCAGCGTCACGTTGTCGATCACGCTGAGGTGCGGGAACAGGTTGAAGTGCTGGAACACGACGCCGAACCGCGCCCGCACCGGATCGGGCCGCACGCGCGGGTCGCTGATGTCCTCGCCGCGCAGCCGGATGCGGCCGTCGTCGATGCGCTCCAGCAGGTTCGCGCAGCGCAGCAGGGTCGACTTGCCGGATCCGCTCGGCCCGATCAGCGCGACGACCTCGTGCTCGCCCACGTCGAGCGACACCCCGTCGAGCACGGTCGTCGTGCCGTAGGACTTGCGCACGTCCTCGAGGCGGAGCACCGACGACGACGGGTCGGTCACGCGATCACCCCGATCCGCTCGCGGCGGCGCAGCCGTGCCGTGTACCAGTCGACGAACCGGATGCACGGGATGCCCAGCAGCACGAACAGCACGCCGGCGACGACGTAGGGCGTGTAGTCGAACAGCAGGTTCGCCTCGCTCTGGGCGGCGCGGACGGCATCCACGGCGCCGAGCACCGAGACGAGGCCGACGTCCTTCTGCAGCGACACGAAGTCGTTCATCAGCGCCGGCGTGACGTTGCGGAGCGCCTGGGGGAGCAGCACGTGCCGCAGCGTCTGGCCGCGGCCGAGGCCGAGCGAGCGGGCCGCCATCACCTGCGACGGGTTCACCGACTCGAGCCCCGCGCGCAGCACCTCGGCGACGTACGACGAGTAGGTCAGGGTCAGCGCGGCGATGCCGAGCAGCTCGACCGGGATCCGGCCCGGCACGATCCCGAGCGCCGGCACGCCGAACCCGATCAGGTACAGCACGATGATGAGCGGCAGGCTGCGGAAGGTGTCGGTGTAGGCGGTCGCCAGCGCGCGGAGCGGGAAGAACACCGCGCCCCGGAGCGTCCGGATCGCCGCCACGAGCGTGCCGAGCACGGCGACCGCGAGGCTCGTGACGAGCAGGATGCGCAGGTTCGTGACGAAGCCCGCCGCGACGCGCGGCCACGCCTGCACCCAGCTGTCGGGGTTGAAGAACGACACCTGCACGGCCGCCCAGCCGGGCGTGGAGATCAGCAGCCACCAGACGAGCGCCGCGAAGACGACGGTCGAGAGCGCGGCGACCAGCACCGACCGGACGCTCTGACGGCGCCGGTAGGAGCGGCGGCCGAGCTCGACCTCGCTGATCTCGGCCGCGGTCACTTCAGGACGGGCGCCCCGGAGTCGCCGGACATCCAGGTCGCCTCCAGCTCGTCGAGGGTGCCGTCGCTGCGGAGCGCGTCGACCGCCTTCGTGACCTTCGCGGTGAGCGGGGAGTCCTTGGCGAGCAGGAAGCCCCACTTCTCGCCGCCGGAGCTCGACGGGAGCTGCCCCACGACCTCGCCGTCGTCGAGCTCGGCGGAGGCGAGGTAGAGCGCGGTCGGGAAGTCCACGACGATCGCGTCCACCTGGCCGGCCTTGAGGGCCGCGACCGCGTCGTCGTTCGAGTTGAAGATCTGCGTCTGCTGCGTCGGCGCGATCTCCTGCTCGATGAGGCTCGCGCTCGTGGTGCCCGTGGCGACGCCGAACAGCACGTCCTTGAGATCGGCGAGGGAGGTCGCGCCGGAGGCCGGCGTGCCCTTGACCGTCAGCACGGCCTGCGTCGCGACGTAGTACGGCGAGGAGAAGTCGACCTTCTTCGCGCGGGTGGCGTCGATCGAGTACTGCTGGATGTTGAGGTCGAAGTCCTTGGGACCCGGCGCGATCGCCTTCTCGAAGTCGGTGCGCACCCAGACGACGTCCTTCTTCGCGAAGCCGAGCTGCTCGGCGACCGCGTAGGCGACGGCGGCCTCGTAGCCCTTGCCGGACTGGGGCTTGTCGTCGATGACGTACGGAGGGTACGCCGGGTCGCCCGTGGCGATGGTGAGCTTGCCCTGCGTCACGTAGTCGCCGCCCGAGGCGGCGCCGGTGCCGCCGGAGCACGCGGCGAGGGCGAGAGCGAGGGCCGCCGCGGCGGCGGTGGCGAGCGCGCGACGGCGCGAGAGCACGGTCCGGGTCATGGCATCATCATGGCGCACACCGGAATGCCGATCGCGCGCGGCGTCATCCGGTGACATCGACCGGCGCGGCAGGACGCCTACCCTGGACAGGTGCGGCGCGCCTCTCTGCTCTGGATCCCGTTCGCCGCCGTGCACCTGTGGCTGATCGCGATGAACCTCGCGGGCCCGGGACAGCCCCTCGGCGACGTGCAGTGGGTGTACCCGTACTGGATCGCGGAGGGCATCGCGGGGCGCTGGCCCGGCCTCGGCGCGCCCTTCGTCTACCCGGTCGGCGCCCTGCTGCCGATCGTGCTGCCGCACCTCCTGGTGCCGCAGGCGTATCCGGTCGGCTGGCTCGTCATGGTGTCGCTGCTGAACGCGGCGGCGTTCCGCATCCTGCTGGGCCACGGCACGGACCGCCGGCGGGTGGTCGTCGCGGCCGGCTGGATCGCCTACCTCCTCGCCCTCGGCCCGATCGCGCTCGGCCGCATCGACAGCGTCACCGTGCCGCTCGGGCTGGCGGCCGTCGTGCTGCTGACCCGGCATCCGCGGATCGCGGCGGGGCTGCTCACCGCGGGCGCCTGGATCAAGGTGTGGCCGGCCGCGCTCGTCGCCGTCCTGCTCGTCGCGGACTCGCGTCGCCGCGCGATCCTGCTCACGGCCCTCGGCACCTCGGCGGTCATCGTCGCGGTGGCCGAGATCCTCGGCAGCGGCGGGAACGTGCTCAGCTTCATCACCCAGCAGGCCGGACGCGGGCTGCAGGTCGAGGCGCCGGCGGCCGCCCCGTTCATGCTCGCCGCCGCAGCGGGCGGGCCCTGGTCGCTCTACTACGACACCGTGCTGCTCACGTACCAGCTGCGCGGCGACGGCGTCGCCACGGTCGCGGCCGTGCTCACGCCGGTGCTCGTCGCGGTCGTCGCGGTGCTGCTGCTCATCGCGGTGCTCGGCCTCCGCCGCGGAGCGGACGCGACGCGGATGCTGCCCTGGCTCGCCCTCGCGGTGGTGGTCGCGCTGCTCGTGACGAACAAGGTCGGCTCGCCGCAGTTCGTCTCGTGGATCGCGGTGCCGATCGCGCTCGGGATGCTGCGGCTCGGCGTGCGCCGCCCCGGCGGCTTCACGGTGCCGGCCGTCGTCGCGCTCGTGCTCGCGCTGCTGACGCAGGGCGTCTACCCGCTGTTCTACGACGCCGTGATCGGGCTGAACCCGATCGGCGTCACGGTGCTCGTCCTCCGCAACCTCGCCGAGGTGGCGCTGCTCGCGATCGCGGTCGCCGGGCTGGTGCGCACCGCCGCCATCCGTCCGGCACCCGCGACCGCGGGCGCCGCCGCCCCGCTCCCGGAAGGAGCCACCCCATGATCGTCGCCTTCAGCGTCGCCCCGTCCGGCGGACCGTCAGCAGCGGAGGACGGCTCGGTGCACGACGCCGTCGCCGCCGCGGTCCGCGTCGTCCGCGAGTCCGGGCTGCCGAACCGCACCTCGTCGATGTTCACCGAGCTCGAGGGGGAGTGGGACGAGGTCTTCGCCGTCGTCAAGGCGGCGACCGAGGCGGTCGCCGCCTACGGCACCCGCGTCTCGCTCGTGCTCAAGGCCGACCTCCGGCCCGGCCACAGGGGCGAGCTCGATGGCAAGGTCGAGCGGCTCGAGGCCGCGCTCGGCGACCTGGCCTAGCGCCCGATCCCGACCGGCGGTCGGAGCCCGGCGGTAGCATGGGACCCGGCTCGACGGCGAGCACCACCACCGCTCTGTCCTCGAAGGCCGTCTCATGACCCAGCTCTCCCCGGCGCGCACGCGCCTCGCCCTCCTCGCGCTCGCGCTCGGCGGCTTCGCCATCGGCGCCACCGAGTTCGTCGCCATGGGCCTGCTGCCCGAGATCTCGCGCGATCTGCTGCCGGCGCTGGCCGCGCGGCAGCCCGACGACGCCATCGCGCAGACCGGCATCATGGTGTCCGCCTACGCGCTCGGCGTCGTGGTCGGAGCGCCGACCATCGCGGCCACGGCGGCGCGGTTCCCGCGCAAGCGCCTGCTGCTCGCGCTCGCGACCGCGTTCACGATCGGCACCCTGCTCTCCGCGCTCGCGCCGACCTTCCCGCTCGTCGTCGGCGCGCGGTTCCTCGCCGGCCTGCCGCACGGCGCGTACTTCGGCGTCGCGTCCCTCGTCGCCGCCTCGCTGATGGGCCCGGGCAAGCGCGCCCGCGGCGTCGCGCTGGTGCTGTCGGGGCTCACGATCGCGAACGTCGTCGGTGTGCCGGCGATCACCTGGATCGGGCAGCACGCCGGATGGCGGATCGCCTACGGCGTCGTCGCCGCGATCTTCGCGCTGACGCTCGTCGCCATCGCCCTCGTCGTGCCGAACCAGGGCGGCGACCGGGCGGCGACGTTCCGCCGCGAGCTCAGCGCGCTCCGCCGCGGCCAGCTCTGGCTCACCCTCGGCGTCGGCGCGATCGGGTTCGGCGGATTCTTCGCCGTCTACAGCTACGTGTCCCCGCTGACGACGGAGGTCGCCGGGCTGCCGGTGGCGACCGTGCCCATCTCGCTCGTCGTCGTGGGGCTCGGGATGACGCTCGGCAACGTCGTCGGCGGCCGGATGGCCGACCGCATCGGACCGAGCCGCTCGCTGCTCATCGTGATCCCGGCGCTCATCGTCGCCCTCGCGGTGACCGCGCTCGGCGCGGCCTGGATCGCGTCGCTCTACCTCGGCCTGTTCCTGGTGGGGGCCGTCGCGGGCAGCGTCGGCCCGGTCATCCAGACGCGGCTGATGGATGTCGCCGGCGACGCGCAGACGCTCGCCGCCGCGATCAACCACTCGGCGCTGAACATGGGCAACAGCCTCGGCGCCGCGCTCGGCGGCGTCGTGATCGCGGCCGGGTTCGGCTTCGTCGCCCCGTCGTGGGTCGGCGTGCTGCTGGCCGTGATCGGACTCGGCCTGACGGCGATCAGCCTCGGGCTCGACCGCCGCTCGAGGATCCGCTCAGAAGGTGCCGGTGGGCGCGTCCTGGATCAGGATGCCGTCCTGGATGGCGCGGCGTCGTAGCGCCACCTTCGTGCCCACGTCGATGCCCGCGACCCGGTACTTCTCGCGGATGCGCTTGAGGTAGCTCTTCGCGGTCTCCTCGGAGATGCCGAGCTTGTAGGCGACCGCCTTCACGGGCTCGCCGCCGCCGTACAGCGCCATGACGCGGCGCTCCTGCGCGGAGAGCTTCGGCGCGCCGCCGATGTCGGCCGCGTTGATCGCGAGGTCGAGCTCGGCCGAGATGAAGCTCTCGCCCTGCGCCGCGGCGCGGATCGCCTCGACGATCATGGTCGCCTCCTCGCTCTTCACGAGGTAGCCGAGGGCGCCGGCCGCGAGGGCCTCCCGCACGACGTTCGGCTCGGAGTAGGTGCTCATGAGCACGACCCGCACGCCGCTCTGCTTCAGGGTCGAGATCTTCAGCGCGACCGGGATGTTGTCCTTGAGGTCGAGATCGAGCAGCACGACGTCGACGGGGAAGGCCGAGTGCGTCAGCAGCTCGGGCCACGTCGTGACGGCGGCGACCATGTCGATCTCGTCGGCGGCGTTGCGGATCCACTCCGTCAGAGCCCCGAGGAGCATCTTGTGGTCGTCGACCAGGGCGAGGCGGATGCGCTCGGGGTAGGTGCTCATGTGATGGGTTCCCTCCATATCCCGGATCTCCGGGGTGGCTCAGACCTCAGCCGGATTGTCGACGAGGCACTCGATGTCCACCCGCAGGCTCGAATCCTGGGTGGTGTCAGAGTATCGCCCGACCCGACCCAGGGCGTCCCAGATCGAGGGATCCACGCGATTGCGGGGGATCCCGGTCGAGGTGATGATGATCGGCACGGTGACCTTGCCGCCGCCCGACGGCGCCGCGGGGCCGAGCTGCAGCGACACTGAGCGGGAGGCGCCGCGCGCCGACGCCTTGCGGGTGTCGTTGACGAGCATCCACGCCGTCTGCAGCAGCCCGTCGCGCTGCCCGGGGTCGAGCAGACCGGCCAGGCTCGACTTGTCGACGAGCGTGACGCCCTTGCCGAGCATCTCGGACTCGCTGACCGCGTGGTAGAGCCAGGTCTCGCGGCGGCCCTCGATGAGGTGCAGTCGCAGCTCGGTGGCGAGCGACGCGGCGACCGACGACGAGCGAGGGCTCAGCGGCAGCCGCACCCGGCTCTCCGCGATGCCGTCGAACAGCTCCTCGGCGGCGAGGTCGAGGCGGGCGAGCTCCTCGGAGGCGAGCATGCCCACCGCGAAGCGCGGCGCCTGCACGGTGCTCTGCACGAGCGCGCGATCCAGCTCGACCTGCACGAGGTAGCGGAAGCCCTCCACGATCGTGATGCCGAGGATGGCGGGCAGCGCGGTCGCCGCGACCACGAGGATCTGCGACGCGATCGTCGTGGAGTCGAGCGGCTCGGTGTCGAGGAAGGCCGCCACGGCCATGACCACGCCGGCGACGATCGCGGACACCGTCAGCTCGACGCGGCCGCGGAACGTGACCATGAGCAGCAGGGCCATGCCGGCGACGGAGGAGGCGGTGGCCGTCCTGCCGACATCGTGGATGGTCCAGATCGCGGTGAGATCGAGCACCACGGCGGCGGCGAGGCCGGCGAGGGCGACCAGCAGCATCCAGGTCGGGAAGCGGTCGCCGACCACCCGGGCGGTGATCACGATGGCGGCGAGCGTGACGAGCAGCACCACCCAGGCCACGAGCGCGATGAGCGGCGAGTCGTACTCGGTCCACTGCGAGGCGAACTGCACGAGGCCGGAGAGCGCGCGGAGGCCGACGACGATGCCGGCGCCGAGCGCGAGGAAGTTGCCGCCGAGCCCGGCGCGGTAGGGGGAGCCGGGGCGGGTGAGGCGCCGCGCGGTGCTCGCCATGGCCCGGCCGGCGCGGCCGACGACGATGCCGAGTGTGTTCTCCTCGGGGATGCCGGTCTCGGTGGGCAGCGACTGGCGGCGGCGGCCGGGGGTGCGCGGGCTCATCGGGGCACCTCCAGCACGACCGTGGTGCCGGCGCCGGGCGCGGAGAACAGGCGGGCGTTGCCGCCGACGTCGCGCAGCCGGGCCACGACCGACTCCTTGAACCCGAGGCGCGCCTCGTCGACGTCGGCGATGTCGAAGCCGACGCCCTGGTCGGTGACGAGCGCGCGGACGGTGGTCTCGTCCTCCGTGATGGTCACGTGGGCCTCGATCACGCCGGAGTGGCGGCGCACGTTCTCGAGGCACTCCGCGAGCGCGAGCAGGAACGCATCGAGGATGTGGCTCGGCAGCAGCAGCTGGCCGGTGCCGTGCCAGGTGACCTCGAGCCCCATCCGGCCGAAGCGGCTCTTGACGCTCTCGAGCGTCGTGCCGAGCTCCGACTCGGAGACGGGGGTCAGGTTGTAGACGCCGCTCTGCTGGGGGGTCGGGGTCGAGCCGAGGCGCAGCTGCCGCAGCAGGCGCGCGTCCCCCGCGGCCTGCTCGCGGAGCGCGTCGACGCTGACGCCGACGCCGGAGTGGGCGAGCAGGGTGAGCGTCGCGAGCACCGTGTCGTGCAGCAGCCGGGCGGACTGGCGCCGCTGGGCCTCGCGCTCCGACGCCTGGCGCTCGGTCTGGTGGGCGCGGCCGATGCTGCGGATGCGCTTGTCGACCGCCGGCACGCCCGCGCTGATCCAGACGGCGATGAACGTCGGCACGACCCAGCCCATCGCGAGCGGGCCGATCGTGCGGATCCACGGCTGCAGGTCGCCGGTGAGGGCCACCGTGACGCCGCCGACGGCGAGGAACGCGGCGACGAGCAGGATCCGCCGCCCGATGGAGGACGTCAGCGTCAGGGCGACGGACGACGCCGAGCAGGTCGCGAGCACGAGGCAGGTGGCGAGCACGCCCGGGCCGGGTGCGCCGCCGGCCGCCGCGGCGCCGACGGTGGCGACCGCCATGATCGCGGCGACGGCGACGATCGTCAGGATCACCCACACCGGGTTGCGGCTCACGCCGATGCGCCACTGCGCGAGCACGAGGAGGGCGTACGGCACCGCGGCCGCGAGCAGCGCGCCCGAGGGCACCGTGCCCGGCACGACGAGGCACAGCATCGAGACGATGGTGAAGCTCAGCCCGTACACGCGGGCGGCCTGCTGCAGCAGCCCGTCCCGCTCCCGGGTGATCAGTTCCATATGCTCTTTCCGCCGAGTCCGGCGCCTCGGGAGGCCGACCAGGCCTCCGCGGACCGCCGAAGCGCGGTCCCCACCATGCTCCCAGAATGACCCCCGCGTTGGGGATGCCACGCGGCGCGACGCGCTGGATAGTCTCGTGCCACAGAGGGGGAACCGGCCGGAAGGCCGGACAGCCACTTGAGGGATGGTTCGCCGCAAGGCGCGGATCGGGGGATCCGGACACCGTCCTGACGGGATGCCAGTGGGGACTGCATCCCATGGGGGAGTAATGCGGGGGCCGTGTCGGGGGACGCGGCCCCCGATTCCCGTTTAACGGCTCGGGGCTTCGACGGGCTCAGCCGTCCGAGCGGGCTGAGCCGTCCGAGCGGGTCGCGCCGAGCGATCCCGGGGCCGCGAGCAGCCGCGCGAGCTGCGCGCCGACCGCCTCGGTCTCGATGAGGAACGCGTCGTGGCCGTACGGCGAGGCGATGACCACCGGGACGCCGCCGTCGAGCGAGCCGCGCAGCCCGCGCGCGATGACCGCCTGGCCGCTCACCGGGTACAGCCGGTCGCTGTCGACGCCGAGCACCAGGGCGGTCGCGGTGGCGGTGGCGAGCGCCGCATCCACACCGCCGCGATCGCGGCCGACGTCGTGCGAGTCCATCGCGGCGACGAGTGCGAGATAGCTGTTCGCGTCGAAGCGCCGCGTGAACTTGTTGCCGTGGAAGCCGAGGTAGCTCTCCACCGCGAACACCCCGCCGCCGCCGAGCGGGCTGATGCCGGACTGCCAGCTGCGCGCGAAGCGGTCGTCGAGCTCGGTCGGCGAGCGGTAGTTGAGCAGCGCCATCCGGCGGGCGAGCGCCAGGCCGCGGTGCGGACCCTGGCCGTCGGCGGCGTCGTAGTAGTCGCCGCCGGCGAACGCGGGGTCCATGCGGATCGCCTCCGACTGCACGCTGTCGAGCGCGATGCTGTCGGCGCCGGAGAGCGGCGGCGAGGCGAGCACGCCGACCCGCTCGACGAGCTCCGGGTGCCCGACGGCCCATTCCAGCGCCTGCATGCCGCCCATCGACCCGCCGACGACGGCCGCCCAGCTGCGGATGCCGAGCCGCTCGGCGAGCGCGCGCTGCGCCGCCACCTGGTCGCGGATCGTGACGTACGGGAAGCGCGGTCCCCACTCCCGGCCGTCCGGCGCCATCGACGCCGGGCCGGTCGAGCCCTGGCAGCCGCCGAGCATGTTCGGCGCGACGACGAAGTAGCGCTCGGTGTCGATCGGGGCGCCCGGTCCGACGACCCCGGGCCACCATCCGGCGGTGGCGTGGCCGGGTCCGGCGTCGCCGAGCACGTGGCTGTCGCCGGTGAGCGCGTGGAGCACGAGCACCGCGTTGCCGCCGTCGGCGTCGAGCTCGCCCCAGGTCTCGTAGGCGATGGTGACGGAGGGCAGCTCGCCGCCGCGCTCGAGCGCGAGCGGCCCGACCCGCGCGAATCGGCGGTCGCCGGCGGGGTCGCCCTCGCGCCAGGCGCCGCTCGCCGGTGGCGCGCCGGTGAGGGCGCGGCGACTGGCCTCCGAGACGAACGCCGACGGCACGGCGTCCTCGGGTGTCTGCCAGTCCATCCCCTCATTCTCCCCGACTCGCGCGGCGGATGACGGACGACGGCCCCGGCCCCTCCGAGGAGGGACCGGGGCCGTCGTGCGCCGGGGGCGGGGTCAGACGGCGGCCTGGCCCTGCGCGACGGTGGCGCGCGCGGCGGCGAAGCCCGCGTCGAGGTCGGCGATGAGGTCGTCGACGTTCTCGATGCCGACCGACAGGCGCACGAGACCCGGCGTCACGCCCGTGGTGAGCTGCTGCTCCGGGGTGAGCTGGGAGTGCGTCGTCGACGCCGGGTGGATGATCAGGCTGCGCACGTCGCCGATGTTCGCCAGGTGGCTGAACAGCTGCACGCTCTCGACGAGCGTGCGGCCGGCGTCGACGCCGCCCTTGAGCTCGAAGCTGACGACCGCGCCGACGCCCTTCGGGGCGTACTTGTTCGCCGCCGCGTACCAGGGGCTCGACGGGAGCCCCGAGTAGTTGACGCTGGCGACGTCCGGGTGGCGCTCGAGCCACTCGGCGATCGTCTGGGCGTTCGAGGTGTGGCGCTCGATGCGGAGGCTCAGCGTCTCGATGCCCTGCAGCAGCGCGAAGGCGCTGTCGGGGGAGAGCGCGGCGCCGGTGTCGCGGAGCAGCTGCACGCGGATCTTGATCACGTAGGCGATCGCGTCGCCGAGCACGCCGGTGTAGCTGGCGCCGTGGTACGACGGGTCCGGCTCGGTGAGGCCCGGGAAGGTGTCGACGTGCTGCGACCACGGGAACTTCCCGCCGTCGACGATGACGCCCGCGATGACCGTGCCGTGCCCGCCGAGGAACTTCGTGGCGGAGTGGACGACGATGTCGGCCCCGTGCTCGAACGGGCGGATGAGGTACGGCGTCGCGATCGTGTTGTCGACGATGAGCGGGAGGCCGTGCTCGTGCGCGATGGCCGAGACGGACTCGATGTCGAGCACGTTGATGCGCGGGTTGCCGATCGTCTCGGCGAACAGCGCCTTCGTGTTCGGGCGGACGGCCGCCTTCCACTCCTCCGGGTCGTCCTGGTTCTCGACGAAGGTGACCTCGATGCCGAGCTTCGCGAGCGTGTACTTGAAGAGGTTGTAGGTGCCGCCGTAGATCGACGACGAGGAGACGATGTGGTCTCCGGCGCCGGCGATGTTCAGCACGGCGTAGGTGATGGCACTCGAGCCGGAGGCGACGGCGAGCGCGGCGGTGCCGCCCTCGAGCGCGGCGACGCGCTTCTCGACGACGTCGGTGGTCGGGTTCATCAGGCGGGTGTAGATGTTGCCGAACTCGGCCAGCGCGAACAGGTTCTTCGCGTGCTCGGCGCTGTTGAACACGTACGACGTGGTCTTGTAGATCGGCGTCGCGCGGGCGTTGGTGACGGGGTCCGGCGCCGCGCCGGCGTGGACCTGGGTGGTCTCGAATCTCCAGTCGGACATGACGCTCCTCGGGATGCTGGCGGGCGGGTCCGCCCGGCTCGAGAGCGAGCCTAGGAACGTGCGCCGCCGCCCTCAACCGCCCCTTCACCCGGCGTAACGTGCGCGGGCGCCGCGACGGGCGAACGACGGGTCAGCGGCGGCGGGATCCGGTCGGGTCGACGCGGGACTCCCGCACCGGGCGGTCGTCGATCTCGCGGAACAGCCACTTCGGCTTCGGCTCGATGAGCGGGCGGAACACCCGCCGCACGAGCGGACTCGACAGGAAGATCGCGATCGCGACCGAGCCGAGCAGCACTGAGACAAGCCACAGCGCCGAGGAGTGCTGGTCCTTGAGCACGCCGGTCTCGCGCAGCGGGTAGAGCACGAACGAGTGCAGCAGGTAGACGTACATGGTGGCCTGCCCGAACATGCTGAACCAGGTGTCGCGGCGCGGGATGAGCACGAGGAACGCGGCGCTGAGCACCACGGCGAGCAGGATCAGCGCGAGCCGGAGGAGGCCGGCCCACCACTGCGGCTCGCCGAGATCCTCGAACGAGTCGTCGTAGAAGAACCAGAGGTGCAGCTGGAACTGCTTGAAGTCGGCCACCCACACGCCGGCGACGGCGGCCCAGGCGGCGATCACGGCGACCGCCGCGGCGCGCGTCGGCCAGACGATCCGGGCGGACGCCCGCTGCCAGCGGTCCATGATGCCCCAGCCCTTGAGCCGCCAGCCGAGCAGGAAGAACGGCAGCAGGCCGATCGTGCGCGACAGCGAGAACGTGGAGTCGACGTTCGCGGCGTAGCCGATCCCGATCGAGAACAGGATCGACCAGAGCAGGGGCCAGCGGAGCATCGCCATGTACGGCAGCACCAGCCGGAAGATCCCGAGCGCGAGCAGGAACCAGAGCGTCCAGTGCGGCTGCGTGAGGTTGACGCTGTGGTTGCCCTCGAACAGGAACTGCACGAGCGACCAGATCGCCTGCATGACGATGTACGGCACGAGGATGTCGGTGATCACCCGGCGCATGCCGCGCAGCGTCGGCGGCTCCGACTTGGAGAAGTAGCCGCTGATGATCGCGAACGCCGGCATGTGGAAGCCGTAGATGAACAGGTAGACCCAGTAGGCGTTGTTCGAGTCGGCGGTGAGGCGCTGCGTCGCGTGCCCCATGACGACGAGCACGATGCACGCGAAGCGGGCGTTGTCCCAGTACGGCATCCGCTGCTTCGTCTTCGCCGGCGCGGTCGCGGTCGCGGCGGGCGCGGCGGTGCTCGTCATGCTCGGCACTCTAGCCGCGGCCGCTAGCGTGGGACATGTGACGGATGAGGCGACGCGGCGGGTGGTGGTGACCGGGGCGAGCTCCGGGATCGGCGAGGCGACGGCGCGTCGCTTCGCCGCGCGCGGCTGGGACGTGATCGGCGTCGCGCGTCGCGCGGATCGGCTCGCGGCGCTCGCCGCGGAGACCGGCATCCGCACCGTGGTGGCAGACCTCACGACGGACGACGGCGTCGCCGCAGTCCGCACCGCGGTCCAAGCGCTCGGCGGCCTCACGACGCTCGTCAACAACGCCGGCGGCGCGTTCGGTCTCGCGACGGTCGAGGACGGCGACGTCGCCGACTGGCGCGCGATGTTCGAGATCAACGTCATCGCGACGAAGCAGCTCATCGGCGCGCTGCTGCCCTCGCTCCGCGCCGGCGCGGTCGCGGGCGGCCACGCCGACATCGTCTCGATCACGTCGATCGCCGGCCACGTGGCCTACGAGGGCGGCGGCGGATACAACGCCGCCAAGTACGCCGAGCACGCGCTCATGGGCGCCCTGCGCCTCGAGCTGTCGGGCGAGCCGCTCCGCGTGATCGAGATCGCGCCCGGCATGGTGAAGACCGACTTCTCACTGGTCCGGTTCGACGGCGATCAGGAGCGGGCGGACGCGGTGTACGCGGCCGTGCCGGAGCCGCTCGTCGCCGACGACATCGCGGAGGCCATCGTGCACGCGGTCGAGCTGCCCGGGCACATCAACCTCGACCTCGTGACGATCAAGCCGGTGGCCCAGGCCGCGCCGCACAAGGTGGCGAAGGGGCCGTTGCGCGTCGCGGAGTGATCGGCGCGGCGCCCGGCGTCGTCAGCCGGCCGTGATCCGCAGCACGATCCGCGGGCGGTCGTCCTTCGCCGCGCGCCGCTCGATGCCGAGCACCAGGCCGTACTCGAGGCCGTACTTCGCGCGGAACACGCCGGTGAGGTGCTCGCGCGCCGCGTCGTCGTCGATCACCTCGGCCCGGCCCTCCGCGACGGGTGCGCCGTCCTTCACCTTGCCGAAGCGGGAGCAGGGGCGGATGGTGATGCGCGCGTCGTTGCGGAGGCGCTTCACCTTGCCGCTGCCGGCCGGGGTCGTGACGAGCAGCGCTCCTCCGTCGCGGGCGACCCACACGGTGGTCGGAACGCCGACGCCCGAGCGGCGGTAGGTGGTCAGCTCGACGAAACGCGACGAGCCGAGGTCGAGGAGATCGGCGGAGGACACCGTCGGAGCCTAGGTCCGATGTCGGCCGGAGGGGTCTCCGGCGACCCGCCGCTCAGGAACGGCTCAGCGGCGGCGTCTCGGCCGGAAGCCCTCCCGCGGACTCGAGGAGGTCCGGCTCGGCGTCGGCGAAGGCGCCCTTCGGCACGAAGAACAGCAGGATGCCGGCCACGATCGCGCCGCCCGCGCAGACGAGCCAGACCGTCACGTATCCGAGGAAGGGCGCGGCCGTCGTGCCGGCCTGCACCACGCCGGCGACGAGCACGACGCCGAAGACGCTCGACGCGATCGACCCGCCGACCGTCTTCGTCGTGTTCGTCATGGCGGTCGCGACGCCGGTCTGGCCGCGCGGCGCGACGGCGGCCGCGGCGGCCGGCAGCGCGGCGACGAGGGCGCCGCCGCCGAGCCCGACGAGCAGCATGTCGAGCAGCACCTCGACCACGGAGTCGTGGAACGGCAGGAACAGCAGGTAGCCGAGCCCGACGAGGAACGACGCGGCGATGAGCGCGGTGCGGGCGCTGATCCGCCGCGAGAGCAGCGTGAAGGCGAGGGCGCCCGCGATGAGCGAGAGCAGGTAGCAGCCGATGACGACGCTGCGCATGGTCGCGCCGAGCCCGAGTCCGTAGCCGAGCGACGGATCGGTGCCGGCGTAGGTGGAGAGCGGGATCTGCGCGCCCAGCACGCTGATGCCGAACAGGCCCGCGGTGACGACGACCGGCCACATCGCGGGCCGGGCGAGGGTGCGCAGGTCGATCGCCGGGTCCGGGTGCCGCAGCTCCCAGCGCGCGAACGGGAGCAGGGCGAGCAGCCCGACGACGATCGCGCCCCAGACCAGCGGATCGGCGGGCCCGTCCGTGCGGAGGCGCACCAGACCGCCGGTGACGAGCACGAGCGCGAGAGCCAGCAGGGCGAAGCCGGTCGCGTCGAGCCGGCGGCCGGGCAGCGGCTCCGACTCCGGCACGCCGAACAGGATGGCGAAGAACACGAGCGTCACGCACGCGGCCGGCACGGCGAGCGTCAGCGGCACGTTCCCGCCGAGCCCCGTGAACACCGCGCTGCCGCCCAGCGCGCCGAGGATCGCACCGAGCTCGAGCGCCACCACGAGCAGGCCCGCGGCCCGGCGGGTCGTGGTCGCGGCGGCCCCGGTGCGGCGGCCGCGGTCGAAGATCAGCGCCACCTCGAGCGGCAGCCAGACCACGTAGAAGCCCTGCAGCGCCCAGGCGACGAGGAACAGCCAGAAGCCGCCGCTGAGCACCAGGCCCCAGCTGGCGAGGGCGGTGAGCACCGTCGAGATCAGCAGCATCCGCTTGTGCCCGAACATGTCGCCGAGCTTCGCGAGCACCGGCACCACCATCGCCGACACGAGCAGCTGCGCCGCCTCGAACCAGTTGAAGTCCGCGTCGACCACGCCGAGGTGCTTCACGAGGTCGGAGACGAGCGGCACGTAGTAGCCCTGCAGGATGCCGCTGGTGAGCTCCACGAGGAAGAGGAAGCCGACGAGGCGGACCGGGATCGCACCGGGGCGGGAGGCGGGCATGACCGGATGCTAGACCCGGGCCCGGCGGCGGCCGCGGTGGCGGGCCCGTCGGCGCCGACGGCCGGTAGCGTGGACGGATGGACGAGACGCCGCCCTCCACCCCGCCCGGCGACGGCCGCGAGCACCTCGACTGGGCGGGCTACGGCCGCGCCGCGCGGGAGCTCGCCGAGACCATCGCGGCCGACGGCTTCGTGCCGGATGCGATCGTCGGCATCGCGCGCGGCGGCCTCCCGCTCGCCGGGTCGCTCGGCTACGCCCTCGACGTGAAGGCCATCGGCACCCTCAACGTCGAGTTCATGACCGGCGTCGGCGAGCACCTCGACGAGCCGATCGTGCTGCCGCCGATGCTCGATCGCGCCGCGCTCGACCGCAAGCGGGTGCTGCTCGTCGACGACGTCTCCGACTCGGGCCGCACGCTCGCCCTCGTGCTCCAGCTGCTCAGCGCCGGCGGCGGCGAGGTGCGCACGGTCTGCCTGTACTCGAAGCCGGGCACGGTGCAGGAGCCGCACTACGTCTGGAAGCGCACCGACCGCTGGATCATGTTCCCGTGGTCGAGCGAGGGGCCGGTCACCGGCGGCGCCGGATCGGACGGCGCGAGCGCGGCCTCCGTCGCCCAGGCGGGGGAGCCGGCCCGATGAGCATCCACCTGGTCGGCGGCGGGATGTCGCCGGAGGCGCTCGCACCGGCCTTCGCGCCGTTCGTGGCGGAGAGCGCCGCGCGCGCCGCCGGCAGCGGGCGGATGGTGCCGCGCGTCGCGGTCGTGCTCGTGCTCGACGACGAGCCGGACGAGATCGCCGACCGGTACACGGCGGCGCTCGCCGGGGGCGGCGCGTGCGACCCGATCGTGACCCGCATCCGGCCGGGCGACGGCGACGCGCCGGCCAGCGTGCTCCTCTCCGACATCGACGGGCTGCTCATCGGCGGCGGTCTGACGCCGCTCTACCACGCGACGCTCGAGCCCCTCTACGACGAGGTGCGGCTGCTCGTCGCCGACGGGCTGCCCTACCTCGGCTTCTCGGCGGGCGCGATGATCGCCGCCGAGCGCGCGATCATCGGCGGCTACCGGATCGACGGCGTCGCGGTCGCGCCGGAGGAGACGGGCGAGGACCTCGAGGAGCTCGCCGTCGTCGAGGGCCTCGGCCTCGTCGACCTCGCCGTCGACGTGCACGCCGCGCAGTGGGGCACGCTCGGCCGGCTCGTCGCCGCCGTCGAGTCGGGGCTCGTGCCCGGCGGGGTGGCCATCGACGAGGCGACCGCCCTCGTGGTCGGCGACAGCCTCCGGGTGGTCGGCGCCGGCAGCGTGTGGCAGGTCGTCGAGGGCGAGGACGGCGTGCTGGTGGGGACCCTCGCGCCGTGACCCCGCAGCCGCTCGGCGAGCTCGTCGATCCGGGGTGGGCCGTCGCCCTCGAGCCGGTCGCCGACCGGATCGCGGCGATGGGCGACTTCCTCCGCACGGAGACGGCGGAGCACCGCCCGTACCTGCCGGAGGGGCGGCTCGTGCTGCGCGCGTTCACCCGGCCGTTCGAGGCGGTGCGGGTGCTCATCGTCGGCCAGGACCCCTATCCGACGCCCGGGCACGCGATCGGCCTGTCGTTCGCCGTCGACCCCCATGTGCGACCGGTGCCGCGCAGCCTGCAGAACATCTACCGCGAGCTGCACGACGACCTCGGCCTCCCGGTGCCGCCGCACGGCGACCTCTCGGCCTGGGCCGACCAGGGCGTGCTGCTGCTGAACCGGTCGCTCACGGTCCGCTCCGGCAGCGCCGGCTCGCACCGCGGGAAGGGCTGGGAGGCCGTCACCGAGCACGCCATCCGCGCCCTCGTCGCGCGCGACGCCCCGCTCGTCGCCATCCTCTGGGGCCGCGACGCCGGCACGCTCCGGCCGCTGCTCGGCTCGACGCCGGTGATCGCGTCCGCGCATCCGAGCCCGCTGTCCGCGTCGAGCGGCTTCTTCGGCTCGCGGCCGTTCAGCAGGGCGGATGGCGCCCTCGCCGAGCAGGGCGCCGCGCCGGTCGACTGGCGCCTGCCCATCGACCCCGCGGCGTGACAGGCTGACGGCATGCTGGAGGAGGAGTACAACCCGCGCCGCCGGCTGCCGCGCCACCTCCAGAAGGCCGCGGCGCCGGAGCCGGAGTTCGCGTACGTGCTGCGCGACGCGACGCCCGCGGATGTGCCGCACTTCCTCGAGATCTACAACCACTACGTCGCCAACTCGAGCGTCACATTCGACGAGGACCCGCTGACCCTGCGCGAGATGCGTGCGAAGCTCAGCGCGACGCGCAAGCTCGGGCACCCGTGGGTCGTGGCGCAGACGCCGAGCGGGCAGATCATCGGCTACGCGACGGTGGCGCCGTGGAAGGCGAAGGCCGCGTACCGGCACACCGTCGAGGACTCGATCTACCTGCGACCGGCCTCGACCGGCAAGGGCCTCGGCAGCGCGCTGCTGGAGCGGCTGCTCGAGGAGAGCCGGGCCGCGGGCATCCGCGAGGTGCTCGCCGTGATCGCCGACAAGAACGCGGAGGGATCGATCGCGATCCACCGCAAGCTCGGGTTCGAGGAGGTCGGGCGGATGGGCAAGGTCGGCTTCAAGTTCGGCCGCTGGCTCGGCACCGTGATGCTCCAGAAGAGCCTCAAGCCCCTGAGCCGGGCGGAGAGGGCGCAGCGCGAGGCGGCGGGCCGCTCCTAGGCTCTGCGGCATGACCGCCGCCCATCAGCTCCGTCTCGTGCTCGAGGTCGACGACCTCGACGCCGTGCTGGCCTTCTACCGCGACGTGCTCGGGCTGCCCGAGCGCGGCTCCTTCCAAGGCGAGGACGGCGCTCGCGTCGCCATCCTCGAGGTGCCCTCCGCGACCCTGGAGCTCGCCAACCGCGCGCAGGTCGAGATGATCGACCGCGTCGAGGTCGGCGCCCCGGTCGCGCACGGCTACCCGCTGACGATGCGCGTCGCATTCGAGGTGGACGACGCCGCCGCGACGACGGAGCGGCTCGCGGCCGGGGGAGCGGAGGTCGTCGCCCCGCCGACGCGGACGCCGTGGAACTCGCTCAATGCGAGGCTGGAGGCGCCGGGCGGCGCCCAGCTCACCGTCTTCCAGGAGCTGGGCGCCACCGAGGTCTTCGCGGGCTGAGCCGATCAGCGGACGGTGGCCCGCCGCAGCAGCAGCCAGCCGAGCAGCGCGAACACCGCGCCGAACGGCAGCAGCCAGAGTGCGGTGCCGAACGCGCCGTTCGCCGCGAACCAGTCGCCGACGGCGGGCCACGACGCGGTCAGGGTGATGAGCACCGCCGCCCCCACGAGCACCGCGACGATCGCCATGACGAACAGCGTCACCCCGATCGCCCGCCACCGCACGAACGCGGCGCCGCTCGCCGTGCCGACGGCGAAGAAGAACAGGAACAGGCAGAGGATCACGACGACGCGGTGCAGCGGGTCGCCGCCGAGCAGCACCGTGCTGAACAGCCGGCCGCCGAATCCCCAGCCGCTCGTCGCCTGCTCGACGAGCCCGAGCGCGGCGATGATCGCCGTCCAGAGCGCGGAGAGCAGCCCGAACGCCGCGAGGCTGCCGAGGAAGAAGTCGCGGCGCGTGGCGCTGAGCCCCTGCGACAGGGCGAAGGTCGCGTTCATGGCCTGGATGGCCACGACCATCATGTAGACGAAGATCCAGAAGGTCGCGCCGCTCCACTGGAAGCCCTCCTGCGCGTCGGCTGCGCCCTCCGGGCCCGCCGACGTGCCGACGATCCACCAGATGGCGAAGTTCACCAGGAAGATCGCGCCGAGCACGAGCGCGGGCACGCCGAGCACGGTCATCGGGTTCGCGAAGTGCAGCCGGACGACGTTGCCGATGCGGCGCGCGGCCGTCGGGGTCGCGGTGCGGGGTGCGGTCAGGGCGCTCATGCGCGGGTCTCCGTCTCGGTCTCGGCGCCGGTGAGGCGCACCACGTACTGCTGCAGGGACACCGGGGCGAGCTCGAGTCCGGCGGCGGCCGCCTCGGCGCGCTCGGCCGGGGTGAGGCCGGACACGGTGATCGACGCGAGCCCGCCGAGGCCGTCGCGGCTCAGGATGTCGCGGCCGGCGGCGAAGGCGTCGACGGCGGTCGCGGTGCCGACGACCGTGGTCATCCGTCCGCGCAGCTCGTCGGCCTCCGCGTCGACGATGATCCGTCCCTCGTCGATCAGGATCACGTGCTCGAGGAGGTTCGAGACCTCGTCGATGAGGTGGGTGGAGAGCACGATCGTGCGCGGGTGCTCCGTGTAGTCCTCGAGCAGCCGGTCGTAGAACGTCTGCCGCGCGACGGCGTCGAGACCGAGGTACGGCTCGTCGAAGAACGTGATCGGCGCTCGGCTGGCGAGACCCACGATGACGCCGACCGCGCTGAGCTGGCCGCGGGAGAGCTTCTTGATGCGCCGGTCGAGCGGCAGACGGAAGTCGGCGACGAGGCGGTCGGCGAGCTGCTGATCCCAGTCGGGGAAGAACCGCGCCGCCATCCGCAGCACGTGCCGCGGCCGGAAGTCGTCCGGGTAGCGCTGGCTCTCGCGGATGAACGAGAGGTTCGACAGCACCGCCGCGTTCTCGACGGGTGCCTGCCCGAACACGCGCACCTCGCCCGCGCTCGGGAACTCCTGCCCGCTGAGCAGCGACATGAGGGTGGTCTTGCCGGCGCCGTTCCGTCCGAGGAGGCCGTAGATCCGGTCCTGCTCGAGGCGGATGTCGACGCCGTCGACGGCGGTGACGTCGCCGTAGCGGCGGGTGAGGTCCGTGGTCTCGGCGACGACGGTCATGCGCGTGCTCCGTTCCGGGTGGCGGGATCGGTGATCATGGCGGCCAGCTGGTCGCGGTCGATGCCGAGCTTCTCGGCCTCGGCGAGCAGCGGGGCGACGTACTGGGTGCGGAAGTCCTCGCGGCGCTTCCCGACGATGCGGGCGCGGGCGCCCTCGGCGACGAACATGCCGATGCCTCTCTTCTTGTAGAGGATCCCGGCGTCCACGAGCAGGTTCACGCCCTTCCCGGCCGTGGCCGGGTTGATGCGCAGGAACGCGGCGAACTCGTTGGTGGACGGGATCTGCGTCTCCTCGGGGTGGCGGCCCTCGATGATGTCGTTCTCGATCTGCTCCGCGAGCTGGAGGAAGATCGGGCGGCCCTCATCCACGGCGCGGTCCGCCGCACGCCGGCTCGCACCGGTCGAGGTCCGTGGGTTCATTACTCATGTAACTAACCAACCAGGCGATCGGGCGGATGTCAACCCCGGGCCTACGCTGGAGCCGTGTTCGAGCTGCATCACCTCACCGCCCTGGAGCAGCTGGATCAGCTCCGGCGGGGCGACCTCGCCCCGGCCGAGCTGGTCGAGCACTACCTCGCCCGAATCGAGCGCTGGAACGACGAGCTCGGCGCGTTCGTCACCGTGGCCGGGGACGCGGCCCGCGAGCGCGCCGCGCTGCTGGCGTCGGGGGAGGCCGGCGTCCCGCGCGCGGCGGCGCTGTGGGGTCTCCCGGTCGCCGACAAGGACCTCGTCGCCCGCGCCGGGGTGCGCACGACGTTCGGCTCGCGCGCGTTCGCCGATCACGTGCCGACCGAGTCCGACGAGATCGCCGACGTCATGGACGAGGCGGGCTCGATCAGCCTCGGCAAGACCAACGCCCCGGAGTTCGGGATGCCGAGCTACACCGAGTCGCTCGTCGCGCCGCCCGCGCGGACGCCGTGGGACACCTCCCTCGGCGCCGGCGGATCGAGCGGCGGCGCGGCCGTCGCCGTCGCCGCGGGCCTGCTGCCCGTGACGACCGGATCCGACGGGGGCGGCAGCATCCGCATCCCCGCCGCCGCGACCGGCATCGTCGGGCTCAAGCCGTCGCGGGGGCGCATCCCGTCCGGCTCCGGCATGACCGCGCTCGGCGGCCTGGCCGTGCAGGGTCCGCTCGCGCGCACCGTCTCGGACGCCGCGCTCGTGCTCGACGCGCTCGTCGCCGGCCACGAGTACGGCTTCGCGACGGGAGCGCCCACCTGGGACGGCGGCGCCTACCTCAACGCGGCGGTGCGCGGCGAGGGGCGCTTCCAGCTCGCCGTCACGACCTGGTCGCCGTGGGCGGCGTCGTACGACCTCGAGCTCGCGCCCGAGGCCCGGGACGCGCTCGACGTCGCGCTCCGCGAGCTGGCGGCGCTCGGCCACGGCGTCGAGGAGATCGAGCCCGAGCCGGAGCCCGGCTACGCCGCGGCCTTCCGCGCCGTCTGGCAGGGGGGCGCCGCGACCCTCCCGCTCGACGAGGCGCAGCTCGAGCTGGTCGAGCCCCTGACGCGCTGGCTGGTCGGAGTCGGCCGCCGCCTGCCGGCCGGCGAGCTGGCCGGCGCGCTGCGCTGGCTCGCGATGTTCGAGCGCCGGGTGATCGAGCGCTTCGCGCCCTACGACGCGGTGCTCATGCCGACGCTCGCGATGACACCGCGGCCGGTCGGCTGGTACGACCAGGAGGACGGCGAGCGCAACTTCGCCCAGCAGGTGCGGTACACGCCGTTCACGAGCTTCGTCAACGCGACCGGGCTGCCCGCGATCTCGCTGCCCGTGCACTGGACGGCCGACGGGCTGCCGATGGGCGTGCAGCTCGTCGGGCGCCCGGGCGGCGAGCACGTGCTGCTCGCCATCGGCGCGCAGCTCGAGCGCCGGCTCGGCTGGGCGCGCCGGCATCCGGCCCAGTGGTGAGCCCGGCCGACCCGGTGGTGAGACCGGCCGATCCATGGGGCGGATGCCCAGCAGGCAGGGTGTGCGCGCTTAGGTAAGGCATGCCTATACTGACGAGGCCATGATGCTCTCGGACCTCCTCGCCGCCTCCGTCGCGTGGCAGCCCGCCGCCGACGACACGATCCTCGTCGCGGCGACCGAGGCGGACCTCCCGATCGTCGAGACGATCGTCGCGACGCTGCCGGTGAAGGCGCGCGGCCGCATCCTCATCGAGGTCGAGACGGCGGACCGCATCCGCGAGCTGCCGGCGCCGAGTCGCCTCTGCGTGACCTGGCTCGTGCGCGAGCGCGGCCAGGACCTGCGCACCGCCGCCGACGCCTGGCTCGCCGAGATGCTCCCGGTCGACGCCGAGCGCGAGCACCGCGTCTACGCCTGGCTCTCCGGCGAGGTCGCGGCGCACCCCATCACCTCGGCCTGAGCGGATCCCGCCGCGGGCGCCTTCTCCGGGCGCGCTCCGTCAGGAGATCGACTGCGCCTGCACCGTGAGCGCGTCCCAGAGCTTCGCCCGCTCGCCCGGGTCGCGGGCCTGCACCGAGAGCTTCCCGTCGGGCTGGAGCCGGTCGAAGTAGGTGCCGTTCGGCGCGCCGACCTGCTCGGCGGTCGCGAGGAACACGAGCGGCGCCGCGCCCTCCTCCGGCGTGATCGCGATGCGCGAGACGACCCCCGCGAGCGGCGTGCGGTCGAGCCCGGCGAACCGGGAGGCGACGAAGCCCGGGTGGAACGAGTACGACTCGAGGTGCGTGCGCCGTGCGAGCTCGGCGGCCAGCATGATGTCCGCGCGCTTCGCTGCGCCGTAGGCCGGCCAGCCCGCGAGCCACGGGAGGCCGTCGCGGCTCGGGTTGCCGGGGAAGACGGTGCCGCCGCTCTGCGCCACGCTGCCGGTGAAGATCACCCGGGCGCGGCTCTCCTCGAGCAGCGGCAGCAGCTGGGTGGTCAGCACGAACGGGGCCAGCACGTTGTGCTGCCAGGTGCGCTCCACCCCGTCGGCGCTCCGCCGGCGCTGCCGCAGCAGCCCGCCCGCGTTGTTCGCCAGCACGTCGATCCGCTCGTAGCGCTCGGCGAGATCGTCGCCGAGCCGGCGCACGTCGTCGAGCCGGTCGAAGTCGGCGAGGAACGCCTGCCCGCCGGTCTCGGCCGCGACGGCGCGGGTGCGCTCCGGGTCGCGGCCCACCACGGCGATCTCGTTGCCGAGCTCGGCGAGGGCGCGGGCGGCGGCGCGGCCGACGCCGCTCGACGCTCCGGTGATGACGATCGTGCTCACAGGTATCCTCCGTCGGCCAGTCCGGCCTCGATCTCGAAGCGGTTGCGGGTCGCGTCCTCGCCGGCGGCGAGGTAGAGCGGGATGAAGGCCAGTCCGTACCGGCGCCACTGCCGGCGGTGCACGTCCTCGTGCCGCAGCACCGCGGCGGCGGTGGAGGTCGCGGTCAGGTACACGGCGCCGACGGTCGTGCCGCCGCGGCCGAACATCCAGCCGGGGAGGCCCGCGCAGACGAGCAGCCGCCCGTGCCGGGTGACCGGGGCGAGGCCGAGTGCGGCGCCCCAGATCCACGCACAGGCGGTCGCGAAGCCGTAGCCGGTCAGCGCGACGGCGGGGGAGAGGACGGCGCGACGCAGCCAGCCGATCCGCGCCGCCGCGGCGCACCAGCGCGCCAGTGCGGCCGCGGAGCCCGGTCTCACGGCCGCCCGAGCGTCTCGAGCCAGCGCAGCCAGACCTCGCTCATCGTCGGGTAGGGCGGCACGGCGTGCCAGAGCCGGTGGATCGGCACCTCTCCGACGATGGCGATGGTGGCGGCGTGGAGCAGCTCGCCGACCTCCGGACCGACGAACGTGGCGCCGACGATCACGCCGCGCTCCTCGTCGACGATCGCGCGGGAGCGTCCGACGTAGTCGTCCGAGATCGCCGACGCGGCGTTGACCCACGCGAGGTCGTAGTCGACGGTGCGGACCGTCCGCCCCGCCTTCGCGGCGGAGGCCTCGGTGAACCCGACGCTCGCGACCTCCGGACGGGTGAAGGTGACCTGCGGCACGGCGTCGTGGTCGGCCGTGGCGACGTGCGCGCCCCACGGCGCGTCGTCGACCGGACGACCGGTGGCGCGGGCGACGATGACGTCACCGCAGGCGCGGGCCTGGTACTTGCCCTGGTGGGTGAGCAGCACGCGGTGGTTGACGTCGCCGGTCGCGTAGAGCCAGTCGACGCCGTCCACGCGCAGGGTGTCGTCGACGTGCAGCCAGTCGCCGGGCTCGAGCCCGATCGACTCGAGACCGAGGTCGCCGGTGCGCGGCACGCGGCCGGCGGCGACGAGCACCCGCTCGGCCGACACCGTGCGCCCGTCGTCGAGCGTCAGCACGGCCGCGCCCGGGGTGCCGGACGCGGAGGCCACGGCGGCGCCGGTGATCACGGTCGCGCCCGCGGCGCGGAGGGAATCCGCCACCATCTCGCCCGCGAACGGCTCCATGCCGCCGAGCAGCTCGCCGCGCGCGATCACGGTCACCTCGGTGCCGAAGTCGGCGTAGGCCGTCGCCATCTCGGCCGCCACGACGCCGCCGCCGATGATCGCGAGGGAGGCCGGCGCCTGCGTCGCGCTCGTCGCCTCGCGGCTCGTCCAGGGCTCGAGGTCGGCGAGCCCGGGGAGGTCGGGGAGCAGCGCGGCGGATCCGGTCGACACGACGACCGCGTGCGCCGCCGTCAGCTCCGTGACGGTGCCGTCGGCTGCCGTGACGGTCACGGCGCGCTCCCCGGTGATGACGGCGTGGCCGCGGACGAGGTCGATGCCCGCGCCGTCGAGCCACTCGGCCTGCCCGGAGTCGTCCCAGTCGTGCGTGATGGCGGTGCGCCGCGCGAACACCTCGGACGGGTCGACGCCGCCGGTCACCGCCTGCGCCGCGCCGCGGACCGCCCGCGCGTCGGCGAGCACCGCGCCGGCTCGGAGCAGCGCCTTGGAGGGCATGCACGCCCAGTAGGAGCACTCGCCTCCCACCAGCTCGGCCTCCACGATGACGGTGCGGAGACCGCCCTGCACCGTGCGGTCGGCGACGTTCTCGCCCACCGCGCCGGCGCCGATGACGATGACGTCGTAGTCGCGTGCGCTCATGGCACCACGCTAGCCGCGGCGGGTGCGCGTCGGCCGGGGGACTCGGGGGTCTCCCGGGTCGGGGTCCCGCGCCGGTGCGGTCAGCGCCCGGCGGTGATCGCGCCGACGAGCCGCAGCACGGTGCCGAGGTCGTCGCCGGCGGCCGAGGCGGAGGCCGGGGCGAACTGGACGATGCCGGCGCCGGCGAGCGGCAGCCGGTCGCGCAGCGCGCGCACGGCGGCGACGAGCGCGGCGGCGGAGAGGCCGAACGGCTGCGGGTCGTCGAGGCCGTCGATCTCGCCGGGGTCGAGCACGTCGAGGTCGATGTGCAGGTAGACGGACTCGGCGCCGGTGGCGATCACGGCATCGACGAGCGCGCCGGGATCGGCGAGCGCCTCCGGCTCGAGCACCGGCACGCCGTGCTCGGCGATCCAGTCGTCCTCGGCGTCGTCGCGGTTGCGGGTGCCGGCCAGGATCACGCGGGCGGGGTCGACGTGGCCGTCGTCCACCAGCGCGCGCAGCACCATGCCGTTGAAGTCGCGGCTCGGCGAGGTCGTGGCCGTGTGCGCGTCCGGGTGGGCGTCGAACCACACGACGGCGGGGGCGCCGCGTCCGGCGGCGCGTACGATCGCGGGGTACTCCGCCGCGCAGTCGCCGCCGATCGTGACCAGTGGATCCGTCAGGTGCTCGACCGCCTGCGCGTAGCGCTGCCGGGTGACCCGCAGCGAGCTGAACCGGGCGATCCCGGTGCCCTCCGAGTCACCGGCCTCGAGGGGCACGTCGACCGCCGTCGTCGCGGCCGCCGGCAGGTCGCCGCGGATGGCCTCGGCGCCGTCGACGAGCCGCAGCGCGCGGGCGGATCCGGACCCCTGCCACTCGGGCACGACGACGAACCGGACGCTCATGCGGCCCACCCTAGCGACGGACTCGCATCACATGTCGCGGTAGCGCTTCGCCTCGGCGAGGTGCGCCTCGAGCTCCGCGGCGGTGTCCTGCACCACGTAGCCGGGGGTGTCGCGCTGGATGCGCCAGCCCTCGGCGAGCTCGCCGCCGTCGACCGGGTCGAAGCCGAACTGGTCGATCAGTGCGGCGACGGTCGCGCGCGCCTCCGCGTCGTCCCCGAAGAGGGCGAGGGCGCGGCGTCCGGGGGTGCCGGCGGCGGAGCCCTGCACGGGGAGGTCGCCGGCGCCGATGTGGTTGAAGGCCTTGACGACCTTCGAGCCGGGCAGCTGGCGCTGCGACAGCTCGGCCACCGTCGTCGACTCGTCGTCGAGCTCGGCGATCGCACCGTCGCGCTGGGGGTAGTAGTTGTTCGTGTCGACGACGACCTTGCCGTCGAGCTCGGCCGCGGGGTAGTCCGCGATCGCGCGGAGCGGCGTCGTGACCACGGCGAGGTCGGCGGCCGCGGCGGCTTCCTGCCGGGTGCCGGCGCTCGCGTGCGGGCCGAGCTCCGCGACGAGGTCCGCCAGCGTCTCCGGCCCGCGCGAGTTGCTCAGCACCACGTCGTAGCCGTGGGCGACCGCGAGCCTCGCGAGCGCACCGCCGATGTTGCCTGATCCGATGAATCCGATCGTCGTCATGCTCGGCGCAACCCGGGTCCGCCACCGTGCATTCCCGCGCCGGCGACCCCGGCCGGACTCGGAGCCGGGTGTCAGCCGACCGTCAGCACCGCGGCGGCGCCGCCGATCAGCGAGACAGCTGCGGAGGAGTCGGTCGTCGTCGTGCCGGGCTCGCTCGCGCTGAAGCGGATGGTCGCGGTGACGGCGTAGCTGCCGGCCCCGAGCACCGGGTGCCCGGCCCCGCAGCCGGCGAGCGGCAGCGTCACGGGGTAGGCCAGCGACTCCCCGGGTGCGAGGTCGATGCGCGTGGCGGCGCGGGGGAGAGCGCCCACCGCGACCGCGGCCGTGGCGCCGTCGCGGGCGACGACCACCGTGGGCGGCGACGCGAGCCAGCCGCCGACGGACACGGTGCCGGTGTTCGCGATGGTGACGGTGCCCGCGGCCGTGGTCTCGCCGGCCGCCGTCGCCGGGAAGGCGACCGTCACCGCGAGCCCGCCGTCCGCGGCCGGAGCGGCCGGCGGCGCCGCGCAGCCCGCGTCGCCGCCGGAGCCCGACGCGACCTGCGGGCCGTCCTCCCGGCCGTCGTCCTGGCC
>NZ_JBXASM010000011.1:0-101294 GCF_058809295.1 Schumannella sp. GW821-FHT10F01
CAGCCGCCGACGCCGCGGCGCGGCGCTCGCGGTCGATGCGGCGCTGCTCGGCCGCCCACACCGCGCGGTGCTCCTTCCACGCCTGCTGCTGTTCGCGCCACGCGGCGAGCTCGGCATCCGACGCACCGCCGGCGGGCTTCGGCGGCTCGGGCGGCGCCATCGGCTCGCCGATCGCGGTCGGGGCGGTGGCGGACGCGGCCGTGCCGCTCGCGGTCTCGAGGTGCTCGGTGTCGACGTCGGCGGACTCGCCGTCGGTGATGCCGCCGTCGGTGATGCCGTCATCCGTGACCGCCGCGCCGGTCGCCCCGTCCGCCGAACCCGACGGCTCGGGCGCGTGCGACGGCTCCGCCGCGCCGCCCGCGTCCGCCCGCGGCGCCTGCCGGGCGACGAGGGACGCGACGATGACGACGGCCGCGATCACGACGCCGGTCCAGAAGATCCGCCAGAGCGAGCCGGTCACGTCGGGGGCGCCCCAGTACGCCGCGCCGAGCCACCAGATGCCCGGAGCGACCGGCAGCAGCGCGACGAGCACGAGCACGGCGATGCCGATGAGGGCGCGGTCGAAGCGGCCTCGTCCGACGTCGAGGGCGTGGATGCGCCCCTGCTCGTCCGGCAGCAGCGCCCACGCCGCGGCGTAGGCGATCGTGACGGGCGCGCCGAGCACCGCGAGCGCGACGACGATGCCGCGCACGATGAGCGGGTCGATGCGCAGCCGGGCTGCGACCGCGAGGCAGACGCCGCCGAGCCAGCCGGCACCGCGCACCAGCCCGAGCGACCGGATCCACGAGAACAGCCGGGGCTCCTGCTGCGGCGGCGCGAGGGGAGGGGAGGAGGTCATGACCCGATCGTGCCCATCGGCGGCATCCGCCTCTATGGGGTGAGTCCCTGATTCGACCCTGATCGCCGGTGGCGGGCCGGATCCGGTCTGGTTGGATCGGCGTGTGACCGCCGCCCTCGCCGCCCGACCCGCGCTCGCGCGCCCGCGGCGGATGGTGCTCGGCGGGGTCTGCGCGGCGCTGGCGCGGCATCTCGGCCGACCCGTGGCCGTCGTGCGCGCCGTGCTGGTGCTGGCGGCGCTCGTCGGCGGCGCCGGCGCGCTGCTCTACCTGTGGCTGTGGGCGCTCGTCCCGCTCGAGGAGGGCGACGGCCGCGTTCGCCGCCGTATCCCGGGTGCGCTGATCCTCGCCGCGCTGTCGGGCGCTGCGGCCACGGTCGCCGTCGGGCTCGCCCTCGCGCGCGCCGGCGCCGCGAGCGGCGTCGTGCCCGGCGCGATCGAGAGCGCCGTGCTCGCGATCGGCGCCGTCGTCTGGACCCTCGCGCTCGATCGCGGCGAGCCGGGCCACGCACGGGCGCAGCGGGTCGTCGGCGGCGTGGCGGGCGGGGTGCTCGTGATCGAGGGCGTGCTGCTCCTGCCGGGGCAGACCCGTCCGGCGACCGCCGTGCTCGCGGTGGTGCTCGTCGCCGTCGGCATCGCCATCCTCGCGGCGCCGCGGGTGGTCGGCGCCTGGACGGACCTGCTGGCCGAGCGCAGCCAGCGCGTGCGCGAGTCGCAGCGCGCGGAGATCGCCGCCCACCTGCACGACTCCGTGCTGCAGACGCTCGCGGTGATCCAGCACCGCGCCGGACCGCACAGCGAGGTCGCGCGGCTCGCCCGCGCCCAGGAGCGCGAGCTGCGCGACTGGCTGTTCGCGGGCACGGATCCGTTCGCCGGCGATGTCGCCACCGAGCTCCGCAGCGTCGCCGGCGAGCTCGAGCTCGAGCATCCGGTGCGCTTCGAGATCGTGACCGTCGGCGACGTCGCGTCGATCGGCAGCGCCCCGCTGGTGGGCGCCGCGCGCGAGGCGATGCTCAACGCCGCCCGGCACGCGGGCGGCGAGGTGACGGTCTACATCGAGGCGAGCCCGTCGGAGGTGGAGGTCTTCGTGCGCGACCACGGCGAGGGCTTCGACCCCGACGCCCTGCCCGACGGCCGCATCGGCGTGCGGGAGTCGATCGTCGGCAGGATGGAGCGCGCGGGCGGCACCGCGCGGGTCCGCAGCAGCGCGAACGGCACCGAGGTGCACCTCCGGCTGCCGGGAGGGGAGGCCGCATGAGGGTGCTGCTGGTCGACGACCACTCGATCTTCCGGGCGGGGCTGCGCAGCGAGCTCGGCACCGAGGTCGAGGTGGTGGGGGAGGCGGCGACCGTCGACGACGCGGTCGCGGCCGTCCACGAGCTGCGGCCGGAGGTCGTCCTGCTCGACGTGCACCTGCCGGGGTCGCCGGGCGGCGGCGCCGAGGTGCTGCGGCGTTGCGCCGACGTGCTCGGGGAGGTGCGCTTCCTCGCGCTCAGCGTGTCCGACTCCGCCGAGGACGTCGTCGGCGTCATCCGGGCGGGTGCGCGGGGGTACATCACGAAATCGAGCTCCGGCGCGGATGTCGTGCGCGCCCTGGAGTCGGTGGCCGGCGGCGACGCCGTGTTCTCGCCGCGGCTCGCCGGCTTCGTGCTCGACGCCTTCGGCGCGGTGCAGGGCGAGCAGGCGGAGTCGAGCGACGAGCTCGACCGGCTCAGCGCGCGCGAGCGCGAGGTGATGCGCCTGATCGCCCGCGGCTACGCCTACAAGGAGGTCGCGGCCGACCTCTACATCTCGGTCAAGACGGTCGAGTCGCACGTCTCCGCGGTGCTGCGCAAGCTGCAGCTCTCGTCGCGGCACGAGCTCACGGCCTGGGCGCTCGAGCGCAAGCTGCTCTGATCCGATTCCCGGTCGATATCCGTCGCGCGCGCGAATCGAAATCGGCTCGGATATCGATTTCCGCAGACCGCGGATATCGACGGCGTGATTCCGGCGCGAAATCGCGTTTCATTTGCGATCGATATACCATTTCGATATGGCGCGACGGATCATCACCCAGCTCACCGACGACCTCGACGGCAGTGATCTGCCGGAGGGCACGCGGCCGACCACGTTCTCGGTCGACGGCGTGAACTACTCGATCGACCTCTCCGAGGCGAACGCCGACAAGCTCCACGACGCGCTCAAGCCGTTCGTCGACGCCGGCACCCGCGTCGGGGCGCCGTCCGCGGCCCGACGTCGCTCGCCCGGCACCGCCTCGTCCGGCCCCTCGGCCTCCGACCGCCTGCAGGCGATCCGCGGCTGGGCGCAGTCGAACGGCTACACGGTCGGCGACCGCGGCCGCATCAAGCAGGACATCGTCGACGCGTACGACGACGCCCACTGAGCCCGAGGCGGACGGCGTGGAGCCGGACGAGCTCACCGCGCTGCTCGCCGGCATCCCGGACGGCTGGACGCGCGTCCGCGTCGGCGGGCGCAGCTACGGGCTCACGCGCACGCCGCACGCCGGCGGCCGCACGCTGACGATCACCGCCGAGGAGCTCGGCGGAACGGATCTCGTCAGCGCGAACGTGCTCCGCACGCGCGCGGGCGACGTGCTGAAGCCGTGCGAGATGCCGACGGCGAAGGTGATGTCGTTCCTCCGGGCACTGGCGGACGGCGACGGGAACCGTTACTCTCCATAACGTTATGGAGAGTAACGATCAGAGCGGGTCGACACCGGAGGCCGCGGCGCCCGGCGGGCTCCCCGACCTGCTGACCGGCAATCCCGCCTTCCTTCTCTCCTGGGTCGCCCGCTCGGCCGAGCGGCGGTTCCACCGCACCGTCGAGGAGCACGGCCTCACGCCGCACCAGCTCGGCGTGCTCAGCTCGTTGCGCGGCGGGCCCCTCGTGCAGTCGCGCATCAGCGAGCGGCTCGACATCTTCAAGCCGGCGATGGTGGCGATCGTCAACCAGCTCGAGCGGAAGGGGCTCGTCGAGCGCCGGCCGCATCCGACCGACCGGCGCGCCCTCGAGGTGCACCTGCTGCCGGCCGCCGACGGGCTGCTCGACGCGGTCGACGCCGACCTCGGCGACCTGGCGGACGACCTGTTCGCGCCGCTCACGGCGTCCGAGCGGGCGGACCTGCACGGCGCCCTCCGCCGGATCGCCGCCGCGCAGGCGGCGGCCGCGTCCGCCGCGCCGGCATCCCCCGCGCCCGCGTCCGCCGCGCCGGCATCCCCTGCACCCGCCCCGACGGCATCCGCCGCGTCCCGTTCCGAGGAGTCCCGATGAGAGCCGTCCGCGTGCTCGTCCCGTCCCTGCTGATCCTGATCTGGCTCGCGGTCGGCGCCATCGGCGGTCCGTACTTCGGTCGCATCTCGGAGGTCGCCTCGAACGACCAGGCGAGCTACCTCCCCGCCAGCGCCGACGCCACGAAGGTCGCGGCGCTGCTGCCGGACTTCGCCGGCTCGGATGCGGTGCCCGCGATCGTCGTGATCGCCCGCGACGGCGCCCTCACCGACGCCGACCGCACCTGGGCCGACGACCTGGTGACGAAGCTCTCGCCGGACCAGCTCGACGGCGTGACGGAGGGCAGCCCGCTGATCCCGTCCGACGACGGGAAGGCCCTGGAGCTGATCGTGCCCGTCTCCGGCGACGTCGGCGACACGGTCGCCGCGATGGAGCAGGCCATCGGCACACCGCCGGACGGCCTCCAGGCGCTCGTCACCGGACCGGCCGGCTTCACCGCCGACCTGACCGGGGCGTTCGCCGGCATCGACGGCCTCCTGCTCGGCGTCGCGCTCGCCGCCGTCTTCGTGATCCTCATCGTCGTCTACCGCTCGCCGCTGCTGCCCCTGCTCGTGCTCGGCACCTCGGTCTTCGCGCTCAGCGCCGCGATCCTCGTCGTCTGGCATCTCGCCGACGCCGGCATCGTGCAGATCAACGGGCAGGTGCAGGGCATCCTGTTCATCCTCGTGATCGGCGCCGCCACCGACTACGCGCTGCTGTACACCTCGCGCTACCGGGAGGCGCTGCGCGACTCCGAGCGGCGATGGGACGCCACGCGGACCGCGCTGCGCGGCGCGCTCGAGCCGATCGCCGCCTCCGCCGGCACCGTGATCGCCGGCCTGCTCTGCCTGCTGCTCAGCGACCTCAACTCGAACAAGGCGCTCGGCCCGGTGGCGGCGATCGGCGTCGCCTGCGCGCTGCTCAGCGCGCTGACGCTGCTCCCCGCCCTGCTGCTGGCGACCGGACGGGCCGCCTTCTGGCCGCTCCGCCCGAAGTTCGGGTCCGCGCATCCGCGGCTCACCGGCGTCGACGCGAAGGGGCTCTGGCCGGCGGTGGGGCGGCTCGTCGCCCGGCGCGCGCGGCTCGTCTGGATCGTCTGCACCGTCGTGCTGCTCGGCGCCGGCCTCGGACTGACGCAGCTGAAGGCGGACGGCGTCGCCCAGAGCGACCTCGTGCTCGGCTCCAGCGCCGCACGCGACGGGCAGGCGGTGCTCGGCGAGCACTTCCCGGCGGGTTCCGGCAGCCCCGCCGTCGTGGTCGGCGACGCCGGCCGCCTCACCGAGCTGGCGGATGCCGTGTCCGGCACGGACGGCGTGGACTCGGTCGTGGCGGTCTCGGCCGACTCGCCCTCGGGCACGGTGCCCGTCGACGGCACGCCCGGCATCGCGGTGCCGCCGACCGAGGTCGACGGCCGGGTGATGCTGCAGGCCACGTTGTCGGAGGCGGCGGACTCGGTCGCGGCGGAGCAGACCGTCCGCGACCTCCGCACGGCGGTGAAGTCCGTCGACCCCGGCGCGCTGGTCGGCGGCGTGACGGCGATCCGGCTCGACACCGACGACACGACGATCCGCGACCGCACGCTGATCATCCCGATCGTGCTCGCCGTGATCCTGCTCATCCTCATGCTGCTGCTGCGGGCGGTCATCGCCCCGCTGCTGCTCGTCGGCACGGTCATCCTGTCGTTCGCCGCGGCCCTCGGCGCCTCCGCGCTCGTCTTCGACGGGATCTTCCGCTTCCCCGGCGCGGATCCGGCGGTGCCGCTGTTCGGCTTCGTGTTCCTCGTCGCGCTCGGCATCGACTACAACATCTTCCTCATGACGAGGGTGCGCGAGGAGTCGCTCGCCGTCGGCACGCGGGAGGGCGTGCTCCGCGGGCTGGCGGTCACCGGCGGCGTCATCACGAGCGCCGGCGTCGTGCTCGCGGCGACGTTCGCGGCGCTCGGCGTGATCCCGGTGCTGTTCCTCGCGCAGATCGCGTTCATCGTCGCGTTCGGGGTGCTGCTCGACACGATCGTCGTCCGGTCGCTGCTCGTGCCGGCGCTCGTGCACGACATCGGGCGCGCGGTCTGGTGGCCGTCCCGGCTCGCTCGCGGGAGCGCTCGCTAGCCTGGTGGCATGAGCGGCGGACTTCGCTGGGGCATCCTGTCGACCGGCCACATCGCACGGCAGTTCGCCGGCGACCTTCGGGCCTTCGGGCTCGACGTGCAGGCGGTCGGCGCCGCCGACGACCTCGGCAAGGCGGAGGCGTTCGCGGCCGACCTCGGCATCCCGCGCGCGCACGGCAGCTATGCCGACCTCGTGGCCGATCCCGGCATCGATGTCGTCTACGTCGGCACCATCCATCCGCTGCACGCCCCGAACGCGCTGCTCGCGCTGCGGGCCGGCAAGCACGTGCTCGTCGAGAAGCCGTTCGCGATGTCGCGGGCCGAGGGCGAGGAGGTGCTCGCCGAGGCGACCGCCCGCGGGCTGTTCGTGCAGGAGGCGCTGTGGACGCGGTACCTGCCGCAGATGGTGCGCATCCGCTCGATCCTCGAGGCGGGCACGCTCGGCGACGTGCGCACGGTGATCGCCCAGCACAGCCAGCGGCTCCCCGCCGACGACTACCCGCGCATGCACGTGCCGGAGCAGGGCGGCGGCGCGCTGCTCGACCTCGGCATCTACCCGGTGTCGCTGGCCTGGGACGTGCTGGGGGAGCCGGCGACGGTGACCGCGATCTCGACGCCGGCGCCGAGCGGCGTCGACGCGCAGACCTCCGTGCTGCTCGGCTACCCCGACGGCGAGCAGGCGGTGCTGCACACCCAGCTCGACGCGGCGGGCGCGAACGCGGCGCAGATCATCGGCACCCGCGGCCGCATCGAGCTCGACGGCATGTGGCTCGCGCCGACGACCTTCCGGGTGATCGCGTCCGACGGCACGGTGCTCGAGCGCTGGGACGAGAGCGTCATCGGCACCGGGCTCGGCTACGAGGCCCTCGCCGTCGAGGACGCGGTGCGCGACGGCCGCACCCGCACGACGGAGCTGCCGGCGGACGAGAGCGTGCGGATGCTCGGCACGCTCGACGAGATCCGCCGTCAGATCGGCCTCCGCTACCCTGGCGAGGGATGAGCGGCGATCCTCGGGACGGGACGCCGCCCGCGGACGAGCGGGACGGCGGCGCCTCGGCGACGCCTCCGGGGGCCCGCCCGGCAGCCGTGCGCGGCCTGCTCGACCGGGCCGGACTCACCGGTCTCGCCGCGTTCGTCGGCCGCCACCGCACCGGCGTGCTCGCCGGGTCGCTGACAGCCGTCTTCCTGCTGCTGGCCGCCGGATCCCTCGCCGCCGGCATCGGCTCCGCCTCCTCGGCGCCCGAGCCGACGCGCACCAGCACCCCGGACGCCGCGCCCACCGCCCGCCCGACGCCGGGCGCGCTGCCGGACGCCGTCCGCGTGCGCACCTGCTCCGCGGCGGCCGCCATCGCCGCCGACGGGCTGCCGGCGCTGCGCGCCACCGTGCTCTCCGGCACCGACGGCACCACGCTGCTGTCCCGGCATCCCGCCACCGGCTTCGCGCCCGGCTCGCTCGCGGGCGTCACGACCGCGGCCGCCGCGCTGGCGGTGCTCGGCCCGGACTTCCGGCTCGAGACGGACGTCGTCGACACCGGCTCCGGGGTCGCGCTCGTCGGCAGCGGCGATCCGACCCTCAGCGTGACCCCCGCCGGGCAGGAGAGCGTCTACGCCGGCGCCCCGAAGCTCGCCGATCTCGCGGCGTCGACGGTCGCGGCGTGGGCGACCGCGCATCCGGGGCAGCAGCTCACGAGCATCGTGCTCGACGCGACCGCCTGGAGCGCGGCCGACGGCTGGGACCCCGACTGGGATCCGGCGCTGCGCACGGACGGCGTGCTCGGCCCCGTCACGGCCCTCCAGCTCGACGGCGGCCGGACCGACCCCACCCAGCTCGTGAGCCCGCGCGGCGACGATCCGGTCACCGCGACCGGCACCGCGTTCGCGGCGGCGCTGCACGCGGCCGATCCGACCGGCGTCTTCGTGCCGGCCTCTCCGACCGTGACGATCGCGACCTCCACGACGACCGGCACGCGGCTGGCGGGCGCCCAGTCCCAGCCCCTGAGCACGCTCATCGCCCAGATGCTCGCCACCGGCGACGCCACCCTCGCGGAGTCGCTGGCCCGCGTGACGTCGGTGGAGGCCGGCGGGCGCGGCGCTTTGTCGTCCATCCCGGCGATCATGGATCAGGCGCTCGCCGAGTACGGCCTCGACACCGGCGACCTCGTGCTCGACGACGGATCCGGCAGCAGCCCCGCCGACCGGCTCACCACCGGCTACCTCGCCGCGCTGCTGCAGCTCGTGTCGGCGGGGCAGCAGAACCTCGATGTCGTGCGCGACGCGCTCGGCTCCGCCGGCGCCTCCGGCACGCTCGCCCCCCGGTTCGCCGGCACGAACGCGAAGGCCCGGGGCCACGTGACCGGGGTCGCCGCCGCGCCGTCGGGCGGCTCGGCCATGACCGGCGTCGTCACGCTGAAGGACGGCACGGCGCTCGCGTTCGCGGTCTCGGCCGCCGGCGACGGGGTTGCACCGGCCGCCGTCGACGCGCTCGTGGCCGCGGTCTACCGCTGCGGCGACAATCTCGCCGACCACTGACGCATCACCGCTGGAGGACGACATGGGCAGGGCCCTGCTGATCATCGACGTGCAGAACGACTTCACCGAGGGCGGCGCGCTCGGCGTCGAGGGCGGCGCGGCGGTCGCCGAGCACCTCACCGGCCTGCTGCGCGCGCATCCGGACCGCTACGACGCGGTGATCGCCTCCCGCGACTGGCACTCCGGCGAGAACGACAACGGCGGACACTTCGCCACGTCGTCCGCCCCCGACTTCGTGGAGACCTGGCCGGCGCACTGCGTCGCCGGCACCCCGGGTGCGGACTACCATCGGGCGCTCGACGCCGCGCTGATCGACGCGCACATCCGCAAGGGGCAGGGGCGCCCCGCGTACTCGATCTTCGAGGGCACGGACGACGACGGCCGCACCCTCCCCGAGGTGCTCGCTGCCCTCGGCGTGACCGAGGTCGACGTCGCCGGCATCGCGACCGACTACTGCGTGCGCGCCTCGGCGCTCGACGCCCTGGGCTCCGGACTGCCGGTGCGCGTGCTCACCGGGCTGGTCGCCGGGGTCGCTCCGGCCTCGAGTGCGGCGGCCCTTCAGGAGCTGGCCGCCGCCGGCGCGGAGCTGGTGCCCGGCGAGCAGCCGTAGGCGGGGCCGACGGCCCGCGCCGCGTCAGACCAGCAGCTGGTGGCGCGCGAGCTCCCGGTAGAGCGGGGTCGAGTCGAGCAGCTCCGCGTGGGTGCCGGTGCCGACCACCCGGCCGCCGTCGAGCACGACGATGACGTCGGAGTCGACGACCGTGGAGAGCCGGTGCGCGATGACGAGCAGCGTGCGGTCCTCGGCGACCCGGTCGATCGCCTCGCGGAGCAGCTGCTCGTTGCGGCCGTCCAGGGAGGCGGTCGCCTCGTCGAGCAGCAGGATCGGCGGCGCGGCGAGCAGCGTCCTGGCGATCGCGAGGCGCTGGCGCTCGCCGCCGGAGAGCATGACGCCGTTCTCGCCGACCTCGGCATCCAGTCCGTCGGGCGTGCGGTCGAGCACCTCGCCGAGATTCACGGCGCGGAGCACCGCGATGCACGCGTCGTCGGTCGCGGCCGGGGCGCCGAGCCGGAGGTTGTCGCGAAGTGAGCCGGCCAGGGCCGGCGCGTCCTGCTCGACGTAGCCGATCCGCGAGCGGAGATCGTGGCGGTCGAGCGCGCGGATGTCGCGGCCGTCGAGGCGGACCACGCCCGAGATCGGGTCGTAGAAGCGCTCGACGAGCGCGAGGATCGTGCTCTTGCCGGCACCGGACGGCCCGACGAGCGCGACCCGGGCACCGTGCGGCACCGCGAACGAGACGCCGTGGAGCACCTCGCGGGGAGCTCCGGCATCCGGTTCGGCCTCGTCGCCGACGGCGGCCGCGATGGCCTTCTCGCGCTCGGTGCGATGCGCGCTCGCGGGGTACCCGAACCGCACGTCGTCGAACGCGAGCGCCGGCGCACCAGGAGCGGACTCGGCGGCGGCCGCCGCGCCCGACGCGAGCCCGGCATCCGCCTCGTCCTCCGACGGGATCGAGATGACCTCCTGGATGCGACCGAGCGCCCCGAGCGCCTGGTTGAGGGAGTTGAACGCGCCGAACGCCTGGCCCAGCGGCATGATCATCATGAAGAGGAACAGGATGAACGCGACGAGATCCGCGATCGTGATCGCGCCGCTCGCCACGCGGTAGCCTCCGACGCCGAGCACGACGAGGAACGACAGCTGCATCGCGATGCCGGCGACCGGCACGACGGCGGCGGAGAAGCGCGCCACGCGGATGCCCGCCCGCCAGGCGCCGCGCGCGTGCTCCTCGACGGCGGCCGTCTCGCGCTCGGTGGCGTTCGCGGCGCGGATCGTGCGGATGGCGGTGACCGCGCGCTCGACGGCGGCGGCGAGCGAGCCCACGGCCTCCTGCTGCTCGCGGCTCGCGATGCGCACCCGGCCGCCGAGCCCGGCGACCGCGGCCACGGCGACCGCGATGACGAGCACGGTGAGCCCGAGCAGCACGGGGTCGATGATCGCCATGCCGATGATCGCGCCGACGAACACGATGGCGCCGCCGACCGAGTCGACGAGCCCCTGCGTCATCACGGCGTAGAGCAGCGTGGTGTCGCTGCCGACCCGCGACACGAGGTCGCCGGTGCGCCGCACGTCGAACTCGGCGATCGGCAGCCGCAGCATCCGCCGCACGAGCCGCTCGCGCGCCGTGAGCACGATGGAGGTGCCGGTGCGCTGCAGCAGGTAGTGCTGGAGGCCGCTGAGCAGCCCGGCCACGACGACGAGGCCCGCGAGCGCCCAGACCAGTCCGCCGAGCGGCTTGCCGCTCTGCACCAGGCCGATCACCTGGCTGACGATCGCCGGCTGGGCGAGGGACGCCCCGGCGCCGACGAGGCTGAGCAGCACGACCACGACGAGCACGCGGCGGTGGTCGCGCAGGTACGGCAGCAGGTCGCGGACGCCGACGCGGGGTCCGTCGTCGGCGCGGCGCCCGAACAGGCTCCGCCGCGGGGCGGTCGAGGCGGTCGGGCGGGACGAGCTCATGCGGTTCAGCATCCTCCGTGCTGGTGGGGAGGCGGCTGGGGGCCGCCCGTGGGACGCGGCGACGGCATCATCCGCCGCCGGGGGCGTCAGGTGGCCTGGATCGCGCAGGCGGCGGCGCCGCCCGACGTCGTGCTCTTCACCCAGTCGACGCCGGCCCCGGACGCACCGGTCACGGTGCACGTCGGGAACAGCAGCGGCAGCGGCTCGCTGCCGTCCGTGGTCGGCGCCACGGTGAAGCCGAACGCGAGCGACGCCCACGCCGCCGGCGACGAGTCGGGCGCGGCCACGTCGACCTCGCCCGTGCCGGGCCCGGTGAGCACCGCCGGCTGCGCGCAGTGGGGCACGTAGTCGCCGGGCTCCGGGTCGGCGCCGAGCACGGCGATCTGGGTGGCCGCGCCGTCGGCGACGACGCCGAAGACGCTCGACGAGGTCGGGGCCGGGAGGATCGCGACGGCGCCGCCGTCCCAGTCGCCGGCGCCCTCGGTCGCCGTCACGTCGATGCGCACGAACCGGTAGTCCTGCTGCGCGAAGGCGGCCGCGTCGAGCTCGCCCGAGCAGATCTGCGCGATCCGGGAGGCGATCGGCGCCCCGGCGGTGGAGTTCCAGTCGACCGCCTCGCGCACGGTCATCCGGAGCCGCAGCTCGACGCCGCTCTGCTGCCGGGCGGTCGCGTCCACGACGGCCAGCACGCCGTCGGGCAGCGCCGGGGCGGAGGCCGTCGGCGTCGGGCTCGCGGTGGGGCTCGCCGAGCCGGGCGTCGCGGAGCGGGTCGCGGAGCCGCCGGCGCCGAGTCCGCAGCCCGCCAGCAGGGCGGCCGAGGCGATCGCGACGGCCGCGGCGACGAGGGCGGTGCGTCGTCGCATTCCGGGCTCCTCGCGGGGTCGATCGGGCCGGACTCGGCACCGCGGTCAGTGTACCGACGCCCCGGATGTCGACAGCGTTCACATCTGTCGGACGTCGTCCCTAGAGTGAGCGGGTGCCTCCCGTCATCGCCGCCTCCGCACTGACCAAGCGCTACGGCGACGTGCTCGCCGTCGGCGGCATCGACTTCGAGGTGAGTCCGGGGGAGTCGTTCGGGCTGCTCGGGCCGAACGGCGCCGGCAAGTCGACGACGATGCGCATGATCGGCGCCGTGTCGACCCGCACGAGCGGCGACCTCAGCATCCTCGGCCTCGACCCGGATGCGAACGGCCCCGAGATCCGCGCCCAGCTCGGCGTCGTGCCGCAGCAGGACAACCTCGACATGGAGCTGACCGTGCGCGAGAACCTGCTCGTCTACGGCCGCTACTTCGGGCTGCCGCGGGCGCGCATCGCCGAGCGGGCCGATGAGCTGCTGCGGTTCGCGCAGCTCGAGGAGAAGGTCAAGGAGAAGGTCGACAACCTCTCCGGCGGCATGAAGCGCCGGCTCACGATCGCGCGCGGGCTCATCAACGACCCGCGCATCCTCCTGCTCGACGAGCCGACGACCGGGCTCGATCCGCAGGCCCGGCACATCCTCTGGGACCGCCTGTTCCGGCTCAAGGAGCAGGGCACCACCCTCGTGCTGACCACCCACTACATGGACGAGGCCGAGCAGCTCTGCGACCGCCTCGTGGTCGTCGACAAGGGCACGATCATGGCGGAGGGATCGCCGGCGGCGCTGATCCGCCAGTACTCGACGCGCGAGGTGCTCGAGGTGCGCTTCGGCTCGGACCGCAACGCCGAGGCCGCGGAGCGGATCGCCGGCATCGGCGACCGCCAGGAGGTGCTGCCCGACCGCGTGCTGGTCTACGCCGAGGACGGCGAGCACGCGTTGACGCAGGTCGTCGAGCTCGGACTGCAGCCGGTCACGAGCCTGGTGCGGCGCTCGAGCCTCGAGGACGTCTTCCTCCGCCTCACCGGACGGAGCCTCATCGAATGAGCACGGACCCGCTCGGCACCGGCGGCAGCGCCACCGGTGCCCGCACCGCGACCGGCGCCAGCCTCCCCAGCCGCGAGGAGTCGGTGCGCGCCGCCGCCCGCCCGCGTCGGCTCGGACCCCTCTTCGTCGCCGAGCACCAGCTGCGGACCATGTCGAAGTTCGGCATCACGATGATCGCCACGGCGATCGGCACGCCGGTGCTCTACCTGTTCGCGTTCGGGGTCGGCCTCGCGACGCTCATCACGAAGAACGTGGCGCCCTCTGGGTCCGGCACGGTCGACTACATCCAGTTCGTGGCCCCGGCGCTGCTCGTGACGGCCGCGACGCTGGTCGCCAGCGAGGAGCTGACGTTCGGCGTGCTGCTCGGGCTGAAATGGAACCCGACCTGGGTCGGCATGAACGCGACGCCGCTCAGCGCGGCCCAGATCGTCAGCGGCCACTTCCTCTTCATCGGCGTGCGGATGATCATCACGACCGTCATCTACTACGTCGTGATCGTCTGCTTCGGCGCGATGCCCTCGCCGCTCGGCGTGCTCGTCATCCCCGTCGGCCTCCTCTCCGGCTACGCCTGGACGCTGGTGGGCGCGTACAGCGCGACGATCCGCGAGGACAAGGGCCAGTTCGCCGTGCTCCAGCGCGTCGTCATCCTGCCGCTCACGCTGTTCAGCGGCACGGTGTTCCCGCTGACGCAGCTGCCGCCGTGGCTCCAGCCGCTCGGCTGGCTCTCGCCGCTGTGGCACGGCAGTGAGCTCGGGCGCCAGTTCGCGTACGGCCCGACCGAGCCGCTCTGGCTCACGCTCGTGCACGTCGTCTACCTCGGCGGGCTGGCCGCCGCCGGCTGGCTGCTCTGCCAGCGCGTCGTCACCAGGAGGCTCGACAAGTGACCGCCACGACGGATCGGGAGGCCGTGGTCGTGCGCCGCGGCGGCGGCGTGCGGGCGCTCTACGCCGGCAACGCGCGCTCCGTGGTCGTGCGCGGCCTGGTCGCCACCCGCAGCACGAACTGGATCATCGTGCTCACCGGCGTCGTCGAGCCGGTGTTCTACCTGCTCTCGCTCGGCGTCGGGCTGGGGTCGTACATCTCCGGCGTCACCGACGCGAACGGCGATCCGATCTCGTACCCGGCGTTCATCGCGCCGGCGCTGCTCGCCGTGTCGGCCATGAACGGCGCCATCTACGACTCGACGTGGAACGTGTTCTTCAAGATGCACTTCGGCAAGCTCTACCAGGGCATGCTCGCCACCAGCCTCGGCCCGCTCGACATCGCGCTCGGCGAGATCCTGCTGGCGCTGCTGCGCGGCGGCGTCTACGGCACGATCTTCCTCATCGTCATGAGCGTGCTCGGGCTGAACCTGTCGTGGTGGGCGCTGCTCGCGCTGCCGGCCATCCTGCTCATCGCGTTCGGCTTCGCGAGCCTCGGCATGGCGGTCACCAGCTACATGAAGACGTTCCAGCACATGGACTGGATCCAGTTCGTGCTGCTGCCGATGTTCCTGCTGTCGGCGACCTTCTACCCGCTCAGCGTCTACTCCGAGCCGATCCAGTGGTTCATCCGCTGCCTGCCGCTCTGGCACGGGGTCGAGCTGGTGCGCGGTCTCACGACCGGCGCCGTCGGCCCGATCATGCTCGTGCACGTGCTCTACTACGCGATCATGATCGCCGTCGGCATGACGTTCACGACCCGCCGCCTCCGCGCCCTGTTCCTGGACTAGCGCGACCGGGCTGACGAGGCCGCGGCCGCGCACGCTCAGCCCGCGAGCAGCCCGGACTTCTCCGGATGCCGGTCGAACCACTGCGCCACGAACCAGCACATCGGCACCACCTTGCGGGTGCCGTCGCGCTCGACGTCGGCGATGGCGAAGTCGACGAGCTGCTCGGCCAGCCCCCGCCCGCGGTGGGTCGGGCGGGTGAACGTGTGCGGGAACGAGATCAGCCCGTCCTGCAGCCGGTAGTCCGCGATGCTGATGACCTCGCCGTCGACGAGCAGGGCGTAGCGGGAGGCATCCGGCTGGTTCTCGATCACGACGTCGGCCGCAGCGTTCTCAGACACGGTCCGATCCTGCCCCGGATGCGGCCCGCGCGCCGGATGCCGGGACGGTTCCCGGCATCCGCACGGCGCTACTCGACGATGGTCGCGAAGTCGGCGTTCCGCGTCTCGCGGCTGAGCCGGAGCGCGATGAGCGTGAGCACTCCCGCGACGGAGAGGTAGATGCCGACGAGCACGACGCTGCCGCCGGCCAGCCCCCAGAGCCAGACGGCGATGAACGGCGCGACCGCGGCGCCGATGATGCTCGACACGTTGTAGCTGACGCCGGAGCCGGTGTAGCGCACGTTCGTGGCGAACAGCTCGGGCAGCGCGGCGCCCATCGGCCCGAACGTGAGCCCCATGAGGGAGAAGCCGATGATGAGCCAGAACAGCACGCCGACGAGCCCGGCGCCGGCGAGCGGCACGAACAGGAAGCCGAACACGATGATGCCGAGCGTCACGACGGAGAGCATGTTGCGGCGCCCGAAGCGCTCCGCGAGCGGACCGGCGACGAGCGTGAAGATGCCGAAGAACACGACGCCGATGATGAGCAGCACGAGGAAGTCGGTGCGCACGTAGCCGAGACCCGGGTTGAACGTCGCCGGGTCGAACGCCTTGCCGGCGGCCTCCGCGGCGGCGCGGGCGGCGGCCTCCGACGAGGGCGCGGTGCCGTACGTCAGCGTGAACGTGGTCATGAGGTAGAAGAGCACGTAGGTCGCCAGCATGATGAACGTGCCGAGGATGAGCTGGCGCCAGCTGGTGCGGAACACACGGCCGAGCGGCAGCTTGGCGACCGCACCCGCCTCCACCACCTTCGTGAACGCGGGTGCCTCGACCAGGCGGAACCGCACGTAGAGCCCGACGAGCACGAGCAGCGCGCTCGCGAGGAACGGGATGCGCCAGCCCCACGCCGCGAAGTCGGCCGACGACATGGTCAGGGCGAGCACGAGGAACAGGCCGTTCGAGATGATGAAGCCGATCGGCGCGCCGAGCTGCGGGAAGGTGCCGAAGATCGCGCGCTTGCCCTCCGGCGCGTTCTCGGTCGCGAGCAGCGCGGCGCCGCTCCACTCGCCGCCGAGGCCGATGCCCTGGGCGAAGCGGAGGATGGTGAGCAGCGCGGGGGCGAGCACCGACCAGCCCGGCGTCGTCGCGCCCGGCAGGCAGCCGATGAGGAACGTGGCGACGCCCATCGTGAGCAGGGCGGCGATGAGCGTGGTCTTGCGGCCGACGCGGTCCCCGAAGTGGCCGAACAGGATCGAGCCGACCGGGCGTCCGATGAAGGCGGCGCCGAACGAGGCGAACGAGGCGAGCAGCGCCGTCGTCGGGTCCTGGTTCGGGAAGAACAGCGCGGGGAAGACGAGCACGGCCGCGGTCGCGTAGGCGTAGAAGTCGTAGAACTCGATCGAGGTGCCGATGAGGCTGGCGATGAGCACCCGGCTGCGCGGGTTGGCGGTGCCGGACTCGGCCGACGGGGTGGTGGTGGACACGGGGAGGCTCCGGGGCGGTCGGACGTCGGGCCGGCGGGGATCTTCGGGCGGCAGGTGATGCACGCCCGGACGCGCGCGCCGGGAGGACGGAGGAGGGGGCGGACGGCTTGTGGCCGTCCGCCCCCTATCCTACGGATGTTTCACAGTCGTGAACGACTGCCGTGCATCGCCTCAGCCGGCGCGCAGCCCGCGGATGACGTGGGCCGTCGCGATCGCCGCCTCGGCGGCGCGGCCGCCGACGTCCTCCTTCGAGTCCGGCAGGCCGGCCCGGTCGAGGCCCTGCTGCTCGGTGTCGACGGTGAGCACGCCGAAGCCGACCGGCTTGCCGCTGTCGAGCGCGACGCGGGTGAGCCCGTCGGTCGCCGCGGCCGCGACGAAGTCGAAGTGCGGGGTCTCGCCGCGCACGATCACGCCGAGCGCGACCACGGCATCCGCCCCGGCGTCGAGCGCCGCCTTCGCCGCCACGGGCAGCTCGAAGCTGCCCGGCACCTGCACCTCGGTCCAGGTCGCGTTCGAGCGCTCCAGCTCGCGGCGCGCACCGGCGAGCAGCCCGCCCGCGATCTCGTTGTGCCACAGGCCCGAGACGATGACGATGCGGAGTCCCGCTCCGTCCGCCGCGTCGAGCTCCGGTCGTCCTTCGCCGCTCATGCGGTCCTCCCCTTCCGCGCCGCCACGGCGCGCTGCATGGTCTCGTCGAGCACCTCGTGCGTCGGCAGGGCGTGGCCCATCCGGTCGCGCTTGGCGTCGAGGTAGCCCTCGTTGAATTCGCCGACGCCCACCACGAGGGGCACCAGCTCGGTCACCTCGACCCCGCGCTCGGCGAGCTGCCGGGCCTTCTCGGGGTTGTTGCTCAGCAGCCGGACGGTGCCGATGCCGAGGTCCTTGAGGATCGCGGTGGCCGCGCCGTAGTCGCGCGCGTCCGCCGGCAGCCCGAGCGCCAGGTTGGCGTCGAGCGTGTCCATCCCGTCCTCCTGCAGCCGGTAGGCGCGGAGCTTGTTGATGAGCCCGATCCCGCGGCCCTCGTGACCGCGGAGGTAGATGACGACGCCGCCCTCGTCGCGGATCGTCTCGAGCGCGGCCTGCAACTGCGGGCCGCACTCGCACTTGAGTGAGCCGAAGGCCTCGCCGGTCAGGCACTCGGAGTGCACGCGCACGAGCGTGCCGTCGACCGGGTCCCCGGCGATCCAGGCGACGTGGTCGGCGCCGGTCGACCGGTCGCGGTACGCGCGCACGCGGAACGCGCCGTGCTGCGTCGGCACCGTGGTCTCGACCTCGAACGTGACGCGCTCGAACTCGGGGATCTCCGCGACCGCCTCCGGGTCGGCCTCGCAGTTGCGCTCCTCCATGAAGCGGATGAGCGCCTCGATGGTGATCACCGGCACGCCCTCGCGCTCGCCGAGCGCGATGAGCCCGGGCAGCCGCTCCATCTCGCCGTTGTCGGCGACGATCTCGCTGATCGCGGCGACCGGCAGCAGTCCGGCGAGCTTCATGAGGTCGACGGAGGCCTCCGTGTGGCCGTCGCGCTCGCGCACGCCGCCGTCGACGGAGCGCAGCGGCAGGATATGGCCCGGGCGATGCAGGCTGGAGGGCTCCGAGGCCGGGTCGGCCAGCACGCGGAGGGTGTGGGCCCGGTCGGAGGCGGAGATGCCGGTGCTGTAGCGGTCCGCCGCGTCGACGCTGATCGTGTACGCGGTGCCGCGCGGGTCCTGGTTGTCGGCGACCATCGGCGGCAGCTCGAGGCGGTCGGCGATCTCGTTCGTCAGGGGCGCGCAGATGAAGCCGGAGCTGTGCCTCACCATCCAGGCGAGCCACTCCTGGCTCGCCGTCTGCGCGGCGAGCACGACGTCGCCCTCGTTCTCGCGGCCCTCGTCGTCGGCGACGATGATCGGACGGCCCGCGCGGAGTGCGGCGAGGGCCTCGGGGATGCTGGCGAGGCTCATGCCCGCCCTCCTTCGGTGTGCAGGGAGTCGAACTCCCGGGCGCGCAGCACCTGCCGCGCGAGGATGTCGGTCTCGAGGTTCGCGGCGTCGCCGACGGACTTCGACCCGAGGGTGGTGGCGGCGAGCGTCTCGGGGATGAGGGAGACCTCGAGCCACTGATCCGGCTCCGCCGCGTCGCTGACCGCGCTGACCGTGAGCGAGGTGCCGTCGATGGTGATCGAGCCCTTGCGCGCGACGAGCGGCGCGAGCTCGGGATCGAGGGTGAAGCGCACGACGCGCCAGGCGGAGCCGTCCTCGATGGAGAGCACGCGGGTGGTGCCGTCGACGTGCCCCTGCACGATGTGGCCGCCGAGCCGGTCGCCGAGGGCGGCCGCGCGCTCGATGTTGACCCGGTCGCCGACGCCGATCGCGCCGATCGTGGAGGCGGCGATCGACTCCGCCATGACGTCGGCGGTGAACCAGTCGGCGCCCTGGTCGACGACCGTCAGGCAGACGCCGCTGACCGAGATGGAGTCGCCGTGCGCCGCGTCGGAGGCGGCGATGGGTGCGCGCACGGTGAGCCGTGCGGCGTCGTCGCCGCGCTCCCAGGCGAGCACCTCGCCGAGCTCCTCGATGATGCCGGTGAACATGTCAGTCCCTTCTGGCCCCGGCCGGGGCGGCGATCGGGGGATGCGCGGTCGCGCGCACGTGGAGGTCGTCGCCGAGCCGGTCGACGGCGGAGATGCGGAGCCGGAGCGCGTCGCCGATGGCGGGGATGCCGAGGTCGCCGATCGCGAGCCGGTCGCCGCCGAGCAGCACCGGCGCGAGGTAGACCGAGAACTCGTCTGCGAGCCCGGAGGCGACGATCGCGCTGGCGAGCGTCGGACCGCCCTCGACGTAGACCCGGCGGATGCCGCGGCGGTCGAGGTCGGCGAGGATCGCGGCGAGGTCGCGGCTGCCGGTCTCGATCAGGCCGGCGGGGTGGCGGCGCAGCGCGGCGTCCGCCGGCACGGGCGTGAGGCCGACGACGACGGGGACGGGCTGCGCGGCGAGCAGCTCGCCGGCGTCGCCGCGCGCCGTCAGTGACGGGTCGTCGGCGAGCACGGTGCCGGTGCCGACGAGGATCGCGTCGCTCGCGGCGCGCTCCTCGTGCACGCGCTGCCGGGCGGCGGCGCCGGTGATCCACTGGCTCGAGCCGTCCTGCGCGGCCGCGCGGCCGTCGAGCGTCGACGCCCACTTCACGACGACCCAGGGGCGCCCGCGGCGCACCGCGGTGAGCCAGACGTGCAGCAGCGCCTCTGCCTCGTCGGCGAGCACGCCGGCGACCACCTCGACGCCGCCCTCGCGGAGCCGCTCGGCGCCGCCGTGGGAGGCCACGCCGGGATCGGAGATCGCGTAGACGACGCGCGCGACGCCCGCCGCGAGCAGCGCCTCGCTGCACGGTCCGGTGCGGCCCGTGTGGTTGCAGGGCTCGAGCGTCACGACGGCGGTGAGCCCGCGGGCGTCGTCCACGTGCGAGAGCGCGTCGACCTCGGCGTGGGGGGTGCCGGCGCCGCGATGCCAGCCCTCGGCCACGACCGCGCCGTCGGCGTCGAGCAGCACGCAGCCCACCTGCGGGTTGCCGCCGGTCAGCGGACCCTGCTCGGCCAGCGCGAGCGCGCGGCGCATGGCCGTGGCGTCCGCGTCGTTCGTGGGGGGCATCCGGTCCTCGGTCTCGTGATCGTCGAGACGGTTCCGGGGTGATGGCACGTGAGGTGCCTGCCGCGTCCGCAGTGCTCGTCAGGAGCGCCGCCGGCGCCGCGCTCCTCCCATCCGGACTTTCACCGTCGGTCCCGGAATCCCACCGGATCGGCCCCGCCCTCGCGCTCCGGGGAGCGGTCTGGACGGGGTTCGCGGACTATCACCGCCGGCGCGGATTTCCACCGCCCCCGGAGCACGTGCTTGCTTGCTGCCAGGCTACAACGCGGCTCCGACGCCGGTATTCCCGGGCGTCACACTTCGTCCGACGGCGCAGCAGCGGCTCGGCTGCCGACGCGGCTCAGCTGTCGATGAGGTGGCGCGCCATCGTCTCGTCGACGACGAGGTCGGTCATGATGCCCGCCGCGAGGGCGCCGCGGAGGCTCTCGAGCTTCGACAGGCCGCTGACGATGCAGAAGCGGCGGGGGATCGAGCGCACGATGTCGAGGTCCGGGCCCGACGAGCGCGCGTTGAGCGCGATCCCGTCGTCCGATCCGTCCGCCCGGTAGAACACCGTGGCGACGTCGCCGACGACGCCCTCGTTCGCGAGCAGCTCGTGGTCGTCCGGGTCGAAGTAGTCGCCGGCGTAGACGTGGCTCGGCACCGCAGCGGTGGGGGAGCCGAGGCCGAACACGATGAGGTCGGCCCGGCGCTGCTGGTCGAGCACGCGACGGATGCTGCGCTCCTGCCACAGCGCGCGCTTCGTCTCCGGGTCGTCGAACAGCGCCGGCACCGGGAACTGGTGCACCTCCGCGGAGAACGCCGAGCCGAACCGGCCCAGGATCTCGCCCGCGTACGGGATGCCGGAGGTGCGCACGTTCGCGGCCCCGTTGAGCTGCACGAAGTGCGAGTTGTGCGTCTTCTTCTGCGGCACGTGCCGGCCGATCGCGCTGAGCGTGGAGCCCCAGGCGATGCCGACCGTCATATTCGAGTCGATGAGGCCCGTGAGCAGACGTGCGGCGCTGAGCGCCACGCGCTCGAGCCGGTCGACCTCGCTGATGCGGTCGGGCACCGGCACCACGTGCGCGACGACGCCGTGGCGGAGCCGGATCTCGTGCTCCACCCGGCCGAGCACGTCGAGGGGGGAGCGGATGCTGATCTCCACCAGCCCGCTCTCTCGCGCATAGCTGAGCAGGCGGGAGATCGAGGAGCGGGAGGTGTGCAGTTCGCGGGCGATGGCATCCATCGTCAGGTCCTGCATGTAGTACAGCTGGGCGGCTCGCAGCGCCTCGCGCGTCTTGACCGACTCGGGCGTCGCCGTCTGCTGCAGGGTCATCCTCGTCCTCCGTGCCGTCGGGGTGCACGTTCGTGCAACCGGCTTGCACCGACGTGCGGCATCGGTGTCGACTGTAGCGGCACCCCTCCCCGAAAGGCACTACGCAGTGAGCATGTCGACGCCGACTCCCTCCGTCCGACCCGAGATCGACGCCCTCCGCGAGAACCCGCGAGCGCGGGTCCTCATCATCGGAGCCGGCATCAACGGCATCGCCACCTTCCGGGATCTCGCGCTGCAGGGCGTGGACGTGCTGCTGGTCGAGCGCGACGACTTCGTCTCCGGCGCGTCCTCCGCGTCGAGCCACATGATCCACGGCGGCATCCGCTATCTGGAGAACGGCGAATTCCGGCTCGTGAACGAGTCGGTGACCGAGCGGAACGGGCTGATCCGCATCGCGCCGCACTACGTGAAGCCGCTGCGCACCACGGTGCCGATCTTCTCGACGTTCAGCGGCGTGCTCTCCGCCCCGCTCCGCTTCCTCACCCACAAGCAGGGCAAGCCGAAGGAGCGCGGCGCGTTCCTCATCAAGATCGGGCTCACGATCTACGACACGTTCTCCCGCGCCGGCGGCACCGTGCCGCGGCACCGCTTCCTGCGCAAGGCGGCCGCGCTCCGCGACCTGCCGCAGCTCAACCCCGACCTGAAGTACACCGCGACCTACTACGACGCCTCGATGCACGACCCGGAGCGCCTGGCGCTCGACGTGCTGCACGACGGTCTCGCCACCGGCAGCGGACGCGCCCTCAACCACGTGGCCGCGATCGGCGCGGACGGCGACGGCGTCGTGCTCGAGGACCGCGAGACCGGCGAGCGGATCACCGTGCACGCCGACCTCGTCGTGAACACCTCCGGCCCCTGGACCGACATCACGAACGCCGCGCTCGGCCGCGCCACCCGCTTCATGGGCGGCACCAAGGGCTCGCACATCGTGCTCGACAACCCGGAGCTGCTCGCCGCGACCGACGGCCGCGAGATCTTCTTCGAGCACTCCGACGGCCGCATCGTGCTCATCTACCCGCTCAAGGGCCGGGTCATGGTCGGCACGACCGACATCGACGCCGACCCGGCGCAGCCGGTCGTCTGCACCGAGGAGGAGGTCGACTACTTCTTCGACCTCGTGCGGCACGTCTTTCCGCGCATCGCCGTCGACCGGTCGCAGATCGTGTACCGCTTCTCCGGCATCCGCCCCCTGCCGCGCCACGACGACACCGCGCCCGGCTTCGTCTCCCGCGACTACCGCATCGAGGAGGGCGACCTCGGCGGCACGCCCGTGCTGAGCCTCGTCGGCGGCAAGTGGACGACGTTCCGCGCGCTCGCCGAGCACCTCGCGAACGAGGCCCTCTCGCGAATCGGCGGCACCCGCACCGTGACGACCGCCGGTCTCGCGATCGGCGGCGGCGCCGGCTATCCGCAGACGGACGCCGCCCGCGCCGCCTGGGTCGCGGAGCGTGCCGAGGCCGTCGGCGCCCAGCGCGCCGAGCAGCTCCTGGAGCGCTACGGCACCCGCGCCGACGAGCTGCTCGACGCCGGCCTGCGCACCGATGACCACCCGCTGCTGCACGATCGTGCATACGGCCGCGAGGAGATCGCCCACCTCGTCGCCACGGAGGGCGTCGTCCACCTCGACGACCTGGTGCTGCGCCGCACCTCGCTCGCCTTCACCGGCGCGCTCACCAGGCCGCTCGTGGAGGAGCTCGCCGACATCGCGGCGGGCGTGCTCGGATGGGACGCCGCCCGGCTCGACGCCGAGATCACTGGCCTGGCGACGCTGCTGCGCGACCGCCACGGCGTGACGCTGGCGGCCGGGGCTCCCGCCGCGGCCTAGTCGCACGAACGTGCAGGCGTTTCGCTTGTCCCGTCCACGGGGCCGTCACTAGCTTCTCCCTTGAAACCGAACCCCCGCGGTCGGCGACGCCCCCTGCGCGCCCCGAGGGCAGATCTGAAAGGTCAACGTCGACTATGGAACCGAATCTCGGCCTCTATTTCCTGTCGGAGGTGGTCGGCACCGCGATGCTGCTCCTCCTCGGCTGCGGCGTCGTCGCCAACGTCGCCCTCGCCAAGACCAAGGGCAACGGCGGCGGCTTCCTGCTCGTCAACTTCGGCTGGGGCCTCGCGGTCTTCGCGGGCGTCATCGTGTCGCAGTACTCCGGCGCGCAGCTCAACCCGGCGGTCTCGCTCGGCCTCCTGATCGCCGGCAAGATCGCCGTCAGCCAGTTCTTCATCGCGATCCTGGCCCAGCTCATCGGCGCCATCGTCGGCGCCGTGCTGACGTGGCTCGCGTACAAGCAGCACTTCGACGAGGAGCCCGACCCGGCCAACAAGCTCGGCGTCTTCTCCACCGGCCCCGGCATCCGCTCCGCCGCCTGGAACCTCATCACCGAGATCATCGCGACCTTCGTGCTGGTCTTCGTCATCCTCGGCTTCTCCGACTCGAACTTCGGCAAGCCGGTCGCCCTCGGCCCGATCGCGGCCATCGCCGTCGCGCTCCTCGTGGTCGGCATCGGCGCCTCCCTCGGCGGCCCGACCGGCTACGCGATCAACCCCGCCCGCGACCTCGGCCCGCGCATCGCCCACGCCATCCTCCCGATCAAGGGCAAGGGTTCCAGCGACTGGGGCTACGCCTGGGTGCCGGTCGTCGGCCCGCTGATCGGCGGCGCGCTCGCCGCGCTCGCCTCCTTCGCGTTCCTCAGCCTCGGCTGACCCGCGACCGATCCACACCCGAACAGACAAAGGAGTCACACGCCTCATGGCTGACTACGTCATCGCCATCGACCAGGGAACGACCTCGTCGCGCGCCATCATCTTCGACAAGAAGGGGAGCATCATCTCCGTCGGTCAGAAGGAGCACGAGCAGATCTTCCCGAAGGCCGGATGGGTCGAGCACAACCCGCTCGAGATCTGGGACAACGTCCGCGAGGTCATCGGCCAGGCCCTCTCGAAGGCCGACCTGACCCGCCACGACATCGCCGCCGTCGGCATCACGAACCAGCGCGAGACCGCGGTGGTCTGGGACAAGACGACCGGGCAGCCGGTCTACAACGCGATCGTCTGGCAGGACACCCGCACGCAGTCGATCGTCGACGAGCTGGCGGACGGCGACGTCGAGCGCTACAAGCAGATCGTCGGCCTCCCGCTGGCGACCTACTTCTCCGGCACGAAGATCAAGTGGATCCTCGACAACGTCGACGGCGCGCGCGCCAAGGCGGAGTCCGGCGACCTGGTGTTCGGCACGACCGACTGCTGGGTGCTCTGGAACCTCACCGGCGGCACCGACGGCGGCGTGCACGTCACCGACGTCACCAATGCGAGCCGCACCCTGTTCATGGACCTCGAGACGCTGAGCTGGCGGGACGACATCCTCGCCGACTTCGGCATCCCGAAGTCGATGCTCCCGGAGATCAAGTCGTCCTCCGAGGTGTACGGCCAGGTGGAGGCGTCGAACCTGCTCCGCGAGGTGCCGATCTCCGGCATCCTCGGCGACCAGCAGGCCGCCACGTTCGGCCAGGCCGCCTTCGAGGCGGGCGAATCGAAGAACACCTACGGCACGGGCAACTTCCTGATCTTCAACACGGACACCGAGATCGTCCACTCGAAGAACGGGCTGCTCACGACGATCGGGTACAAGCTCGGCGACCAGCCGACGCACTACGCGCTCGAGGGCTCGATCGCGGTCACCGGATCGCTGATCCAGTGGCTGCGCGACAACCTCGGCATCATCTCCGCTGCCCCGGAGGTCGAGGAGCTGGCGAAGAGCGTGGACGACAACGGCGGCGTCTACTTCGTGCCGGCGTTCTCCGGCCTGTTCGCGCCGTACTGGCGGCCGGACGCGCGCGGCGCGCTCGTCGGCATGACCCGCTACGTGAACAAGGGGCACATCGCCCGCGCCGCGCTGGAGGCCACCGCCTTCCAGACGGCCGAGGTGATCGAGGCGGTCAACGCCGACTCGGGTGTCGACCTCACGGAGCTCAAGGTGGACGGCGGCATGACCGCGAACGACGCGCTCATGCAGTTCCAGGCCGACATCCTCGGCGTCCCGGTCGTCCGGCCGGTCGTCGCGGAGACCACGGCGCTCGGCGCGGCCTACGCGGCCGGTCTCGCCGTCGGCTTCTGGAAGGACCTCGCCGAGGTCGGCCAGAACTGGCAGGAGGACAAGCGCTGGGAGCCGAACCTCGACGCCGACGAGCGCGCTCGTCAGCTGCGCCTGTGGAAGAAGGCCGTCACCAAGTCGATGGACTGGGTCGACGCCGACGTGAAGTAGTCGCCACCTGATCGTCCCGGTCCATCCGGCACGACGCGACGGGCCCGGGAGCTTCGGCTCCCGGGCCCGTCCGCGTGTGCGGCGTCCCGCGAGATCAGCCGAGCAGTGCGGGGAGGTCGTCGAGCGTGCGGATGACGGCGACGCCGGCCCGGTCGGCCTCGGCGAGCTCGGCGGGCGTCGCGACGCCGTGCCGGTCGAGCCAGATGCCGGTCAGCCCGGCCTCCGCGGCGCCGACGGCGTCGGTGCGGAGGCGGTCGCCGACGTAGGCGGCCGCGGCCGGCGGCACGTCGAACAACGCGCAGGCGTGCCAGAAGATGCGGGCATCCGGCTTCGTGACGCCGAGCTCCCCGCTCGCGACCACGTGCTCGAGCCGCCCGGAGAGCCCGACCGCCTCGATCTTCGCCGCCTGGAACGCGAGCTCGCCGTTCGTGATGAGCCCGAGGCGGCGATCCGCCAGCGCCTCGAGCACGCGGAGGGCGTCGTCGTGCAGCACCCAGGCGCGCCGGTACTCGACGGCGTACGCGCTCCACCAGGCGTCGACGGCGGCGTCGTCGGCGAACGAGACGCCGTAGTGCGCGGTGAAGTCCCGCACCCGGGCTCGGCGCTGGCCGAGGAAGTCGAGCTCGCCGGCGAGGTAGCGGTGGTAGTGGTGCTCCTCGAGCTCCCGCCACCGCAGGCGCTCGCCCGCCTCGTCGAGCTCGCCGCCTCCGGTCATCGTGCGCCGGTGCGCGCCGATCGCCGACTCCACGGCGGTCCGGTGCGCGAACAGCGTGTCGTCGAGGTCGAACAGCACCACCTGGATGGGCGGCGCCGGTGCGCTCATGAGCCCGCCCCCGTCCGCACCTCGTCGGCGTCGAGCTCGGCGAACCAGTGCGGCACCACCTCGTCGCGCAGCTCGCTGTCGCGCACCGCGGTCATCCGGTAGCCGAGTCGGCGGGCCACCGCGAGGGACGCGTCGTTGCCGACGACGGCCCGCCAGGTGAACCGGTCGGCGAGCCGCTCGTCCGCCGCCCACTGGAGCACCGCGCGCGAGGCCTCGGTGACGTAGCCGCTGCCGCGCGCGCCCGCGGCGAGCCAGTAGCCCAGCTCGAGCGCGCCGTCCTCGTGGCGGTGCAGCCCGACCATGCCGAGCAGCGCATCGTCCGGCCCGAGCCGAGGCGCGAAGGTCAGGTCGCGGCCCTGTCGCCAGCCGTCGGGCACGAACGTGCGGACGAACTCCGCGGCGTCGTCGCGGCGGTACGGCCACGGGGTGGTCATGTACCGCCGGAACTCCTCGTGCGCGCAGGCCTCGGCGATCGTGTCGACGTCGCCGTCGCGCGGCTGATCGAGCACCAGCCGCGCGCTGCGGAGCTCGACGGGGATCATGCCCGGCGCAGGAAGCCGATGCGCTCGTAGACCTGCTCGAGCTTCGGGCGCGCGATCGCCTCCGCCCGCTCCGCGTTGCCCGCGAGGATGCGGTCGAGCTCCGCCGGGTCGGCGAGCAGCTCGAGCGCGCGGGTGCGGATCGGCTCCAGCTCGGCGACCACCGCGTCGGCGACCGTCGACTTGAGGTCGCCATAGCCCCTGCCCGCGTAGCCGTCGACGAGGTCGTCGATCGGCGTGCCGGTCACCGCGGACTGGATCGAGAGCAGGTTGGAGACGCCGGCCTTCGCCGCCGGGTCGAAGCGGATCTCGCGCTCCGCGTCGGTCACGGCGGACTTGATCTTCTTCGTGAGCACGGACGGCTCGTCGAGCAGCCAGAGGATGCCCTGCGGCGAGTCGCCCGACTTCGACATCTTCGAGCCCGGGTTCTGCAGGTCGTAGACCTTCGCCGTCTCCGGCAGGATCTTCACCTCCGGCACGGTGAACGTGTCGCCGAAGCGGGTGTTGAACCGGGTCGCGAGGTCGCGCGTGAGCTCGATGTGCTGCCGCTGGTCCTCGCCCACCGGCACCACCTCGGCGTCGTAGAGCAGGATGTCGCCCGCCTGCAGGATCGGGTAGGCGAACAGCCCGACGTTGGTGCGGTCGGAGCCCTGCTTCGCGGACTTGTCCTTGAACTGGGTCATCCGGCTGGCCTCGCCGAAGCCGGTGATGGTGTCGAGCACCCAGGCGAGCTCGGCGTGCGCGGAGACGTGCGACTGCACGAACAGGATCGAGCTGGCCGGGTCGATGCCGGCCGCGATGTACTGCGCCGCCGTGCGGCGGGTCGCGTCGCGCAGCTCGGCGGGGTCCTGCGGCACCGTGATGGCGTGGAGGTCCACGACGCAGAACACGGCGTCGTACTCGGTCTGCAGCCTCCGCCACTGCAGGAGCGCCCCGATGAAGTTGCCGATGTGGAGGGAGGCGGCGCTCGGCTGCATGCCGGAGAACAGGCGGGGCGTGGACATGCCCCCATCCTTCCAGGTCGCGCGGCGGGCGTCCGAGCCGGCGGCGCGAGGCCGGAGCGGACTCGTCAGAGCCGGTAGTCGACGACCACGGGGGCGTGATCCGACCAGCGCTCGGCGTGCGTCGCCGCCCGGTCGACCCGGTAGTCGACGGCCGCCGCCGCGAGCTCGGGCGAGGCGAGCTGGTAGTCGATCCGCCAGCCGGTGTCGTTGTCGAAGGCGCGGCCGCGCTGCGACCACCACGTGTACGGGCCGTCGACCTCGCCGGCGGCGCGACGGCCGAGGTCGACCCAGCCGAGTCCCGCGCCCGCGTTGTAGTCGGGGTCGCCCTCCGCCCCGACGATCCGGTCGAAGTAGGCGCGCTCCTCCGGCAGGAAGCCCGCGTTCTTGACGTTGCCCTTCCAGTTGCGGATGTCGAGGGTGCGGTGCCCGACGTTGAGGTCGCCCATCACGACCGACTTCGGATTGTGACGCTGCAGCTCGGGCAGACGCTCCAGCATCGCGTCGAGGAAGCGGTACTTCTCGACCTGCTTCTCGCTGCCGGCCTCGCCGGAGTGCACGTAGGCGCTCACGACGGTCACGATCTCGCCGTCGACCTCGTAGTCGGCCTCCAGCCAGCGGCCGGCGCTGTCGAAGTCGTCCGGCCCGAGGGTCACGCGGTGGATGGAGGCCTTCCGGCGGCTCGCGATCGCGACACCGGCGCGGCCCTTCGCGGTGGCCGGGTCGTGCAGGATGTCCCACTCCTCGCCGAGGAGCTCCTCGAGGTGCTGCGTCTCGGCGCGCACCTCTTGCAGGGCCAGGATGTCGACGCCGCTCGGCTCGAGCCACGCGCCCATCCCGTTGCGGAAGGCGGCGCGGACGCCGTTGACGTTGACGGAGGCGATGCGGAGGGGGCCGGCCATGATCCCAGCCTAGGGAGCGCGACCGACAGGGCTTCGACAGGCTCAGCCGTCCGGGGCGGGAGCGCGCGACAGGGCTTCGACGGGCTCAGCCGTCCGGGGCGGGAGCGCGACCGACAGGGCTTCGACGGGCTCAGCCGTCCGGGGCGGGAGCGCGACCGACACCGCTCAGCCGGCGTCGATCCGGATGCGCCGGCCGCGCCGGTCCACCGGGCGACCGCTGACCAGGCCGTGGTCGAGCAGGAGCGCGCGGGCGTCGAGCACCCGCTGCTGCGTGTGGAGGGGGTCGACGTCGATGCCGCGGTCGGCGAGGCCGACCGTGATCCACGAGGCGGCGAGCAGGATCACCTGGCAGACGAAGTTGAAGAAGATCAGCAGCCCGAGGATGACGGCGAACGACTTGAGCAGCGGGTTGCTGCCGACGCCGCCGATGATCGCGGCCGAGAAGAGCAGTTTCAGCACGCCGAGACCGAGCGCGCCGACGAGCACCCCGCCGCGGAGCCGCGACCACGGGATCGCGACGCCCGACAGCACCCGGTAGAGCGCGCCGAGGGTCACCGCGTCGATGGCGAACATGATCGCGATCGACAGGATGCGGGCCGCGACCGCGCCGACCACGCTGTCCGAGCCGATCCCGACCGCGTCGAGCAGCCAGCTCGTCGCCGACGTGCCGAGGAACGACAGCGCGGCCGACACGATGAGCACCACCGCGAATCCGAGACCCACGGCGAGGTCCTTGAGCTTCTGCAGCACCGGATTGCCCTGCAGCGCCGGCAGATCGAAGATCACGCGGATGCCGTCGCGCAGCGAGGCGAGGAAGCCGAGCGCGGTCACGAGCAGGCCGACGAGCGCGATGAGCCCGGTCCAGCTGAAGACGCCGGGCTCGAGCAGCGCCGACGGGTCGATCGCGCCGGTGCCGCTCCCGGTGTCGATGAGCCCCGGCACCGCGCCGGCGATGACGTCGATGACGCGGTCCTGCAGGCCGGCATCGCGGCTGATCACGAGCCCGGCGATCGAGAACCCGACCCAGACGGCGGCGAAGACGGCGAACAGCGCCTGGTAGGCGAGGCCGCTCGCGAGGATCGGGCCCCGCACGCCGCTGTAGTGCTGGAACACCCGGACGGGCCTGCTGGCCTGCAGCCGGGCGATCAGCTGCTTCACGCGGTCCATCCGTCCACGCTAGCGGCGCCGATCCGGCTCCCCGTGATCTCTCACCCGGCGCTCGGGAGGCACACCGGCGGCGGCCGACATCCGCCGTCTCCCGTTCGCTACGCTCGCACCAGGCATCGTCGAGGAAGAGGGACGCCATGGAGCTGCAGGGAGTCGGAGTCGGCCGGGCGGTCGCCGTCGGACCGGTCAAGCGGATGCCGGATCCCCTGCCGGAGCCTGCCGATGAGCGCCACGGCGGCGACGCGGAGGCCGAGAAGGCCCGCGTCCGCACCGCGGTCGAGGCGGCCGCCGCCGATCTCACCGCGCGGGCCGAGAAGGCCGGGGGCGACGCGCAGCAGGTGCTCGAAGCCGCGGTCATGATGGCGCAGGACCCGATGCTCGCCGACGACGTCACCGCCCGCATCGACGGCGGGACGACCGCCGAGCGCGCCGTGTTCGACGCCTTCGCCTCGTTCCAGGAGCAGCTCACGGCGCTCGGCGGCTACATGGCCGAGCGCGCCGCCGACCTCGCCGACGTCGCGCAGCGCATCATCGCGAACCTCCGCGGCGTGCCGGTGCCCGGCGTCCCGGAGTCCGACACCCCGTTCATCCTCGTCGCGCGCGACCTCGCACCGGCCGACACGGCGCTGCTCGACCTCGCCAAGACGCTCGGGCTCATCACCTCCGACGGCGGTCCGACGAGCCACACCGCGATCCTCGCCCGCTCGAAGTCGATCCCCGCGATCGTCGGCGCCACCGGCGCGCTCGACCTGGCCGACGACACCGTCGTGGTGCTCGACGCCTCGACGGGCGTCGTCAGCGTCGACCCGGACGCCGCCGCCATCGCCGACGCCGAGCGCCGGATCGCGGAGCGTGCGGCGCAGGCCGACGCGCCGATCACCGACGGCGCGCTGGCCGACGGCACGAAGGTGCCGCTGCTCGCGAACCTCGGCTCGCCGAAGGACGCCGCGAAGGCGGTCGAGCTCGGCGCCGAGGGCGTCGGGCTCTTCCGCACCGAGTTCCTGTTCCTCGACTCCGCCACGGCGCCGACGGTCGAGGACCAGCAGGCGCAGTACACCGAGCTGCTGCAGCACTTCCCGGGCCGCAAGGTGGTCGTGCGCGCGCTCGACGCGGGCGCGGACAAGCCGCTCGCGTTCCTCAACGACGCGCACGAGGAGAACCCCGCCCTCGGCCTCCGCGGGCTGCGGGCGCTCCGTGCCAGCGAGCAGATCCTCCACGACCAGCTCACCGCGCTGAAGCACGCGCAGGACGCGACGGAGGCCGACCTCTGGGTCATGGCGCCGATGGTCGCCGACGCGGACGAGACCGCCTGGTTCGTCCAGTACGGCAAGGGCCTCGGGCTGAACACGGTCGGCGTGATGGCCGAGGTGCCGTCGCTCGCCGTCGTCGCCGACCAGGTGCTGGCGGACGCGGACTTCGTGTCGATCGGCACGAACGACCTCACCCAGTACACGCTCGCCGCCGACCGGATGCTCGGCAGCGTCGCGTCGTACCAGGACCCCTGGCACCCGGCCGTGCTGCGCCTCGTCAAGCTGCTCGGCGACGCCGGAGCGGCGGCGGGCAAGGGCGTCGGGATCTGCGGCGAGGCCGCGGCCGACCCGCAGCTCGCCGTCGTGCTCGTCGGGCTCGGCGCCACGACGCTCTCGATGACCCCGGCGGCCCTCGCGGACGTGCGGGCCGAGCTCGCCGGTGTCACCCTCGAGCAGGCGAAGGCGAAGGCCGTCGCGGCGCTCGCCGCCCGGAGCGCCGCCGGCGCCCGCGAGGCCGCCCGCACCGCCTGATCCGCTCAGCCGTTCCGCAGCAGGAGGCGGACCGCGGCGCGCGCTCGTCGCGAGCTCGGCTGCTCGCCGGTGATGAGGTCGGCGTAGGTGTACGCCTCGGTGATGCGCACGAGCAGGAACGCGAGCTCGCCGACCTCCATGCCGTGCACGTGGTCGCTGCGGAACTCGCGTCGCAGCAGTGCGACGAGCACCGACCGGTAGCGGGCGGCCACCGGGCTGTCGCTCGTGGTGAGGAGCCGGAGGGCGCGCGCCGGCTCACGGCGGAGCAGCTCGCGGAAGAACTCGGCCGTGATGAGCGATTCGATGAAGCGGCCGATGATCTCCACGACCCGCTCGCCGTCGTCGAGCTTGCGGGTGAGCTCGGCGGCCCGGTCGAACGTCGGCGCCGCTACCGACCACATGATCTCGGCCAGGAGCGCGTCGCGGTTGCCGACCCAGCGGAACAGCGTCGTGCGGTCGACCTCGAGCCGCGCCGCCAGCTCGCCCATGTCGAGCCGCTCGCCGTCGAGGAAGGCACGGCGCGCGATCCGGAAGGCGCGCTCCGTGTCCGGGTGCCGGCCGTCCTCGAGCCGGCGGCTGAGACGGGACGGGTGCTCGGCGATGCCGACCGAGGCGATCGCGAGCAGGTTGTCGCCGTCGGGCATGCTCCGGACTATAGACCTGTCGGTCTGGAGGACCCGGCTGTCCCCCGAACAGGGGGTGATATCGGGGTGAGGATCCGCGTCATAGCCTCATCGATCCGCAGTCTCTTCGTATGTCGGGAGGCTCTCGCCTTCCCGGCATCCCACAGGGACAATGGAGAGGCCCAGGGAACAGAAAACAGGGGGAATGAGCAGCCAGGAATCGAAGCTCGAAGCTTCAGATGCGGAGCTCGTCGCACGCGCGCAATCGGGGGATTCTCGCGCGTTCGGCGAGCTGTGGCGCCGCCACTACCGCTCGGCCGCTCGTGTCGCCCGCCAGTTCACGTCGTCGATCGACGCGGACGACCTCGTCTCCGAGGCGTACGCGAGGATCTACCAGCGTGTTCTGGCGGGCGGCGGCCCTGCCTCCGGCGCCTTCCGCCCGTACCTGTACACGACGATCCGCAACCTCGCCTCGAGCTGGGGCTCCGCGCGGCGCGAGGTCGACGTCGACGCGATCGAGGAGTTCGAGGACGCGCGGATCCCGGAGGATCCCGCCGCCTGGGCGCTCGACCGCACACTGACCGCCCGCGCGTTCCGCACGCTGCCGGAGCGGTGGCAGACCGTGCTCTGGTACACCGAGGTCGAGGGCATGGACCCGCACGAGGTCGCGCCGATCCTCGGGATGACCGCCAACGGCGTCGCCGCGCTCTCGTACCGGGCACGCGAGGGGCTGCGCACCGCCTGGCTCCAGGCCCACGTGTCGGACGCGACCAGCGCGGGGGAGTGCCGCTGGAGCATCGAGCGGCTCGGCAACCACGCGCGGCGGTCGCTGACCGACCGCGAGCGCACGCGGCTCGAGGCGCACCTCGCCGGCTGCGCGAAATGCTCGATCATCTCCGAGGAGGTCGACGAGGTGGGCTCCCACCTGGCGATGATCCTCGTTCCGGCGCTGCTCGGCGGCGTCGCCGGCGGTGCGATCCTCGCGCAGCTCGCCGCGCCCTCTGCCGCCATGGCCGCGGAGGTCGTCCCGGCGCTGCCCGCCGCGGTCGCCGCCCTCGGGGGTGCCGGAGCGGCCGCCGCCGCGGGCACGGGGGCGGTCGGCGCCGGCGCGGGTGCCGCCGTCGTGGCCGCCGGATCGGGCATCTCGTTCGGCGTCCCGAGCCTCGTCGGCGGGCTCGCCGTCGTCGCGGTGATCGGCGGCTCGGTCGCGCTCGGCGCCGGGAACAGCGGATCAAGCGCGGCGGAGTACACCTCGCCCTCGATCAGCGCCTCCGCGAGCGCGCCTCGGACGACGTCGCCGCCGCCGCCGGTCAGCGGCCCCACGGGAGCGCCCGTCGTCGATCCGAGCGCCATCCCGACGTCTCCTGCGACCGGCGATGGACTGGCCGGCACGGTCGACGGCGTGGTCGGCGGTGTGGTCGACGGCGTCGGCGGCACGGTCGGCTCCGTGACCGGTGCGGTCGGCGGTGCCGTCGGCTCGGTCGCCGGCTCGGTGACACCGACCACGGCCCCGAGCGGCCAGGCGGCTCCTCCGGGAGCGCCCGTGACGGCCGTGCTCGATCTCGCCGGCCGCGGCACCCCGGGCGCGACGGTCACGGCGCAGGCCGCCGGCACCGTCTGGGCGACCACCACGGTGGCGAAGGACGGCACCTGGGCGATCCACATCGCGGCCCTGCCGACGACCGCCGGCGCGGTCACGCTGACGCAGAACGTGCGCGGGCTCCTCGGCGGACTGCTCGCCGGACTCGGCATCACCCAGCTCGTCGTCGACACCAACAGCCTCGGCCTGCCGATCACGCTCCAGCTGCTGCAGTGATCCGCGGGGTGTGACCCGCAGGGCGTGACCCGCTCCGGACCCCGTCGGGAATTCCCCGCCGGATCCGCGTCATAGCCGGGCGCCCACGTCGTCTCCTCAGTGTGGCGGAAGTCCCGTCCGCCGCAGCCGCCGTCGTTCGGGTCGACGGCGTCGAGCCGGCACCCGCGCCGCCTGTCCCAGCAGAAGCAGCGGGTGCCGGCTCTCCCACGCCCTCAGCACAGACGTCGAGGGGTCCCGAATCGACGTGCCACGCGAGCGCGCGGCGTCGATTCGAGACCCCTCGACAGTGGTGCGGGTCAGGCGGGGAGGCCCGCCGGGATGTCGGGCTTGCCGCGCAGCACGGCGGCCTTCACCTCGGCGATCGCCTTCGTCACCTGGATGCCGCGCGGGCAGGCGTCGGTGCAGTTGAAGGTCGTGCGGCAGCGCCACACGCCCTCCTTGTCGTTGAGGATGTCGAGGCGCACCTGGGCGCCCTCGTCGCGGCTGTCGAAGATGAAGCGGTGCGCGTTGACGATCGCGGCCGGGCCGAAGTACTGGCCGTCGGTCCAGAACACCGGGCACGACGAGGTGCACGCGGCGCAGAGGATGCACTTGGTGGTGTCGTCGAAGCGCTCGCGCTGGGCGACGGACTGGATGCGCTCCTTGCCGTCCTTCGGGGTGGCGCTCGCCTGGAGGAAGGGCTGCACCTCGCGGAAGGAGGCGAAGAACGGCTCCATGTCGACGATGAGGTCCTTCTCGAGCGGCAGGCCCTTGATCGCCTCGACGTAGATCGGCTTCGAGATGTCGAGGTCCTTGATCAGTGTCTTGCAGGCGAGGCGGTTGCGGCCGTTGATCCGCATCGCGTCCGAGCCGCACACGCCGTGCGCGCACGAGCGGCGGAAGGTGAGCGAGCCGTCCTGCTCCCACTTGATCTTGTGGAGCGCGTCGAGGATGCGGTCGGTCGCGTACAGCTCGACGTCGTAGTCGACCCAGCGCGGTTCGCTGTCGACCTCCGGGTCGAAGCGGCGGATGATCAGCGTGACCGTGAACGCCTCGATCGGCGGCGGGGCGTCGGCGGTCTGCGTCTCGGTCGGCGCGGCGGGGGCGACGGCGGTGTCGGACATCAGTACTTCCGTTCCATCGGCTGGTAGTTCGTGATCACGACCGGCTTCCAGTCGAGCGAGATGTGGTCGGACGCGTCGGCGGAGTGCGGGTCGCCGGTGAGGTACGCCATCGTGTGCTTCATGTAGTTCTCATCGTCGCGCTTCGGGAAGTCGTCGCGCATGTGGCCGCCGCGGCTCTCCTTGCGGTTCCTGGCGGAGAAGACGACGACCTCGGCGAGGTCGAGCAGGAAGCCGAGCTCGATGGCCTCGAGCAGGTCGGTGTTGTAGCGGCGGCCCTTGTCCTGCACGGACACGTTGCGGAAGCGCTGGCGCAGCTCGTGGATGGTCGCGGTGACCTTCTCGAGCGACTCGTCGGTGCGGAACACCTGCGCGTTCTTGTCCATCTCGTCCTGCAGCTCCTTGCGCAGGACGGCGATGCGCTCCGTGCCGGTCGCCTCGCGGACGTCCTCGACGAGCCCGCGGACGAAGGCGGCCGGGTCGTCGGGCAGCGGCACCCACTCCGCGTCCTTCACGTACGCGACCGCGTTGTTGCCGGCGCGCTTGCCGAAGACGTTGATGTCGAGCAGCGAGTTGGTGCCGAGGCGGTTCGAGCCGTGCACCGACACGCAGGCGCACTCGCCGGCCGCGTAGAGGCCGGGCACGACGGTCGTGTTGTCGCTGAGCACCTCGGCGTTCGTGTTCGTCGGGATGCCGCCCATCGCGTAGTGCGCGGTCGGCATGACCGGCACGGGCTCGGTGACCGGGTCGACGCCGAGGTAGGTGCGCGCGAACTCGGTGATGTCGGGCAGCTTCGTCTCGAGCACCTCGGCACCGAGGTGCGTGCAGTCGAGCAGCACGTAGTCCTTGTTCGGGCCGGCGCCACGGCCCTCCGCGACCTCCTGCACCATGCAGCGCGCGACGATGTCGCGCGGGGCGAGGTCCTTGATCGTGGGCGCGTAGCGCTCCATGAACCGCTCGCCGGACGCGTTGCGGAGGATCGCGCCCTCGCCTCGGGCGCCCTCGGTCAGGAGGATGCCGAGGCCGGCCAGGCCGGTCGGATGGAACTGGAAGAACTCCATGTCCTCGAGCGGGAGGCCCTTGCGCCAGACGATCCCGACGCCGTCGCCCGTGAGGGTGTGGGCGTTCGAGGTGGTCTTGTAGATCTTGCCGAAGCCGCCGGTGGCGAAGATGACCGCCTTCGACTGGAAGACGTGCAGCTCGCCGGTGGAGAGCTCGAGGGCGACGACACCCGAGGGCACCTGCTGCCCGTCGACCTCGGTCATGATCAGGTCGAGCGCGTAGTACTCGTTGAAGAAGTTGACCCCGAGCTTCACGCAGTTCTGGAACAGCGTCTGCAGGATCATGTGGCCGGTGCGGTCGGCCGCGTAGCAGGCGCGGCGCACGGGCGCCTTGCCGTGGTCGCGGGTGTGCCCGCCGAAGCGGCGCTGGTCGATGCGGCCCTCGGGCGTGCGGTTGAACGGCAGGCCCATGTTCTCGAGGTCGAGGACGGCGTCGATCGCCTCCTTCGCCAGGATCTCGGCCGCGTCCTGGTCGACGAGGTAGTCGCCGCCCTTGACCGTGTCGAACGTGTGCCACTCCCAGCTGTCCTCCTCGACGTTCGCGAGGGCGGCGGCCATGCCGCCCTGCGCGGCGCCGGTGTGCGACCGGGTGGGGTAGAGCTTCGTGATGACGGCGGTGCGGGCACCGGGGGCCGCCTCGATGGCGGCGCGCATGCCGGCGCCGCCGGCGCCCACGATGACGATGTCGAAGCGGTGGTAGTGGACGCCGTCGATGACCTGGCCGTCCTCGAAGTCGACCGCCATCAGCCGGCCGAGCAGGTCGCGCCGAGGTCGGCGGCGACGCGGGGGTCGAGACACGGGTCGAAGGTGTAGATCACGAGGGTTCCCAGCAGGAGGAGGACGATGGTGGAGACGAGGATGGCGCCGAGGAGCACCTTCCGGATGCGCCCGCGGGCGTAGTCGTTGACGAGCGTGCGCATGCCGTTGGCGCCGTGGATGAGCGCGAGCCAGAGCATGAGCGTGTCCCAGACGACCCAGAACGGGCTCGCCCACTTGCCGGCGACGAACGCGAAGTCGATCGCGTGCACGCCCTCGCCGACGAAGAGGTTGACGAACAGGTGGCCGAACACGAGCACGATGAGCACGACGCCGCTCGCGCGCATGTAGATCCAGCCCCACTTCTCGAGGTTGAACCGGCCGGGCCGGCGCGCGGGGGTCCGCGGCGCGGCGAGGGTCTGCGTGGCGTCGCTCATCAGTGGGCTCCGAACACGTTCATGAGGTGGCGGGGCAGGAAGCCGACGAGCAGCACCGCCCAGATGCCGACCACGATCCAGAACAGCAGCCGCTGGTGGCGGGTGGCCCAGGGCCAGAAGTCGATCAGGATGATCCGCAGGCCGTTGAACGCGTGGTAGACGATCGCGACCACCAGCCCGGCCTCGCCGAGCCCCATGATCGGGTTCTTGTAGGTGCCGATCACGGCGTCGTACGCCTCGGGGCTCACGCGCACGAGCGCGGTGTCGAGGATGTGCACCAGCAGGAAGAAGTAGATCGCAGTGCCGGTGACGCGATGCAGCACCCACGACCACATGCCCTCGCGGCCGCGGTACAGGGTGCCGGCGGGCCGTCTCGGGGACGGGATGCGGGGGGCTGCGACGGTGCCGGATCCAGCCTGGGTCGACACGGGCATCCTCTCCTCGTGGACCGGCGACGGACGGCGCCGGAGGGGGCCCGCCGACGCAGGCGGGCGCATCGCCGAGTCTATGCCCGCGTCGCCCGGGACGCAGGCCAGGGCACCCTTACTCTCTCGACGTCGAGATACCGCCGGCGGGTGCCGGAGAGCTCGCGGGTGCCGTCGTTAGGCTGTGCCGCATGTCGACCACCGCACGGGGACTCGACCGCTTCCACGCGGTGATCCCCGCGGGCGGCGTGGGGTCGCGGCTCTGGCCGCTCTCCCGCGCGGCCGCGCCGAAGTTCCTCCACCCGCTCAGCGGCTCGGGGGAGAGCCTGCTCCGCGACACCTGGCAGCGGGTCGCCCCGCTGGCCGGCGAGGACCGGATCATGGTCGTCACCGGGCGCTCGCACGGCGACGCCGTGCGGGAGCAGCTGCCGGAGCTCGGCGACGAGAACCTCGTGCTCGAGGACGACCCCCGCGAGTCGTCCGCGGCCATCGGCCTGGCGGCCGCCATCCTGGTGCGCCGCGAGCCGGATGTGATCATCGGCTCGTTCCACGCCGACCACGTCATCCGCGGCGCCGCCGCCTTCGGGCAGGCCGTGCGCCAGGCGGTCGCGGTGGCGGACGCCGGGTACATCGCCACGATCGGCGTGACGCCGACGGAGCCGGCGACGGGCTTCGGCTACATCCGCGCGACCCAGGAGCTGCCGGAGTCCTCCGGCGCGCTGCTGGCCGACTCCTTCGTCGAGAAGCCGGACTTCGAGACGGCCATCGAGTACCTCGCCAGCGGCGACTACCTCTGGAATGCCGGCATGTTCGTGAGCCGCGCCGACTCGCTGCTCGAGCAGATGCGCCTCGCGCAGCCGGAGCTCGTCGCCGGGCTCGAGGAGCTCGCCGCCGCCTGGGACCAGCCGGGCCGGGCCGACGCCGTGGCCCGCATCTGGCCGGGGCTCGCGAAGATCGCGATCGACTACACCGTCGCGGAGCCCGCGGCGGAGGCGGGGCGCCTCGCGGTGATCCCCGGCCGCTTCACGTGGCACGACGTCGGCGACTTCGCCACGATCGCCCGGCTCGGCGCCGGCGGCCGCCCGAACCAGCTCGTGACGCTGGGTGATTCGGAGCAGATCCTCGCGCAGGACGCGAGCGGACTCGTCGTCGCCGCCGGCGGCCGGACCGTCGCCGTGATCGGCGTCGACGACATCGTCGTGGTCGACACCGAGGACGCGCTCCTCGTCACCACGACCGAGCACGCGCAGCGCGTGAAGCAGGTCGTCGACGAGCTGAAGGGGCGAGGCCGGGACTCCGTCCTCTGACCCCGGATCCGACGGTCGTCGTTTCGCGCTCGTTACGGCTCCGGCACGGGTTTGTAACGACTCCGCGACAGCGCTGGAGCCGGAGTCAAGAGGGCTCGTCACCGTGTGTAACGTGTGTCCCAGTCCGCCCGGTCGAGGCCCGATCGGGCACCCTTCCTGGAGGCAATCACTGTGACTCTCTTCTCGCGGAGGTCGGCCGTCGCCGCCCTCGCCACCCTGGGCGCCAGCGCGCTCGTCCTCACCGGCTGCGCGGCGGCCCCCGAGGACTCCGCCAGCAGCGGCGCGGCCAAGTCGGACTTCCTGCCCTGCATGGTCTCCGACGACGGCGGCTTCGACGACCACTCGTTCAACGAGTCGGGCCTCAAGGGCCTCGAGGCGGCGGCGAAGAAGCTCGGCACGTCCGAGAAGCACGTCCAGTCCAACAGCGAGGACGACTACGCGCCGAACATCGACAACCTGCTCAGCCAGGGGTGCAACCTGATCGTCACGGTCGGCTTCAAGCTCTCCGCCGCGACGGACAAGGCCGCGAAGGACAACCCGGACGTCAAGTTCGCGATCATCGACGACGGCCTCGACAACGAGGGCGCCACCGGCGACGACGGCAAGGCGACCGGCGACGGCAAGGTCGACGTCGACAACGGCAAGCCGATCCTGTTCGACACCGCCCAGGCGGCCTTCCTCGGCGGCTACGCCGCGGCCAGCTACTCCAAGACCGGCGTCGTCGGCACCTTCGGCGGCCTGCCCATCCCGCCGGTCACCATCTTCATGGACGGCTTCGCCGACGGCGTGAAGTACTTCAACCAGGAGAAGGGCAAGGACGTCAAGCTCGTCGGCTGGGACAAGGACTCCCAGAACGGCGTGTTCACCGGCGGCTTCGCCGCGGGCGTCGAGGCCAAGACGGCGGCCCAGGGCCTGCTCGACCAGAACGCCGACGTGCTGATGCCGGTCGGCGGCCCGATCTACCAGAGCGCCGCCGAGGCGATCCGCGACAAGGGCGGCGACATCGCCCTCATCGGCGTGGACGCCGACGTGTACGAGTCGGACCCGACCGTGAAGGAGCTGCTGCTCACCTCGGTCATGAAGGGCATCGGCGCGGGCGTGCAGGACGTCGTCGAGAAGACGGCGGCCGACAAGTTCGACAACACGCCGTACGTCGGCACGCTGAAGAACGACGGCGTCGGCATCGCGCCGTTCCACGACTTCTCCTCGAAGGTCGACTCCGGCCTCCAGGGCGAGCTCGACGCGATCAAGAAGAAGATCATCGACGGCGACATCACGGTCGAGTCGAAGGCGTCCCCGAAGGCGTAAGCCCGGGAGACCGTCCGCGAACGGGGAGGTCGGCGCCGCCGGCCTCCCCGTTCCGCGTTCCGACACCGGCGCGCGTCCGACACCGGCGCATTCCCGCCATCGGGCGCCCGGAATAGATTGGCGACATGAAGCTCGAGCTGCAGGGCATCACCAAGCGCTTCGGCGCGCTCACTGCGAACGACCACATCGACCTGGTGGTCGAGCCCGGCGAGATCCACTGCCTCCTCGGTGAGAACGGCGCCGGCAAGTCCACCCTCATGAACGTGCTCTACGGCCTGTACCAGGCCGACGAGGGCCGGATCCTGCTCGACGACGTCGTCCAGCACTTCTCCGGCCCCGGCGACGCGATGGCGGCCGGCATCGGCATGGTGCACCAGCACTTCATGCTCATCCCGGTGTTCACGGTGGCCGAGAACGTCATGCTCGGGCACGAGCAGACCCGCACCGGCGGCGTGCTCGACCTCGCCGCGGCCCGCGAGCGGGTGCGCGAGATCTCGGCGCGCTTCGGGTTCGACGTCGATCCCGACGCGCTCGTCGAGGACCTGCCCGTCGGCGTGCAGCAGCGCGTCGAGATCATCAAGGCGCTCTCCCGCGACGCGAAGGTGCTCGTGTTCGACGAGCCGACCGCCGTGCTGACGCCGCAGGAGACCGACGAGCTGATGGGCATCATGCGCCAGCTCAAGGCCTCCGGCACGGCCATCGTGTTCATCACCCACAAGCTGCGCGAGGTGCGCGAGGTCGCCGACCGGATCACGGTCGTGCGCCTCGGCAAGGTGGTCGGCGAGGCGCAGCCGAGCGCCTCCAACGCCGAGCTGGCGTCGATGATGGTCGGCCGCGCGGTCGAGCTGACCGTGCAGAAGTCGCCGGCGGCCCCGGGCGACGCCGCCCTCGTCGTGCGCGACCTCTCGGTGATCGACGCCCAGAACCAGTACGTCGTGTCGCACGTCGACTTCGAGGTGCGCGCCGGCGAGATCCTCGCGATCGCGGGCGTGCAGGGCAACGGCCAGACCGAGCTCACCGAGGCGCTCCTCGGACTCCAGCCCCGCGTCGAGGGGTCCATCTCCCTCGACGGCGTCGAGCTGGCCGGCCGGGCGCCGCGCCGCATCCTCGACGCGGGGGTCGGCTTCGTGCCGGAGGACCGGACGGAGGACGGCCTCGTCGCCGAGTTCACGATCGCCGAGAACCTCATGCTCGACCGCTCGGACGGCCCGCCCTTCGTGCGCAACGGCGCCCTCCGCCTCGCCGACCTCGACCGCTTCGCCGAGGAGAAGGTGCGGGAGTTCGACATCCGCGCCCAGGGCATCACGACGCACGTCGGCCGCCTCTCCGGCGGCAACCAGCAGAAGGTGGTGCTGGCCCGCGAGCTGAGCCGCGATCTGCGCCTCTTCGTGGCGGCGCAGCCGACCCGCGGCGTCGACGTCGGCTCGATCGAGTTCATCCACAAGCGCATCGTCGCTACCCGCGACGCCGGCGTGCCCATCGTCGTCGTGTCGACCGAGCTCGATGAGGTCGTCGCGCTCGCCGACCGCATCGCGGTCATGTACCGCGGCGCGATCGTCGGCATCGTGCCGGCCGACACCCCCCGCGACGTGCTCGGCCTCATGATGGCCGGCGAGACCCCGGCAGGAGCAGCCGCGTGAGCGACCAGCAGATCCCGGCCCACGGCCAGACACCCGACGCGGCCGCGTCCGCCGAGCAGCAGGGCGTCGAGCCCGGCCAGGCGCCGAACGTCGAGCCCGCGGGCACCCGCGTGCTCGACGACGGGCGGGATGGCGGCGACGGCCCGGCGCCGTCCGCCTCGAGCCGCGTGCTCCGCGACATCCTCTCCGGCAACGCGCTCATGACGGCGCTCGCGATCGTGCTCGCGCTGGTCGTGGCCAGCGTGCTCATCGTCGTCACCGACGAGAACGTGCAGCGCACGGCCGGGTACTTCTTCGCCCGGCCCGGGGACATGATCCGCGCGATCGGCGACTCGATCGGCGGCGCGTACTCCAGCCTGTTCCAGGGCGCGATCTACAACTTCCGCCGCCCCGGCTTCGTCAACGGCATCAAGCCGCTCACCGAGACGCTGACGTTCGCGACCCCGCTCATCGCGGCGGGGCTCGGCGTCGCGGTCGCCTTCCGCGTCGGCTTGTTCAACATCGGCGGACGCGGCCAGATCCTCATCGCGGCGGCCGTCGCCGGCTGGATCTCGTGGTCGTTCCCGATGCCGGTGTTCGTGCACATGCTCGTGGCGATGGTCGGCGCGATCGTCGGCGGCGCGATCTGGGGCGGCCTCGTCGGCGTGCTCAAGGCCCGCACCGGCGCGCACGAGGTGATCGTCACGATCATGCTCAACTACGTCGCCTTCTACCTCGTGTCGTTCCTGCTGAAGACGCCCGGCGCCCTGCAGGCCCCCGGCTCGAGCAACCCGCAGTCGCCGGCGGCCGACCCGAGCGCGGTGCTGCCGACGCTGAGCGACCTGCTCACGGCGCTGAACGGCGGCGAGCAGGTCGGCGCCTTCCGCCTCAACTTCGGCTTCCTCATCGTCATCGCCGCCACCGTGTTCGTCTGGTGGCTGCTCGCCCGGTCGGGCACCGGCTTCCGGTTCCGGGCCGTCGGCGAGAACCCGCACGCGGCGCGCGTCGCCGGCATCGACGTGAAGTGGGTCTACGTGCTCGCCATGGCGATCTCCGGCGGGCTCATCGGCATCGCGGGCGGCATCCAGGTGCTCGGCACGACGACCACCGGGTTCGCCTCCGGCATCGACGCCGGCATCGGCTTCGACGCGATCACGGTCGCGCTGCTCGGCAGATCGAGACCCTGGGGCGTCTTCTTCAGCGGCCTGCTGTTCGGCGCGCTGAAGGCCGGCGGCTACACGATCCAGGCCGCGCAGGGCGTGCCGATCGACATCATCACCGTCGTCTCGTCGGTGATCGTCCTGTTCATCGCGGCCCCGCCGCTGGTCCGGTCGGTGTTCCGCCTGCCGGCGCCCGGATCCGCCCCGCGAGCACGCCGCTCGCGCCGCACCGTGGAGGCCTCCCGATGACCGCCGTCGACATCGCCCCGGCCGACGCCCCGATCGTGCACGAGAAGGCCGTCGTCCGCAGCCCGAAGATCCCGATCGTGCTCGGGGTGTTCGCGCTCCTCGCCGTCGTCGGCGCGTTCGGCTTCGCGCCGGAGGGGTCGACCACGTTCGCGCTGTCCACCTCCGCCGACCTCATCCAGCTGCCGGAGCTCGTCGTGCCGGCCGCGCCGACCGTCGCGGTGCTCGCCGTCGTGCTCGCGCTGCTCGCGGGCGTCGCGGTCGCCTGCAAGCTGCGCAGCGCCACCGGGCGCATCCCGCTCTGGCTGACCGCGGCGTTCACGCTGCTGTTCCTCGTCGCGTTCCTCACCTGGGCCGTCGCCGGCCATCGCCTCCCGGTGCCCGGCCTGCTCGTCGGCGCCCTCGCGCTGAGCACGCCGCTCATCTTCGGCGCGCTCGGCGGGGTGATCTCGGAGCGGGTCGGCGTCGTCAACGTCGCCATCGAGGGGCAGCTGCTGTTCGGTGCGTTCTCGTCGGCGATCATCGCGTCGGTCACCCACTCGGCGGTCGTCGGCCTCATCGGGGCGGCCGTCGCCGGCATGCTCGTGTCGTTCGTGCTCGCCGCGTTCTCGATCAAGTACCTCGTCGACCAGGTCATCGTCGGCGTCGTGCTCAACGTGCTCGTGACGGGCCTGACCACGTTCCTCTCCGGCGCCGTGCTGGCGCAGGATCCCGCGCTGAACCACCCGGCCCGGTTCCCGAAGCTGCCGATCCCGCTGCTCAGCGAGATCCCGGTCATCGGACCGGCCCTGTTCCGGCAGTCGATCGTCGTGTACCTCATGTACATCGCCGTCATCGCGGTCTGGTTCGGGCTGTTCAAGACCCGCTGGGGTCTCCGCCTCCGCGCGGTCGGCGAGCACCCCACCGCGGCGGACACCGTCGGCATCAACGTGCGCCGCACCCGGTTCTGGAACGTGTCGCTCGCCGGCGCGATCGCCGGATTCGGCGGGGCGTACTACACGCTTGATGCGATCGGCCTGTTCTCGAAGGAGATGACGAACGGCGCGGGCTTCATCGCACTCGCCGCGGTGATCTTCGGACGCTGGGATCCGATCCGCGCGACGCTCGCGGCCCTGCTGTTCGGGTTCGCGACCAGCCTGCAGAACTCCCTGGCGTCGGCCGGCTCACCCGTGCCGAGCGAGTTCCTGCTCATGCTCCCGTACCTGATCACGATCTTCGCGGTCGCGGGACTGGTCGGCCAGGTGCGCGGACCGGCCGCCTCCGGCAAGCCGTACATCAAGTCATGAGCGCGGACGCCGGAACCGCCGCCGCGATCGACTGGGACGCCCTCCGGACGGCGGCGCTCGAGGCGATGAGCCACGCCTACGTGCCGTACTCGGCGTTCCCGGTGGGCGCCGCGGCGCTCGTCGACGACGGGCGCATCATCGCCGGCTGCAACGTCGAGAACGCCTCCTACGGGCTCACGCTCTGCGCCGAGTGCGCGCTCGTCTCGTCGCTGCACATGACGGGCGGCGGCCGGCTCGTCGGCTTCGTCTGCGTCGACGGCGACGGCGCGGCGCTCATGCCGTGCGGCCGCTGCCGGCAGCTGCTGTTCGAGCACTCCGCCGACGGCATGCTGCTCGCGACGGTGAGCGGCATCCGCACCATCGACGAGGTGCTGCCGGACGCGTTCGGGCCGCGCACGCTCGTCGCGTACCGCGAGGGCACGGCCGCGGTTGAGGGGACGTCCAGCCCGTCGTCGTAGCGTCCGAGCATGGTCGTCGCGTCGCGCATCGCGCTGCTCGCCGTCCCGGTCGTCGCACTGGCTCTGGGAGGCTGCGCCTCCTCGGCACCCTCCGCGACGAGCGAGCCCACCGCGCTCTACCCGACGGCGACCGCGACCGCCACGCCGACCCCGGCGCCGAGCGCCGGCACGATGAACCCGGCGGCGCCCGCCGGGCAGTGCGCCGATGCGGTGCTGGAGGTCGACGTCGTGCGCGATCCGGCCGGCGGCGCGGCGGGCAGCGTCGGGTATCTCGTCGAGTTCACGAACACCGGCACCGAGGCCTGCACGCTGCAGGGCCAGCCGGGCGTCTCCGTCGTCGGGCACGGCGACGGCACCCAGCTCGGCCCGGCGGCGGATCGCGAGGGCGGCGCCGGCGCGACCGTCGAGCTCGCGCCGGGCGGCGTCGCGAGCGCCGCGCTGCGTGCCGTCGCCATCGGCAAGGACGGCGGCCCGCTCGGCGAGGACTGCGAGGTCGTCGGCGGCGACGGCTGGCGCATCTACCCGCCGCACTCGTACCGCGCCTGGTTCGTGCCCGACGCCACGATCACGGCGTGCGAGGCCGGCCCGGCGTGGCTGCACGTCGGCGTCGCGGAGCCGGTCGGCGGCTGAGCGCGACGGCTAGGGTCGGTGTCGTGGTGGAACCCTTCGACGCCGTCGACCTCATCCGCGCCAAGCGCGACCGCGGAGCCCTCAGCACCGAGCAGATCTCCTGGCTGGTCGACGCGTACACGCGCGGCTACGTCGCCGACGAGCAGATGTCGGCCATGACGATGGCGATCTTCCTCAACGGGATGACGCGCGACGAGATCCGGGACCTCACGCTCGCGATGATCGCCTCCGGCGAGCGGATGGACTTCGCCGGGCTGTCGAAGCGCACCTCCGACAAGCACTCGACGGGCGGCGTCGGCGACAAGATCACGCTCCCGCTCGCCCCGCTGGTCGCCTCGTTCGGCGTCGCCGTGCCGCAGCTCTCGGGTCGCGGGCTCGGCCACACCGGCGGCACGCTCGACAAGCTCGAGTCGATCCCGGGCTGGCGCGCGTCGCTGAGCAACGAGGAGTTCCTGGCTCAGCTCGACGAGGTCGGCGCCGTCATTTGCGCCGCCGGATCGGGCCTCGCGCCGGCCGACGGCCGGCTCTACGCGCTCCGCGACATCACCGGCACGGTCGAGGCCATCCCGCTCATCGCGTCGAGCATCATGTCGAAGAAGATCGCCGAGGGCACCGCCGCGCTCGTGCTCGACGTGAAGTTCGGCTCGGGCGCCTTCATGCAGGACCCGGTCCGCAGCCGCGAGCTGGCGGAGACGATGGTGCGCCTCGGTACGGACGCCGGCGTCGCCACCCGCGCGCTGCTCACGAACATGGACGTGCCGCTCGGCCGCGCGATCGGCAACGCGAACGAGGTGCGCGAGTCGGTCGAGGTGCTCGCGGGCGGCGGCCCGGACGACATCGTCGAGCTCACGGTCGCGCTCGCGCAGGAGATGCTCGAGCTCGGCGGCGTGACCGACGCGGACCCGGCGGAGGCGCTCCGCGACGGCCGCGCGATGGACACCTGGCGGGCGATGATCCGCGCGCAGGGCGGCGACCCGGACGCGGCGCTGCCGGTGCCGTCCGAGACCCACACGGTGACCGCCGACCGCGACGGGGTGCTCGTGCGGCAGGAGGCGCTGCCGTTCGGCATCGCGGCCTGGCGGCTCGGCGCCGGCCGGGCCCGGCAGCAGGATCCGGTGGTGCACTCCGCCGGCATCGACCTGCACGTGAAGCCCGGCGACGCGGTGAAGGCGGGCGACCCGCTGTGGACGCTCGGCGCCGAGGATCCGGCCCGCTTCGATCGCGCCCTCGCGGCGCTCGAGGGCGCCTGGGAGATCGCGGACGCGGGCTCGCCGCTGCACTCGGCGCACCCGCTCATCCTCGACCGGATCTCCTGACCGGGCGGTACGCTGAGCCGTCCGATCCGCGCCCTCCGCCAGAGCCCGGCAGGGGTGCCGCATGACCTTCCTCAGGACCGTTCCCGACGACGAGGCCGAGGGTCTCGTCAAGGCGATCTACGACGACGACCGTGCGGCCGACGGGCACATCCCCGAGCACACCCGCGTGATGGCGCTGAACCCCGAGGCCGAGCAGGCCTGGGAGGGGCTCATCCGCGCGATCACGTCGCAGATGGACAAGCGCCGCTACGAGCTCGTGACGCTCGCCGCCGCGCGCGGCGCCGGCTCCCGGCACTGCCGGCTCGCCCACGGCGCCCGCTCGCTGCGCTGGATCGAGCACGACGAGCTCGTCGCCGCAGCCGCCGACCACCGGACGGCCGGGCTCAGCGAGGCGGAGGTCGCGATGATGGACTTCGCCGAGCGGGTGAGCACGGACTCCTCGGCGATGACGGAGGAGGACGGCCTCCGGCTGCGCGCGGTCGGCTTCACCGATCGCGAGATCGTCGACATCGCCCTGACCGCGGCAGCGCGCAACTACTACAGCCGTGCCGTCCAGGCGCTCGGCGTCGCGGTGGATGAGCCGGCGGGACTCGACGCTCCGCTGCGGGAGGCCCTGCTGCGCGGGATCTGACGCCCCTGCCTACGGCAGACGGGCGAGCGCTGCGGTCACGAGCGACCAGAACCGCGCGGCGTCGACGCTGAGGGCGACCGCCGTGGTGCAGCCCGCCGGCGCCGGACCGCGGAGGTCGGCGACCGTCATGCCGAGGGTCAGCTCCCCGCGCAGCTCGACGTCGAGCGGCGCCGTGACCACCTGCAGCACGGACGGGTCGAGCACGTGCGCCACGGTGAGCGGATCGTGCACGGGCGGTGCCGCGAAGCCCTGGCTCTCGAGGTAGGCGCCGCCGTAGAAGTCGAGCAGCTGCCCGGTGACCTCGGCGGCGCGCGTGCCGACGGCCGCGATCGCGGCGCGCACCTCCGGGGTGGCCAGCGCCTGGTGCGTCGCGTCGAGCCCGACCATCGTGACCGGCCACGGCTCGTTCAGCACGATGTGCGCCGCCTCCGGATCGACGACGACGTTGAACTCGCTCGTCGCGCTCCAGTTGCCGACGTGCACGCCGCCGCCCATGAAGACCACCTCGCGCACGCGCTCGACGATGCGGGGCTCCTTCCGGACGGCGAGCGCGATGTTCGTGAGCGGCCCGGTCGGCACGAGCGTGAGCTCGCCGGGCGCGGACGACATCGCCTCGTCGATGATGACGTCGACGGCGTGCCGGGGGTCCAGCGCGCGGGTCGGCTCCGGCAGCACCGGGCCGTCGAGCCCGGAGTCGCCGTGGATCTCCGGCGCGTACTCCACCGCCCGCACGAGCGGACGCGTCGCCCCCGCCGCGACGGGCACGTCGAGCCCCGCCAGCTCCGCGATGGCGAGCGCGTTGCGGGTGACCTTGGCGATGCTCTGGTTGCCGGCGACCGTGGTGATCGCGACGAGCTCGACGCCGGGCGAGCCCGCGGCGAGCAGGATCGCGATCGCGTCGTCGTGGCCGGGATCGCAGTCGAGGAGGATGCGGCGCGTCACCCCGCCACGCTAGCGGCCCGCCGCCGCCGCTCGGACAGGTGCGGATCCGTCCTCGCGAGCAGGGCTCCTCCAGGCTCGGCCGCGATAGCCTCGGGGAGTGAGCGATGCAGAAGATCAGGTCAGCACCGAGGTCGAGGGCGTGTCCCTCCTCGAGCTCCCGAAGGTCTCCCTCCACGACCATCTCGACGGCGGGCTCCGGCCGGCGACGGTGCTCGAGCTGGGGCGCGAGTACGGGGTCGACCTGCCGGCGGACGACGCCGCGGCGCTCGGCGCCTGGTTCGCCGAGAAGTCGGACAGCGGCTCGCTCGTCGAGTACCTGAAGACCTTCGACCTCACGATCGCCGTCATGCAGACGCCGGAGGGCCTCGCCCGCGTCGCGCGCGAGGCCGTCGAGGACCTCGCCGCCGACGGCGTGATCTACGGCGAGCTGCGCTGGGCGCCCGAGCAGCACCTCGCGCGCGGCCTGTCGCTCGACGAGACCGTCGAGGCCGTGCAGGAGGGCATCCGCCAGGGCGAGGAGGCGGCCCGCGCCGCCGGCCGGGAGATCACCGCCCGCCAGCTGGTCAGCGCGATGCGCCACCTCGACCGCAGCGTCGAGATCGCCGAGCTCGCCATCCGCCACCGCGACGCGGGCGTCGCCGGCTTCGACATCGCCGGCCCCGAAGCCGGCTTCCCGCCGTCGCGGTTCCGCCAGGCGTTCGACCTCCTGCTCTCCGAGGGCATGCCCGCCACCGTGCACGCCGGCGAGGCCGACGGCATCGAGTCGATCCGCAGCGCGCTCGTCGACGGCCACGCCCTCCGGCTCGGTCACGGCGTGCGCATCCGGGAGGACATCGAGATCGTCGGCGAGGACGACGACGCGATCCGCGTGCGCCTCGGCCGCATCGCGGAGTGGGTGAAGGACCGCCGCATCCCGCTCGAGGTCAGCCCGTCGTCGAACCTGCAGACCGGCGCCTTCGCCGCCTGGGGCGACACGATGGACGACCACCCGATCGACCTGCTCGCCCAGCTCGGCTTCGCCGTGACCGTCAACACCGACAACCGCCTCATGAGCGGCACCAGCCTGAGCCGCGAGCTCGGCGTGCTGGCCGACACGTTCGACTACGGACTGGACGATCTGCTCGCGTTCCAGCTGGCGGCCGCGGAGGGCGCGTTCCTGCCCACCGAGGACCGCGAGATCCTGGCCGAGGACCTCCGGGCGGGGTTCGGCACGCGATGACCCTGCCCGCCCTCCCGGACGACGCGGTGCTCCTCGGAGCCGGCGCGGCGGACTGGCGCGCCGCCGTGCGGCTCGCCGGGGACGCGCTGCAGCGCTCCGGGGCGGCGCGGCCGGTCTACGCGGACGAGATGGTGCGGATGATCGAGGAGCACGGCCCGTACGTCGTGATCTCGCCCGGACTGGCCCTGGCGCACGCCCGCCCCGGGCCGTCCGTGCTCGCCGACGGCCTGTCGGTCGTCACGCTCGCCGAGCCCGTCGAGTTCGGGCACCCGAACAACGACCCCGTGCGGGTCGTGCTGGGCCTGGCCGTGCACACGGTCGGCCGGCACCTCGCGATGATCGCCGACATCGCGAACGCGTTCAACGACTCCGACACCACCGAGCGGCTGTGGCGAGCCGCCGACGCGGACGCGGTGCGGGACATCCTCGGAGCGGAGGCGGCATGAAGATCGTGGCGATCTGCGGCGCCGGCATCGGCACCAGCGCCATCCTCAAGGTCAACGCCGAGCGCGTGCTGGCGCGGCTCGGGATCGACGCGGCGGTCGTCGCGACGGATCTCGACTCGCTCCACGCCGAGGCCGACGACGCGCAGGTGATCCTGACGAGCCCCGAGTTCGTCGACGCGATCGGACGCACCTCCGCCGACGTCGTGGTGGTGGAGAACTACTTCGACACGGAGGAGCTCACCCGGCGCCTCGAGAAGGCGCTCGGCTAGCCCCCCTTCGGCCGGCTGGGCCCGCCGAGGCCTCTTCGGATGGCTGAGCCTGTCGAAGCCCGCTCGGCTAGCCCAGCAGCTCGCGCATCCCGGCGTCGAGCCGGTCGACCGTCGCCTGCGCGGCGGCGATGCGCTCGGCGCCCGTGCCCTGGTGGCTCGCGGCGTCGAGGTACACCTTGAGCTTCGGCTCGGTGCCCGACGGCCGCACGATCACCCGTCCGGACGACGCCGTGCGGTAGCGCAGGATGTCGCCCGCCGGGAAGCCGTCGACGCCCTCGAGGAAGTCCTCGACGCCCTCGACGGCGATGCCGCCGATCGCGCTGGGCGCGCCGGCGCGCAGCCGCGCCATGAGCCGCGGGATCTCCTCCAGGTCGGCGACCCGGATCGAGATCTGGCCGGAGGCGAAGCCGCCGATCCGCTCGGCCGCCTCCTCGAGCGCCCCGGCGAGGTCCGTGCCGCGCGCGCGGAGTCCCGTGGCGAGGTCGAGGATCGCGGCGGCGGCGGAGATGCCGTCCTTGTCGCGCACCTTGTCGGGATCGACCAGGTAGCCGAGCGCCTCCTCGTACCCGAACGCGAGCCCGGGAGCGCGGCTGATCCACTTGAAGCCGGTGAGCGTCTCGACATGGCGGAGGCCGGCCTCGCGCGCGATCGCGGCGAGGGCGGGGGAGCTCACGATCGAGCAGGCCAGCGTGGCGTCGGCGCGCGCCGCGGCGTCGGCGGGCGCGGCATCCGCAGCCCGGAGGCCGAGCAGCAGGCCGACCTCGTTGCCGGTGAGCCGGCGCCAGCCGCCCGGCGCGCCCGCGTCCGGGATGCCGACGGCGAGCCGGTCCGCATCCGGGTCGTTCGCGATCACCAGGTCGGCGTCGTCGCGGGCCGCGCGGGCGAACGCGAGGTCCATCGCGCCGGGCTCCTCCGGGTTCGGGAAGGGCACCGTCGGGAAGTCCGGATCGGGATGCAGCTGCTCCTCGACCAGGTCGGGCAGCGCGACGCCGGCCGCGTCGAGCACGGCGCGCCAGGTGTCCCACCCCACGCCGTGCATGGCCGTGTAGACGACGTGCGGGCGGTCGGCGGCGGGTGCCGGGGCGAGCAGCGCGGCGGTGCGGCGCACGTACTCGGCGATGACGTGCTCGGGCACCAGCTCGCCGTCGGCGACGCGGGGGAGGTCGGCGATCGATCCCGCCGCGGCCTGCTCGATGCGGCGGGCGATCTCCGCGTCCGCGGGCGGCACGATCTGACTGCCGGCGTCCTCGCCGCCGAGATACACCTTGTAGCCGTTGTCGGCCGCCGGGTTGTGGCTGGCGGTCACCATGACGCCCGCGCTCGCGCCGAGCTCGCGCACCGCGAAGGCGAGCACGGGCGTCGGCAGCAGCCGCGGCATGAGCAGGGCGCCCACGCCGGCGCCGCGCATGAGCTCGACGGTGTCCTGCGCGAAGACCTGCGAGTTGTGGCGGCCGTCGAAGCCGACGACGACGGTCGGCGACGCCTCGCGGCCGAGGAGGAACGCGGCGAGCCCGGCGGCGGCCTGCGCCACGAGCACCCGGTTCATCCGCATCGGCCCGGCCCCGAGGGCGCCGCGGAGCCCGGCGGTGCCGAACTCGAGGCGGCCCGAGAACCGCTCCGCGAGGTCCTGCTCCGCCACGTCGTCGCCGGAGCCGGCGCGCTCGGCGAGCGCGTCGAGCTCCTCGCGGGTGGCGGCATCCGGGTCCTGCGCCGACCAGGCGCGGGCCTGCGCGAGCAGGGTGCGGCGGTCGTCGGCGGGGGTCCTCTGCTCCGCCGGGGCGCCGTGCTCGGCGGGGGCGCCGTGCTCGGCGGGGGCGCTCACAGCGCCGCCACGACGCGCGCGAGCAGGTCCGAGATCACCGACTCGGCATCGCGGCCCGCCTGGAGGACCTCCTGATGGCTCAGCGGCTCCGGGCTGATCCCCGCGGCGAGGTTCGTGATCAGCGAGAAGCCGAGCACCTCCATACCGGCCTGCCGTGCCGCGATCGCCTCGAGGGCCGTCGACATGCCCACGATGTGGCCGCCGATCGTCTTCGCGAACTGCACCTCGGCGGGCGTCTCGTAGTGCGGGCCGCGGAACTGCACGTAGACGCCCTCGTCGAGGTCGCCCTGCACGCCGCGCGCGACGTCGCGCAGGCGGCGGGAGTACAGGTCGGTGAGGTCGATGAACGTCGCGCCCTCGAGCGGCGACGCGGCGGTGAGGTTGATGTGATCGCTGATGAGCACCGGCGTGCCCGGGCTCCAGGACTCCCGGATGCCCCCGGCGCCGTTCGTGAGGATCATCGTCGTGGCGCCGGCGGCCGCCGCGGTGCGCACCGAGTGCACGACCCGGCGCACGCCGTGGCCCTCGTAGAAGTGCGTGCGCGCGCCGATCACGAGCGCGTGCCGTCCGTCGGGGAGCCGGATGCTGCGCAGCGAGCCGACGTGCCCGACGACCGCCGGGGCGCTGAAGCCCGGGATCTCGGAGGCCGGCACCGTCGCGACGGTCTCGCCGAGCAGGTCCGCGGCCTTCGCCCAGCCGCTGCCGAGCGTCAGCGCGATGTCGTGCCGGGCGACGCCGGTGGCCTCCGCGAGCCGCGCAGCGGCCTCCTGGGCGATCGCGAACGGGTCGGCTGCCGGGTCGTCGAGGGGGTTGTCGTGCGTCGTCGCCATGACCGTCAGGGTAGCCCGCGGAAGCGCGGGGCCCGGGGACCTGGAAGAATCGGCGCATGCCCTACGAGTTCGAGCGGAAGCAGCGCATCGCGGTCCTCGGCGGAGGGCCGGGAGGCTACGAAGCGGCCCTCGCCGGAGCCCAGCTCGGCGCCGAGGTCACCCTGGTCGAGCGCAAGGGCGTCGGCGGCTCGGCGGTGCTCACCGACGTCGTGCCCTCGAAGAGCCTCATCGCCACGGCGGAGGCCGCCAACGCCATCGGCGAGGCCTCGGATCTCGGCGTGCAGTTCTTCGCCCGCGGCGCATCCGGACGCGCCTCGGTGCCGGAGGTCACCGTGAACCTCGAGGCCGTCAACCGCCGCCTCCTGCTGCTCGCGCGTCAGCAGTCCGAGGACATGAAGTCGTCGCTCATCAAGGCCGGCGTGCGGATCGTCGTCGGCGACGGGCGCCTCGACGGGCCCACCCGCCTCGTCGTGTCCACCGGACGCGGCAAGAGCCGCACCGACTTCGAGGAGATCGACGCCGACACGCTCGTCGTGTCCGTCGGCGCGTCGCCGCGCATCCTCGCCTCCGCCAAGCCGGACGGCGAGCGGATCTTCACCTGGACCCAGCTCTACTCCCTCGAGGAGGTGCCGGAGCACATGATCGTCGTCGGCTCGGGCGTCACCGGCGCCGAGTTCGCCAGCGCGTACCGCGCGCTCGGCTCGGCCGTGACGCTCGTCTCCAGCCGCGACCAGGTGCTGCCGGGCGAGGACGCCGACGCCGCGCGCGTCATCGAGGACGTGTTCCGTCGCAACGGCATGGAGGTGCTCTCCAAGAGCCGCGCCGAGTCCGTCACCCGCACGGACGACGGCGTCGTCGTGAAGCTCGCGGACGGCCGCGAGGTCACCGGCTCGCACTGCCTCATGGCGGTCGGGTCCATCCCGAACACCGCCGGGATCGGGCTCGAGGAGGCCGGCGTGCAGCTGACCGAGTCCGGCCACATCCGCGTCAACCGCGTCGCCCGCACCTCGGTGCCGTCGATCTACGCGGCCGGCGACTGCAGCGACTTCCTGCCGCTCGCCTCCGTCGCCTCGATGCAGGGCCGCTCGGCCGTCTTCCACGCGATGGGCGACGCCGTGAACCCGACCGAGCTGCGCAACGTCGCGTCGAACATCTTCACGCAGCCCGAGATCGCGACGGTCGGCTGGTCGCAGAAGCAGATCGAGGACGGCATCGCGCAGGGCGACATCTACAAGCTGCCGCTCGCCTCCAACCCGCGCGCGAAGATGATGGGCATCAAGGACGGCTTCGTGAAGCTGTTCGCCCGCACCGGATCCGGCACCGTGATCGGCGGCGTGGTGGTGGCGCCGAAGGCGAGCGAGCTCATCCTGCCGATCGCCCTGGCCGTCGAGCACCGCCTGACGGTGGACCAGCTCGCCCGCGCGTTCTCGGTGTACCCGAGCCTGTCGGGGAGCATCACGGACGCCGCGCGGGCCCTGCACATCGTGGAGTAGGAGCTGCCCTGGGGGTGATTGCCGCGCCGTCTCTCGACCCGTGGCGGATATCACCCGCCATTCCGGAGACGACGCGGCGCACGCGTCCTCCACAGGCGTACCCACGCTCGGACCGATCCACACCTCGCCCCGGTGCAGGGGGTCTGATCCGCTGCCCCCGTCATCCTGCTCGGGTGGATGACGGCATCTGGACGCACCAGCTCATCACGGCGCGGGAAGCCCGCTCGTCGGGCGCGGAGGCCGGACTCTATCGAGCCGTCGACGCGGGTCGTCTGACCCGGCTGATCACCGGTGTCTACCTGCCTACGGAGACCTGGCGCCGACTCGATCCCGATCAGCGCTTCCTCGCCGCCGTCAGAGGAGTCGCACTGCGGCATCCGGACCACGCGCCGTTCTGCGGCTTCGCCGCCGCGGCGATCTGGGGACTCCCGGCGGTCACCCCATGGCCGCACGGAGTCGACGTCGCCGTCGGCGATCAGAACGGAGGGCGGAGTCGCGCGGACATCCGGCGTCGGTCCGGCCGGGCGGTCGACGCGATCGCCGTTCTCGACGGACTCCGCGTGACCGGACTGGCCCGCACCCTCCTCGACATCGCGCGATGGTCGCCGGCCACGGTCTCCGTGCCGATGATCGACGCGGCGCTCGCCGGGCGTGCTCGCGCCGCGATCGATCTCGCGGGACTCGAGGCGGAATGGAGCCGTGGCGCCGGCGATCGCGGTGCGGTGCGCGCCGGGCGCGCGCTCGCGCTGTCCGCGATCGGGAGCGGATCGCCGGGGGAGTCGCTCAGCCGAGTCGTCATCGACGCGCTCGGCTTCCCAGCGCCGATGCTGCAGCAGCGGTTCGAGGATCGAGCCGGACTCATCGGGTTCGTCGACTTCTGGTGGCCGGAACATCGCCTCATCGGCGAGTTCGACGGCGTCGCGAAGTACGTCCGAGACGAGTACACCGCGGGCCGTACAGGTGCGGAGATCGTCGTGGCGGAGAAGCGGCGCGAGGACCGGCTTCGCGCGACAGGTCCGGCAGTCGCCCGCTGGGGATGGCCCGAGGCGAGCACGCCACGGATGCTGGAACGGGTCCTGCGCGATGCGGGCTTGCCTCAGCGGGGCGCCGCTACCCGTAGCCGCCGCGTCATCTTCTGATCGCCGGGTGGTATCCGGCACGAGTTGAGAGATCGCGCGGCAATCACCCCAAGGGGCCCCGCCTCAGCCGGCGATGGTCAGCAGCTGGTGCCCCGCGGAGACCGTCTGGCCGGCCTCGGCCGTGATGCTGCCGATCACGCCGTCCTTGTGTGCGGCGATCGGCTGCTCCATCTTCATCGCCTCGAGCACGAGCACGAGGTCGCCCTTGACGACCTTGTCGCCCTCGGCGACCGCGACCTTCACGACCGTCGCCTGCATGGGGCTCTTCACCGCGTCGCCGGAGGCGCCCACGGCACCCGAGCCGGCACCGCCGCGGCGGCGCGGCGCGGCGGGCGCGGCCGACACGGAGCCGGAGGCGCCGCCGCCCGAGGGCAGCAGGCGGGTCGGCAGGGACACGGCCACGCGCTTGCCGTCGACCTCCACGACCACGTCGTGGCGCTTCTCGGCCGGGGCCGCGTCGGCGAGCACGCCGCCCCACGGCTCGATGTCGTTGTCGAACTCCGTCTCGATCCACCGGGTGTAGACGCCGAAGCGGCCGTCCTCCGCGAGGAAGGCCGGGTCGCGCACGATCTTCCGGTGGAAGGGCAGCACGGTCGGCAGGCCTGCGACCTCGAACTCGTCGAGCGCGCGGCGGGCCCGCTCGAGGGCGTCGGCGCGGTCGGAGCCGGTGACGATGAGCTTGGCGAGCAGCGAGTCGAACGCGCCCGAGATGACGTCGCCCGTGGTGACGCCCGAGTCGACGCGCACGCCGGGGCCGCCGGGGAACCGGAGCACCTGCACCGGGCCGGGCATCGGGAGGAAGTTGCGGCCCGGGTCCTCGCCGTTGATCCGGAACTCGATGGAGTGACCGTGGGCCTCCGGGTCCGGGTAGTCGATGAGGCCGCCCTCGGCGATGCGGAACTGCTCGCGCACGAGGTCGAGGCCGGTGACCTCCTCCGAGACCGGGTGCTCGACCTGGAGGCGGGTGTTCACCTCGAGGAACGAGACGGTGCCGTCCTTGCCGATGAGGAACTCGCAGGTGCCGGCGCCGACATAGCCGACCTCCTTGAGGATGGCCTTCGACGAGCGGTACAGCAGCTCGGTCTGCTCGTCGGTGAGGAACGGGGCCGGGGCCTCCTCGACGAGCTTCTGGTGCCGGCGCTGCAGCGAGCAGTCGCGGGTCGAGACGACCACGACGGTGCCGGCGGCGTCGGCGAGGCACTGGGTCTCGACGTGGCGCGGCTCGTCGAGGTACTTCTCCACGAAGCACTCGCCGCGGCCGAAGGCGGCGACGGCCTCGCGCACCGCGGATTCGAAGAGCTCGGGCACCTCCTCGCGGGTGCGGGCGACCTTGAGGCCGCGGCCGCCGCCGCCGAACGCCGCCTTGATGGCGACGGGGAGGCCGACCTGGTCGACGAAGGCGAGCACCTCGTCCGCGTCGGCGACCGGGTTCAGGGTGCCGGGGGCGAGCGGGGCGCCGACCTTCTCGGCGACATGGCGGGCGGAGACCTTGTCGCCGAGGCGCTCGATGGCCTCCGGCGACGGGCCGATCCAGGTGAGGCCGGCGGCGATGACGGCGCGGGCGAAGTCGGCGTTCTCGGCGAGGAAGCCGTAGCCCGGGTGGATCGCGTCGGCGCCCGAGCGGCGGGCGACGGAGAGGATCTTGTCGATCACCAGGTAGGTGTCGGCGCTCGTGGTGCCGCCGAGGGCGTACGCCTCGTCGGCCAGCTTCACGTGCCGGGCGTCGCGGTCCTGGTCCGCGTAGACGGCGACGGAGCGGAGCCCCGCGTCTCGTGCGGCCCGGATGACCCGGACGGCGATCTCTCCGCGGTTCGCGATCAGGACCTTGGTGATTGGCGCCATGACATATCAGCCTATTTCGTGACGGCGCCGTGACTTTTGTCCGACTCGTCCAAGACCCCGGACGGACCTCGTCGTGTTCCTACAAGGCTGCGCGGTTCCAGAGGTCGGGCCACGCCACCCCCAGCCGTCGCACCAGCCGTCGCAGCAGCGGCACGCTGAGGCCGACGACGGTGGACGGGTCGCCGTCGATGCGCTCGATGAACGCCGCGCCGAGGCTGTCGATGGTGAACGCGCCGGCGACGGCGAGCGGCTCGCCGGTGGCGATGTAGGCCTCCGTCTCGGCCTCGTCGAGATCGGACGCGAAGGTCACGGACGCGGCGGACGGCTCGCCCGCGGCGTCCGCGACGGCGCCGCCGCGCACCGCGATGAGCCAGTGCCCGGAGTGGAGCACGCCGGTGCGCCCGCGCTGGAGCGCCCAGCGCTCGCGCGCGACCTCGGGCGTGTGCGGCTTGCCGTAGCTGACGCCGTCGAGCTCGAAGTTGCTGTCGCCGCCGAGCACGAGGCAGTCGGCGAGCGTCGGATCGCCCGCGACGGCCGCCAGCACGGCCTCCGCCTTGCGGCGCGCGAGCAGCTGCACGAGCTCGTGCGTCGGCAGCGGATGCCCGGCGGCCGCCTCCGCCTCGGCGACGGCCGCGTCCTCGTCGACGCCGGGGGCGATCGCGACCGGCTCGATACCCGCCGCGCGGAGCGTCGCGAGCCGCGCGGGGGAGGTGGACGCGAGGACGAGGCGCACGGGGCTCCTAGGCTGGCGGGGGAGGTGGCGGATGCCGGACATGCAGGGCCGCGAGGTCGAGCTCGAGGCTACCAACATGGCGCACGGCGGGATCGCGGTCGCGCGGCTCGACGGACGGGTCGTGTTCGTGCCGGACACGATCCCGGGCGAGCGGGTGCGCGCGCGGATCGTCGACGACGCGAAGAAGAGCTTCTGGAGGGCCGAGGCGCTCGAGGTGCTGGAGGCGAGCCCGCACCGTCGTCCGCACGTCTGGGCGGAGGCCGCGATCGAGCGCGCACCGGAGGACCGGGCCGGGGGCGCCGACTACGGCTTCATCGACCCGGCGCATCAGCGCGCGCTCAAGGCGGCGGTGCTGGAGGACTCGCTGCGCCGTCACGGCCGCCTCGCCGAGCCGCCCGCGGTCGAGGTCGAGGCGCTGCCCGGCCCGGCGGACGGCACCGGATGGCGCACCCGCGTGCGCCTCCACGTCGACGAGGACGGCGTTCCCGGTCCGGTCGCGGCACGCAGCCACCGGGTGATCCGGGTCGCCGACCTGCCGCTCGGCACCGAGGAGCTGCGCGAGGCCGCGCCGCTCGGCGAGACGTTCTCCGGCATCCCGACCGTCGACGTGCTCGCGCCGACGACCGGGGGCGCCCGCCTCGTGATCGGCCGCCAGGCGCCGACGGAGATCGTGGAGCGGGTCGGCGAGCGCGACTTCCGCCTCGACGACACCGGCTTCTGGCAGGTGCACCGGCACGCCGCCGCGACGCTGAGCGAGGCCGTGGTCGCCGCGATCGATCCCGACGCCTTCGACCCGCGGGCCGCGAACCTCGACCTCTACGGCGGGGTCGGGCTGCTGGCCGCGGCCGTCGGCGACCGCTTCGGCGCCGCCACGCGCATCACGACCGTGGAGTCGAGCGAGCGGGCGACGGAGCACGCCGCCGAGAACCTGGCGGACTGGATCGGCGCCCAGGCGGTCACCGGCCGCGTCGAGCACTGGGTGCGCGGGCTGGCCGCGGCGTCGCCGGCGGAGCGCGCCCGGCAGGCCGCCGCGACGGTCGTGCTCGATCCGCCGCGATCCGGCGCCGGACGCGAGGTGCTCGAGGCGCTCGCCGACACCGGTGCCGCCCAGATCGTCTACGTGGCGTGCGACCCGGTCGCGTTCGCCCGCGACGTCGCGATCCTCGCGGACCGCGGCTACGCGCTCGCGGGCCTCCGCGCGCTCGACCTCTTCCCCTCGACGCACCATGTGGAGGCGGTCGGGGCGTTCCGGCGGATAGGCTGAGTCGACCGGCGGCAGGACAGGACGGGACCTCATGACGCAGACCGTGGATCGGCCGCGAGTGCGCGTCGCGGTGGTCGACGACCACGAGTCCGTGCGCCTCGGGCTCCGGGCCGCCTTCCAGGACGAGGGCTATGACGTGCTCACCGTCGCCCCGACCGTCGAGGAGCTCATCCGCGAGCTCGACGGCCGCGAGGTCGACGTCGTCGTGCTCGACCTGTCGCTCGGCGACGGCTCGAGCGTCACCGACAACGTGAAGCGCGTGCAGGCGGCCGGCTCGGCCGTGCTCGTCCACTCGATCGCCGACCGCGTCGGCCTGGTGCGCGAGGCGCTCGCGGCGGGCGCCGCCGGCGTCATCCCGAAGGCCTCCGCCACGAAGACCGTCATCGCGGCCGCCGCCACGGTGGCCCGCGGCGACGTGCTCAACAACCTCGAGTGGGCCTCCGCGATCGACGCCGACGCCGACTTCGCGAAGGCGCAGCTCGGACGCCGCGAGCGCGAGATCCTGCACCTCTACGCCTCGGGTCTGCCCCTCAAGCGCGCCGCCGAGCAGCTCGGCATCGGCTACTCCACGGCCCGCGAGTACCTCGACCGCATCCGGGTGAAGTACGTCGAGGTCGGCCGCCCGGCCCCGACGAAGGTCGACCTGCTGCGCCGCGCGGTCGAGGACGGCATCCTGCCCGGTCTCGACCCCGACGGCAATGACGCACCCTGACGTTCCCGCGGGGCTCCGGCCGACCCGCACCCCGGCCAATCCGCTGAGTCTGGAGGCGCTCGACACCGCCGTCGCGCGCTCCGCCGCCGGGTTCGGCGTCGCCTTCTTCCTGCAGTCCATCCCCGTGATGGTCGCCCAGCTGCCGAACCTCGCGTCGTGGTGGACGTGGTCGATGCTCCCGCTGCTGGGGCTCAGCCTGCTCGTCACGGTGGCCGCGTCCGTGCTGCGCCGCGGCGTCCGCGCCGCCCACTCCTCGTACGCGATCGCCTACGCGCTCGCCCTGGCGATCTGGCCGCTCGCGGTGATCGATCCGGCGCTGTCGCCGCACAGCTCGAGCTTCTTCCTGTACTTCAACATGACGATCGCGACCGCGAGCGCGACGATCGGCTTCGGCGCCCGTGCCGGCACCGTCTACGTCGTCCTGGCCCCGGCGCTGTACGCCGTGATCCGCGTGCTGCCGGCCGGCGGCGGGGTGACGCCGGTGCAGGCGATCCTCGACTCCGTCTACTCGATCATCCTCGGCGGGGTCATCACGATCATCATCATCGTGCTGCGCCGGGCCGCGCTCGCCGTGGACTCCGCGCAGGGCACCGCGCTCGCCCGCTACAGCCACGCGGTGCGCCAGCACGCGGTGGAGGCGGAGCGGGTGCAGGTCGACGCGATCGTGCACGACAGCGTGCTCACCACGCTGCTCTCGGCCGCGCGCGCCGAGACGCCGGAGGCGAAGGAGCTCGCCGCGCGGATGGCCGCCAACGCTATCGGCCACCTCCGCGACGCCGCCGCCGTCGGGCCGGACGTCGACGGCGAGGTGCGCGCCTCCGTGGTCGCCTCCCGCATCCTCGAATCGATCGACTCGCTGTCGGCGCCGTTCGAGGTCCGGCGTGGCGACCTCGGCTCGGCCGGGCTGCCGATCGCCGCCGCGGAGGCGATGTACGCCGCGGCGGTGCAGGCGATGGTGAACAGCCTCCAGCACGGGCAGGCGGCGCACCGCTGGGTCGAGCTGCGCGACGTGCGCGGCGGGCTCCAGGTGGTGGTCGGCGATGACGGCCGCGGGTTCGACCCGCGCGACGTGCCGACCGAGCGGCTCGGCGTGCGCGTCTCGATCGTGGAGCGGCTCGGCAGCGCCGGCGGCCACGCCGAGGTCGTCAGCGCCCCGGGCGAGGGCACGCGGATCACGCTGCAGTGGCCGAGCCCGGAGGTGACGACCGCATGACCGTCGTGCCCCCGCGCTTCATCATCGTCGCGCTCGCCGCGCTGTTCTCGAGCTACCACGTCGTGCTCGCGATCTACTCGCTGGGCTTCGGCTTCGCGCGCTCGTCTGTGCCCGTCGTCGTCGGCATGGCGCTCTACGGGCTCGCGACCGTCGTCGCGCTGCTGCCGACCGGCAACCAGCGGATGCCGCTCTGGATCGCGGTGTTCTCGCTCGCGGTCGCGGTGTCGCTCCCGCTGCTCGAGACGAGCGTGCTCGACCCCGGCCGCGAGAACGGCTACGGCACCTGGTACGTCGCCGCCGTCGGCACGCTGCTGACGATCTGCGCGACCCGCTACCGTCCGGGCTTCGCGTGGGCCGGCGTCGTGTTCCTCGGCCTGCAGACGCTGCTCTGGGCCGGCCCGCTCGCGATCGGCCCGCTCGGCGTCATCGGCAGCGCGGCCTGGGTCGGCGTCGCGCACATCATCACGAACACGCTGTCGAAGGCGGCCAGGGACTCGCAGCGCTTCGCGCAGGCGGAGCGCCAGGCTGCGGAGTGGCAGGCGGCACAGGAGGCGCACCTCAGCGAGCGCCAGTTCCGGCTGGGCCAGACGGGCGTGATGGCGCTCGAGACGCTGCAGCGCATCCGCGAGACCGGCGGCGAGCTCAGCGACGCGGAGCGCGAGGAGTGCCTGCACCTCGAGGGCGCGATCCGCGATGAGATCCGCGGGCGCAAGCTGCTCGACGACGGCGTGCGGCGCGAGGTGATGCTCGCCCGGCGCCGCGGCACCCAGGTCGTGCTGCTCGACGAGGGCGGCATCGACGACCTCGACCACGACGACCTGACCCGCGTGCTCGGCTCGCTCGCCGACGCGCTGCGCTCGACCCGCGCCGATCGCGTGATCGCGCGGACCGTGCCGGAGGGCTCGGAGGTGGCCGTCACGGTCGTCGGCCTCAGCCTCAGCGGCTCCGACGCCGCGGCGCTCGGACAGGACTCCGACGAGGAGGACGAGGTCGAGCTCTGGCTGGAGATCCCGCGCGGCGCCTGACCGCGGGAGCGGCACTCCGGGAGGACCCGGACGAGGCGCCCCGGGAAAGACCAGAGGGCCGGACGTCCCGTCCGGCCCTCTGTCACGCTTCGGGTCAGGGCGATAACCCGAATATCGCCCTGACCCGCCCCCACGTCATCGTCGCGCTTACCCTAGATCGGCGATGACGAGTCGACGACGGATCGCTCCGCCGTATGAAGATGATGCCCGTCTCGCCCTCCCTGTCGCAGTAGACATTTCGGAGGACCACAGGGGTACAAATCGGGTACCCCGAGAAAGCCCGGGATTCCGGGGGCGTAAGCGCATTCCGACGGTGGGTGATGTCGGGATGAGGGGTACAGTCACCCGCTCGCCACGGAATCCGAATCGACTCGGCCCCGGATGCCGCGGAATCCGAAGTCAGCTGCGCCAGTCGGTCCAGCCGCCGGGCGTCGGCCGGCGTCGCGGCGCGCGACGGCTGCGGTCCCAGCCGGTCGTGCCCGGGTCCTCGCTGCGGTCCTCGGCGGAGATCGACGCGAGCGCGGCCGAGAGCACCGCGGTCACCGCGGCGATCTCCTCCGGGGTCGGGTCGCCGCCCGTGATCCGCACGCCGGCGACGGCCGGCTCCGGCGCGGGCCCCGCGCCGCTGCTGTGGCGGCCGCTCACAGCGGGATGTTCCCGTGCTTCTTCGGCGGCTGCTCGGCGCGCTTGGTGCGGAGGGCCCGCAGCGCCTTGATGACGGCGACGCGCGTGGCCGAGGGCTGGATGACGCCGTCGAGCTCGCCGCGCTCGGCCGCGAGGAACGGGCTGGCGACGTTGTAGAGGTACTCGTTCGCGAGCCGCGTGCGCACGGCGGCGACATCCTCGCCGGCCGCCTCCGCCGCCTTGATCTCGTTGCGGTAGAGGATGTTGACGGCGCCCTGGCCGCCCATCACCGCGATCTCGGCCGTCGGCCACGCGAAGTTGATGTCCGCGCCGAGCTGCTTCGAGCCCATGACGATGTAGGCGCCGCCGTAGGCCTTGCGGGTGATGACCGTGACGAGCGGCACGGTCGCCTCGGCGTAGGCGTAGAGCAGCTTCGCGCCGCGGCGGATGACGCCGGTCCACTCCTGGTCGGTGCCGGGCAGGTAGCCGGGCACGTCGACGAGCGTGAGGATCGGGATGCCGAACGCGTCGCAGAAGCGCACGAACCGCGCCGCCTTCTCGCCGGCCTCGATGTTCAGGGTGCCGGCCATCTGCGACGGCTGGTTCGCGATGATGCCGATCGAGCGGCCCTCGACGCGGGCGAAGCCGACCACGATGTTCGGGGCGAAGAGCGGCTGCACCTCGAGGAAGTCGTTGTTGTCGACCAGCGGCTCGATGACGTCGTGCACGTCGTAGGGCTGGTTCGGCGAGTCCGGGATGAGGGTGTCGAGCACCTTGTCGGCGTCGGTCACCTCGACCTCGACCTCCGACTCGTACACGACCGGCTCGGTCATGTTGTTGTCGGGCAGGAAGCTGATGAGGCTGCGCGCGTAGTCGAGCGCGTCGTCCTCGTCGTCGGCGAGGTAGTGCGAGACGCCGGTGCGGGTGCTGTGCGTGTGCGCGCCGCCGAGCTCCTCCATGCCGACGTCCTCGCCGGTCACGGTCTTGATCACGTCGGGGCCGGTGACGAACATCTGGCTGGTCTTGTCGACCATGATCACGAAGTCCGTCAGGGCGGGGGAGTAGACCGCGCCGCCGGCGGCGGGGCCCATGATGATCGAGATCTGGGGGATCACGCCGGACGCGGCGGTGTTGAGGCGGAAGATCTCGCCGTACTTGCCGAGGGCGACGACGCCCTCCTGGATGCGGGCGCCGCCCGAGTCGAGCATGCCGATGATCGGCACCCCGGTCTTCAGCGCGAGCTGCATGACCTTGATGATCTTCTCGCCGGCCACCTCGCCGAGCGAGCCGCCGAAGATGGTGAAGTCCTGGGCGTAGACGGCCACCTGGCGGCCGTGGATGGTGCCGGTGCCCGTGACGACCGCGTCGCCGTAGGGCCGCTTCGACTCCATCCCGAAGGCGTGGGTGCGGTGGCGGACGAACTCGTCGAGCTCGACGAAGCTGCCCTGGTCGAGCAGCTGCTCGATCCGCTCGCGCGCGGTCTTCTTGCCGCGGGCGTGCTGCTTCTCGATCGCGGCCTCGCCGCTCGCCGTCACAGCCTCGTGATAGCGGTCGCGGAGGTCGGCGAGCTTGCCGGCGGTCGTGGCCAGGTCGTGCTGGGGTGCGGCATCGGTCACGGGTGCCAGCCTAGCGACGGCTCCGGCGGGCGTTCTGGAGGACTCCGCCAGCGGATCGACCCCCACGTCGTCGATGTCGTGCAGAGGAGGCCGGGTCAGCCGCGGGACGGTGCTCGGCGTCCGCCGATGCGGAGCCGGCGCTGGAGGCCCCAGCCGGTCACGCGGAGCATCGCCTCGACCACGATCGCGCCGCTCATCTTGGAGCGGCCGGCGGTGCGCTCGGAGAACGCGATCGGCACCTCCACGATCCGGGCGCCGGCGTCGAGCACCCGCAGCGTCATGTCGATCTGGAAGCAGTAGCCGCGCGAGACGACGTCGTCGAGGTGGGCGCGGGCGAGCACGTCGGTCGCGTAGACGCGGTAGCCGGCGGTCGCGTCGCGCACCGGGATGCCGAGCGCGAGGCGGGCGTACGCATTCGCGCCGCGGCTGAGCAGGCGGCGGTGCCAGGGCCAGTCCACGGTGCTGCCGCCGGGCATCCAGCGCGATCCGATGGCCGCGCCCGCGCCGCCGCGGACGGCGTCGACGAGCGCGGGGAGGGCGGAGACCGGATGCGAGCCGTCGGCGTCCATCTCCGCGACGGCGAGGGCGCCGCGCTCGGCGGCGATCGCGAAGCCGGCGAGGTACGCGCTGCCGAGTCCCGCGCGTCCGGGACGGTGCAGCACGCTGACACGCGGCTCCCGCGCGGCGATCCGGTCGGCGATCGCGCCGGTGCCGTCGGGGCTCGCGTCGTCGACCACGAGCACGTCGACGTCGGCGGGCGAGGCGAGGACCGACGCGACGACCCGTTCGAGGCTCTCCGCCTCGTCGTAGGTCGGCAGCACGACGAGGATGCGGCCGGCGGCGGGCGCAGACGGCGTCGCGGCGGGCTCCGGGAGCGCGATCCCGTCGGCGGTCGGGAGCGGCTCGTCCATGTCGCATCGAGCATAGAGCCCGCGAGGCTCCCGGCTCGGCGGGGGCCCCGCGGCTACCGTGGCGGCATGACCCTCGACGCGAGCCGACGCGAGGTGCCGGAGCTGGTGGTGCTGGATTCCGCGCCCTCCACCAACGCGGTGCTCGTCGAGCGCGCCCGCGCGGCGGCCGAGGCGGACGCGGGCCGGCTCGCCGACTACACGACCGTGGTCACCGGCGACCAGACCGCGGGCCGCGGCCGGCTCGACCGGGTCTGGTCAGCGCCCGCGGGCGCCTCCCTCGCGATCAGCGTGCTCATCCGCCCGGTCGACGCGGTCGGCCGCCCGGTGCCGCCGGAGCGGCTCGGCTGGCTCGCGATCGCCGCGGGCGTCGCGATGACGGAGGCCGTGACGGAGGCCGTGCCCGCGCGCGGCGTCACGCTGAAGTGGCCGAACGACGTGCTGATCGGCGACCGGAAGGTCTGCGGCGTGCTGTCGGAGGCGGTGCTCGGCGGTCCCGGCGTCGCGCCGGGCGGGATCGGCGCCGTCGTCGTCGGCGCCGGCCTCAACACGCGGATGACCGCGGAGCAGCTGCCGGTGCCGACCGCGACCTCGCTCGCGATCGAGGGCGCGGATCCCGCCGGGCTCGACGACCGCGTGCTCGCCGACTACCTGCGCCGGCTGCGCTCCCACGCGTCCGCGCTGCTCGCGGCCGCCGCGAACGCCGACCACAGCGGCCTCCGCGACCGCGCGCGCGAGCTCTGCGGCACCCTCGGCGGCCCGGTCAGCGTCGAGCTGCCGGGCGGCGAGATCGTGGCCGGCACCGCCCTCGACATCGACTCGGCCGGGCGGCTGGTGGTCGGGCGCACGGACGGCGCCGGCACGCTCGCCGTCGCGGCGGGGGACGTGACGCACCTGAGGCACGGATGAGCTCGGCGCCGTCGCCCGCGCCGGACGACCGCACCGGTCCGGTGCGCACGCCGGAGACCGTGATCGCGCGGCTGCGTCCGCACGGCCGGGCGCTCGTGCTGCCCTGCGTCATCGCCGTGGTCGTGACCGGGTCTGCCGCCTATCTCGTCGGCGCGCTTCCGGAGCCGTGGATCCGGATCGTCGTGCTCGCGGCGGGCGGGGTCGCGGTGCTGCTCGGCACGCTGCTGCCGCTGCTGCGCTGGGCGACCACGAGCTACACGGTGACGACGCGGCGCGTGGTGGTGCGCCGCGGCGTGATCGCGCACACCCGGCAGGAGCTGCTGCACAGCCGCGGCTACGACGTGACGGTGCACCGGAGCGGGCTGCAGCGGATGGCGGGGAGCGGCGACGTCGAGATCGGCACCGGCCTCGACCGGCCGCTGACGCTCCGGGACGTGCCGCGGCCGCTGCTGCTGGCCGACGCCCTCCACGACCTCATGGAGTCGAACGCGAGCGGGCTCAGCGCTCGGCGGCACGAGGAGCGGCTGCGCCGCTCCGGGGACCTGGGCGAGCGCTGACCGCGCGGTCGGCATCCGCGTCGTCGTCCTCCTCGCCGTCGTCCTCGAAGCCGGTCGGCGCCTCGCCGCGGTGCGGGCGGAACACCCAGAGTCGGTAGAGCGTGAACCGGAACAGCGTGCCGAGCACGAGTCCGACGCCGTTGCCCGCGATGTTGTCGGCGAGCCGGCTCTCGAAGCCGAGCACGTAGTGCGAGATCCAGAGGCAGCCGACGCCGATGAGCATGCCGGCGACGCTGACGAGGCCGAACTCGACGCCCTCGCGCCAGAGCTGGCGGCCGCGGTGCTCGCGGAACGTCCAGAAGCGGTTGCCGAGCCAGTTGCAGACGATCGCGACGGCGCTGGAGATCAGCTTCGCGACGACGGGTCCCTCGTGCAGCCGGTCGGGCGCGAGCACGGTCGAGAGCAGCAGGTTGAAGAGGCCCAGATCGACCACCAGGCCGATGCCGCCGACGACGCCGAACCGCGCGAACTGCGCGAGGAGCCGTCGCATCGCATCCCCTCGAATCGGCCGGGTAGGGTCGGACTGCGGCAGTCTAGCCGCGCCGTTCACGAGGGTCTCAGGGCCGGGTGGGAGTCGGATGCGCGTCGGTGTCATCGGCGGAGGTCAGCTCGCCAGGATGATGATCCCCCCGGCGATCGCGCTCGGCGTCGAGATCCGGGTGCTCGCCGAGCAGGAGGGCATGTCGGCTGCGATCGCGGCGACGGCCGTCGGCGACTACCACGACGCGGAGGCCGTGCTGCGGTTCGCCCGCGACGTCGACGTGATCACGTTCGACCACGAGCACGTGCCGCAGGACGTGCTCGCCGCGCTCGTCGCGGCCGGCGTCGCGGTCCGCCCCGGTCCGCACGCGCTCGAGGTGGCCCAGGACAAGATCACGATGCGCCGCCGCCTCGCCGCGCTCGGCGCCCCGCTGCCGGCCTGGGCGGTCGTGCGGGATGGCGCGGAGCTGGCGGACTTCCTCGCCGCGAACGGCGGCAGCGCGGTCGTGAAGACCCCGCGCGGCGGCTACGACGGCAAGGGCGTCCGAGTCGTCCGCGACGCGGGCGGCGCCGACGACTGGTTCGCCGCGCAGGCCGAGCACGGCTCCGGCCTCGGCCTCCTCGCCGAGGAGCTGGTGCCGTTCACGCGAGAGCTCGCGCAGTCGGTCGCCCGGCGCCCCTCCGGCGAGGTGCGCGCCTGGACCCTGGTGGAGACCGTGCAGCGCGATGGCGTGTGCGCCGAGGTCGTCGCCCCCGCGCCCGGCGCCGGCGCGCTCGCCCATGCGGCGCGCGACCTGGCGGTGGCGATCGCCGAGGGGCTCGACGTGACCGGCGTGCTCGCCGTCGAGCTGTTCGAGACCCCGGACGGGCGCCTGCTCGTCAACGAGCTCGCCATGCGGCCGCACAACACGGGGCACTGGAGCATCGACGGCGCCATCACGAGCCAGTTCGAGCAGCACCTCCGCGCCGTGCTCGACCTGCCGCTCGGCGAGCCGGATGCGCTCGCCCCGGTCGCGGTGATGGAGAACGTGCTCGGCGGGCCGTCGTCCGGCAGCATGCTCGACCGCTACCCGGAGGCGCTCGCGGCCCACCCGGCGGCGAAGTTCCACTTCTACGAGAAGGCGTCGCGCCCCGGACGCAAGGTCGGGCACGTCACCGTGCTCGGCGCCGAGGTCGAGCCGACCCTCGCGGCGGCGCGTGCCGCGGCACGGATCTTCCAGAACTGACCAGTACCCTTGCCGGGTGCCCGCCCCCCTCGTGTCCGTCGTCATGGGCTCGGACTCCGACTGGCCGGTGCTCGGCGACGCCGCCGCCGCGCTGACCGAGTTCGGCATCGCCCACGAGGTCGAGGTCGTCTCCGCGCACCGCACGCCGCGCCGGATGATCGAGTTCGGCACGGAGGCCGCGGGCCGCGGCGTCGGCGTGATCATCGCGGGCGCCGGGGGCGCCGCGCACCTGCCGGGCATGATCGCCTCGGTCACGACGCTGCCGGTGATCGGCGTGCCGGTGCCGCTCGCGCGCCTCGACGGGCTCGACTCCCTGCTCTCCATCGTGCAGATGCCGGCCGGCATCCCGGTCGCCACGGTCTCGATCGGCGGCGCGCGCAACGCCGGCATCCTGGCGGCGCGCATCCTCTCCGTCTCGGACCCGGCGCTCGCCGCCCGGCTCGCCGACTACGCGGCCTCACTCGAGGCGCTCGTCGCCGAGAAGAACGCGAAGCTGCGCGAGAGCCTGTGACGCCGGTCACCCCGGTCCGCTACCCGGACCTGCATTCCGAGCCGCTCATGTCGAAGCGCGCCTGGTGGCTCGTCGGCCTCAACATCCTGGTGCCCGGCTCGGCGCAGGTGCTCGCCGGCAGCCGTCGGGCCGGCCGCTTCGCGCTCACCACCACCATCGTGTTCTGGGCGCTCGTCGTGGTGGCAGTCGTCGCCGGGCTGATCGGACGCGAGTCGCTGCTCGCCCTCGTGGCGAACCCGATCGTCTTCTGGGCCGCGGCCGCCGTGCTCGCGTTCTACGGCGTCGTCTGGCTCGTCTGCACGATCGACACCCTGCGGCTCGTGCGCTTCGGCCGGGTCGGGGCGGCCGCGCGCGCCGGCGTCGCGGTGCTCGCGGTCGTCGCGCTCGTGTCGACGGCCGGCACCGCGTTCGGCGCCGCCTGGTTCTCGGGCGCCGCGGGCGTCGTGGCCGCGAAGATCGGCTCGAACACGGTCGACATCCCCGGCGCCGACGGCGGCACCGTGTCGGTCGGGCCGCTCGACCACCCCGTGAACCTCCTGCTCGTCGGCAGCGACTCCGGCGGCGGCAATGCGGCCTACGGCCAGCGCGGCGAGTCGCTCAACGACGTGACGATCGTGCTGCACCTCTCGCCGGGCTCGCAGTCCGCGACGGCGATGAGCATCCCGCGCGACCTCTACGTGTCGCAGCCGGAGTGCGACAAGCCGGCCGGCGGCACCGCGCCGGCGGTCGAGGCGGCCCGCTTCAACACCGCCCTCGCGCGCGGCGGGCTCGCCTGCGTCGCGAAGTCGGTGACCGCGCTGACCGGGCTCGACATCCAGTACGCCGCGAAGATCGAGTTCGACGGCGTCGTCGCCATGTCGAACGCGGTCGGGGGCGTCACGGTCTGCCTCGCGGCCCCGATCGACGACAAGTACACGAACCTGCACCTCCCGGCGGGCGAGAACACGCTGCAGGGCCAGGACGCGCTCTCCTTCCTGCGCACCCGCCACGGCCTCGCGAGCGGCAGCGACCTCCAGCGCATCAGCAACCAGCAGGTGTTCCTCTCCGCGCTCGTGCGCAAGGTGAAGGACTCCGCGACGCTGACGAACCCGGTCGAGCTCGTGAACCTCGCCAACGCGGCCGCCGACAACATGCAGCTCTCCACCTCGCTCGCGCAGACGAGCACGATGGTGTCGCTCGCGCTGACCCTGCGCGCCATCCCGCTCGAGCGGATCGTCTTCGCACAGTACCCCTCGACGCCGAAGACCGTGCGCGGGCAGGCCGTCACCGTGCCGCAGACGGAGGCCGCGGCCGCGCTCACCGGCGCGATCGGCGCCGACCAGCCGATCGCCGTCGGCGCCCTCGGCGGCGCGGCCGTCGGCGGCGGGACCGCACCGGATCCGTCGAGCACGCCGACCCCGACGGGCGGTGCGACGCCGTCCGACGGGAAGACCGCCCCGGCGGCGCCCGTGACGCTGCCGCCGTCGGTCACCGGCCAGTCGGCCGCCCAGCAGACCTGCTCGGCCGGCCGTGGCTGACCCCCGGCCGACCGGCGCGGCGGTCTCGAGCGCCCCGTCCTCGCTGCGCCTCCCGGCCCTCGACGGGCTCCGCGGCGTGGCGGCGCTCGTCGTGCTGCTGCACCACACCTCCCTCATCGCGCCGTCGATCGCCGCCGCCTACATCGACGCGGGCTCGCCGCGCCCCGAGCCCGGGAGCCTCACCTGGTGGGCGCTGAGCTCGCCGCTGAAGCTGCTCACCGCGGGGCCGGAGGCGGTGTTCGTCTTCTTCGTGCTGAGCGGGCTCGTGCTGACGCGGGCCGTCCGCTCGCCCTCGTCCTACGACTGGGCCGGCTACTTCCCGCGGCGCTCCATCCGACTGCTGCTCCCGGTGGCGGGCGCGGTCGTGCTCGCGGCGGCGATCTGGAAGATCACCAGGCCCACCCCGGCCGACTTCGTCAGCGAGTGGCTGCGGGCGGATGCGGTGCCGCTCGACTTCGGCACGTTCATCCGCGCGCTCGACCTGCTCGGCGGCGGCGCGATCATCGACAATCCGCTGTGGAGCCTGAAGTGGGAGGTCATCTTCTCGTTCATGCTCCCGCTGTTCGTCGTGCTGGCGCGGCTGGTGATGCGACGCCGCTGGGCGATCGCCGTCGCCTTCGTCGGACTCGCGCTGCTCGGCTGGATGGGGGCGGTCACCGGCGCCCTCGCCTTCCTGTACCTGCCGATGTTCGGCATCGGGGCGCTCCTGGGCGAGGTGCTGCCCTCGTTCCGGGAGACGGTGCTGCGGCTCCGGCCGCTCGTGCGTCACCTCCTCGGCGCGGCCGGGCTCGTCGTCGCGCTCGTCGCGATCGACTCGCAGTGGATCGTGTTCGCGATGACCGGCGACCACGGCCTCTCGCGGCAGGTCGGCCCGAGCATCGCGCCGCTCGGCGCCGCGCTGCTCGTCGCGCTCGCGGTGGTGTGGTCGCCGGTCGAGCGGCTGCTCACGCTCGCGCCCTCCCGCTACCTCGGCCGCATCTCGTTCAGCCTGTACCTCGTGCACGTGCCGATCATCACCGGCGTCGCGGCGGTGCTCAGCGGCAGCTCCCTGCTGCTCATCGCCGGCATCTCCATGGCACTCGCGGTGATCGTCGGCGATCTGTTCACCCGGTTCGTCGAGATGCCCTCGCACCGGCTCTCGATCCGCGTCGGCAAGTCGATCGAGCGGCACCGCGCGCTGTTCTGAGCCGGGGCCCGCGGCGATCAGAGATCCGCGTGCAGCTGCCAGACCTTCTCGGCCGAGTCGGCCCAGGTGAACGTGCGGGCGCGGTCCTGCCCGGCGACGGAGAGCCGTCGCGCGAGCTCCGTGTCGTCGAGCACGGCGCGGATCGACTCGGCGAGCCGGGCGGGCAGCCCCTCGGCGTCGTCGAGCGGCACGACGAGCCCGGCGTCGGCCATGACCTCGAGCAGCGCGGGGGAGTCGGAGTGCACGACCGGGGTGCCGAGCGAGGCGGCCTCGAGCGCCGTCAGCCCGAAGCCCTCGAGGCTCGAGGGCTGCACGTAGACCGCGGCCCCGGCGAGCACGGCGCCGAGCGCGGCGTCGTCGAGGGCGGGGAGGCGGAGCACGCGCGCGGGATCGGCCGCGGCGAGCGGGTCGCCCTCCTCGAGCTCCCCGGCGGCGCCGATGAGCGCGATCGAGACGTCGGCGGGCAGCCCGTCGAGCGCCGCGATGAGGGCGGGGGCGCCACGGTGGGGGTCGCCGGCGCCGGCGAGCACGACGTAGCGTTCCGGCAGGCCGAGCTCCGCGCGGCGCTCGGCCGCATCCCGTCCGGGGCGCACGCCGGCGCTCGGGGCGCCGCCGATCACCCGGATCCGGTCGCCGAGGTCGAGGTGACCGGCGAGCTCGTCCGCGACGGCGTGGGTCGGCACGACGATCGCGTCGGCGTACCGCTCGGCGCGACGGCCCATCGCGCGCCGGTTCGCGGCGACGCGGCCGGGCAGCAGCTCGGGCCGCGTCCAGGCGGACGAGTCGTGGATCGTGACGGCGATCTGCTCGCCGGGGGTGGCCCCGCGGTCGTGGCGGGCGAGCGGCGCGAGCAGGCTCGTGGCGTGGATCATGCCGGTGCCCGGGAGCCGCGTGAAGCCGTGCTGCCAGGCGGCGGCGAGCTCGCGGCGGGCGAACGCGGAGCGGTGGAGGCCGGCGAGGCCGGGCAGCAGGTCGGAGATCGTCGCGAGCTCCTCCTCCGGCACCGCGGAGACGACGCCCGTCACGGCCGCGCCCGACGGTGCGCCGGCGATGAGCGCGCGCGTCAGCTCCTCGGCGTAGCGCCCGACGCCGCCGCGGGCGGGGGCGATCATCGCATCGAGGATGACGCGCAGCGTGGTCACGGGAGCAGGACCCCGTCCCCGGCGGCGGCCGAGAGGCCCGCGCGCCAGTCGCGCAGCGGCGCGAGCCCGGCGCGGCTCCAGCCGGCGTGGCCGAGCACCGACCACGCGGGGCGGGGCGCGGGGCGCACGAACTCGGCGCTCGTCGTCGGCAGCACGCGCTCCGGGTCGAGTCCGGCCTCGGAGAAGACGGCGCGGGCGAACTCGAACCAGCTCGCACGGCCGCCGGCGGTGCCGTGGTAGACGCCGCCCGGCGCGTCGGCGTCGACGAGCTCGACGATGCGGCGGGCCAGGTCGCCGGTCCAGGTGGGCTGGCCGATCTGGTCGTCGACGACGCTGACGGTCTCGCGGCCCTCGGCGAGGCGGAGCATGGTCTTCGCGAAGTTCGGGCCGCCGGCGCCGTAGAGCCACGCCGTGCGGACGATCCAGGCGCGGTCGCCGAGCGCCGCCTCCACCTGCCGCTCTCCCTCCGCCTTCGTGCGCCCGTAGGCGCCGAGCGGCGCGAGCGGCGCGTCCTCCGGGTAGGGCTCGGTCGCCGCGCCGTCGAACACGTAGTCCGTCGACACCTGCACCATGCGGGCGCCGACGGCCTCGGCGGCGCGGGCCAGGATGCCGGCGCCCCTGCCGTTCACGGCGAGCGCGTCGTCCTCGTGCGCCTCGGCGTCGTCGACCTTCGTGTACGCGGCGGCGTTGACGACGACGTCGACACCCTGCACCGCGGAGCGCACGGCCTCCGGATCGCGGATGTCGAGCTCCGCGCTGCCGAGCAGCACGGCGTCGCGGCCCTCGAGCGCGCGCGCCAGGTCGGCGCCGAGCATTCCCCGGCCGCCGGCGACGAGCCAGCGCAGCGGTGCCGCTCCGGTCATCAGGCGTGCCCCGCTGCGCGGTACTTCGCCTCGGTCGCGTCCTTCTGCGGCGCCCACCAGGCCTCGTTGTCGCGGTACCAGGCGATCGTGGCCGCGAGGCCGGCGGCGAAGTCGGCGTAGCGCGGCGTCCAGCCGAGCTCGGTGCGCAGCTTCGTCGAGTCGATCGCGTAGCGCAGGTCGTGGCCGGCGCGGTCCTTGACGAGGTCGTAGGCGTCGGCCGGCTGCCCGAGCTCGGTGAGGATCTGCTCGACGACCTGCTTGTTGTCCTTCTCGCCGTCCGCGCCGATGAGGTAGGTCTCGCCGATGGCGCCCCGCTCGAGGATCGTCAGCACGGCCGAGGAGTGGTCGTCGGCGTGGATCCAGTCGCGCACGTTCTCGCCCGTGCCGTAGAGCTTGGGGCGCTCGCCGCGGAGCACGTTCGTGATCTGGCGCGGGATGAACTTCTCGACGTGCTGGTACGGCCCGTAGTTGTTCGAGCAGTTCGAGATCGTCGCCTGCACGCCGAACGAGCGCACCCAGGCGCGCACGAGCAGGTCGGATCCGGCCTTCGTCGACGAGTACGGGCTCGACGGGTTGTACGGGGTGTCCTCGGTGAAGCGCGCCGGGTCGTCGAGCTCCAGGTCGCCGTAGACCTCGTCGGTCGAGATGTGGTGGAACCGGATGCCGTGCTTCCGCGCCGCCTCGAGCAGCGTGTAGGTGCCGATGATGTTCGTGTCGAGGAACGGCCGCGGGTCGTGCAGCGAGTTGTCGTTGTGGCTCTCGGCCGCGTAGTGCACGACCGCGTCGTGCCGGGCGAACAGCTCGTCGACCACGGCGGCGTCGGCGATGTCGCCGCGCACGAACGCGACCCGGTCCTCCGGCAGGCCGTCGAGCGAGGCGAGGTTGCCGGCGTAGGTGAGCTTGTCGAGCACGGTGACGACGTGGTCGGTGTGCTCCACGAGGTGGTGCACGAAGTTGGAGCCGATGAAGCCGGCTCCTCCGGTGACGAGGATCCGCACGGGGGCTCGCTCCGTTCGTTCGGGGGCAGGGGCGTCCGGAAGTCTATCGGGGGCCCGTTGGTAGGCTTCCCCGGTGCAGATCCGCGAGCTCTCCGTTCCCGGCGCCTTCGAGATCACGCCCGTACTGCGCGGCGACGATCGGGGCGTATTCCTCGAGTGGTACCGGTTCGACCGGCTCGCCGAGGCGGTCGGCCACCCGGTCGACCTGCGGCAGGCGAACACCTCGGTCTCGAAGCGCGGCGTCGTGCGCGGCATCCACTTCGCCGACGTGCCGCGCGGGCAGGCGAAGTACGTCACGGCCACCCGCGGCGCCGTGCTCGACTTCGCGATCGACATCCGCGTCGGGTCCCCGACGTTCGGGCAGTGGGACTCCGTGCTGCTCGACGACCTCGACCGCCGGGGCATCTACCTCGCCGAGGGCCTCGGCCACTGCTTCGTGGCCCTGACCGACGACGCGACGGTCAGCTACCTCGTCACCGACGTCTACAACCCGGGCGCCGAGCACGGCATCGACCCGCTCGACCCGGAGGTCGGCCTCGAGTTCCCGATCGACGTGTCGGAGCTGCTGCTCTCGCCGAAGGACACGGAGGCGCCGGGGCTGACCGCGGCGGCCGAGTCCGGCCTCCTCCCCACCTGGGAGGCCGCCACCGCCTGGTACGCGGAGCTCGACGCGCGTGCCGCCGAGGCGGGTGCGCGATGAAGGGCATCATCCTGGCCGGCGGATCCGGCACGCGGCTCTGGCCGATCACCAAGGGCATCTCGAAGCAGCTGATGCCGATCTACGACAAGCCGATGGTCTACTACCCGCTGTCGACGCTGATGATGGCCGGCATCCGCGAGGTGCTCGTCATCACGACGCCCGAGTACAACGACCAGTTCCGGGCGCTCCTCGGCGACGGCTCGCACCTCGGGATGCGCATCGAGTACGCCGTGCAGCCCTCGCCGGACGGCCTGGCGCAGGCCTTCATCATCGGCGAGGAGTTCATCGGCGGCGACTCGGTCGCGCTCGTGCTCGGCGACAACATCTTCCACGGCGTCGGCCTCGGCTCGTCGCTGCGGCAGAACACCGACATCGAGGGCGGCCTGATCTTCGCCTACCAGGTCGCCGACCCGACCGCCTACGGCGTCGTCGAGTTCGACGACGACTTCACCGCGCTCTCCATCGAGGAGAAGCCGGTGAAGCCGAAGTCGAACTACGCGGTGCCGGGCCTCTACTTCTACGACAACGACGTCGTCGGCATCGCGAAGACGATCGAGCCGAGCGCGCGCGGCGAGCTGGAGATCTCGACCGTGAACGAGCGTTACCTCGAGGCCGGCCGGCTGCAGGTGCAGGTGCTCGACCGCGGCGTCGCGTGGCTCGACACCGGCACGTTCGAGTCGATGATGCAGGCGTCGGAGTACGTGAAGGTCATCGAGGACCGGCAGGGCTTCAAGATCGGCTGCATCGAGGAGATCGCCTGGCGCGCCGGCTGGATCGACGACGCCCAGACGCGCGAGCTCGCCGCGCCGCTCGTGAAGAGCGGCTACGGCGCCTACCTGACGCGGCTCCTCGACGCCTGACGCGCGCCGCGGGTCACCCAGCGGGCGCGCACCTCGAGCCCGAGGTGCAGCGCCCAGCGCACCGGCGCGAGGTGCCAGCCGCGGTACTTCGTCGACAGGAAGCGGTCGGCGCTGCGGTGGTGCACGATGAGCATCTGCGCCGACCCGGCCGTCGCCGTGCCGCCGATGTGGGTGACCACAGCGCCGGGCACGTAGCGGTTCGCGAAGCCGGCGCGGGTGAAGCGGTAGCCGAGGTCGACGTCCTCGAAGTACATGAAGTAGCTCTCGTCGAAACCGCCGACGCGCTCGTACGCGTCGCGGCGCACGAGCAGGCAGGCGCCGGAGAGCCAGCCGGCCGTGCGGCCGAGGTCGCTCGGCTCGAGCTCCGCGCGGTAGCGGCGGGTCCACGGGTTCGCGGGCCACACCCGCGAGAACAGCGCGTGGCCGATGCCGGTGCGCAGCGACGGCACCTCGCGGGCGGACGGGTACACCGAGCCGTCCTCGTTGAGGATGCGCGGGCCGGTCGCGGCATCGCCGTCCTGCAGCCCGTCGAGCAGGGTCTCCAGCGCGCCCTCGTGGAGGCGGACGTCCGGGTTCGAGATGAGCACGTAGCGCACCTCCGGCGGCAGCGACCGCACGCCGGCGTTCGCGGCCGGACCGTAGCCGACGTTCTCGCCCTGCCGGATCAGGGTGGCGGCGGAGGCCTCGACGACGGCCGCGATGCGGTCCGACTCCTCCGACGGGTTGTCGACGACGACGACGGGCACGTGCGGCGCGACGCGGGCGGCGGACTCCAGGAACCCGACGACGTCGTCGACGGAGCGGTACGAGACCGTGACGATCGCGGTCTCGCGTCCAGGCTCAGTCGACGGCATGATGCTCCAGCCTAGGCGTCCGGGATGGGACCGGACCCGGCGTCCGGGTGGTGTCCGACCCGGGGCCGGGCCGCCGCCCCGCCCGCCCCGGTGCGCTCCCGGCCGGGGCGCAGACCGGGCCCCCGTAGACTGGCGGCATGGTGTCCCGACTCCGCCGCAACGTCAGCCGGGCCGGGCTGATTCTCCGGGACGAGGGGCCGCGACGGCTGCTCGGCCGGATCTTCGGCAAGCTCGGCGGCCTGCTCGTCGGCCCCGCCGCCTCGACCGGCGGCGGCGTGCTGCCGACGATGCTGGTGGCGACGGACGACGCGGAGAACGTCGACTGGACGGACTCGCCGGCCTGGCGCACCGACCCGGTGCGCGTGGTGTCGGAGCCGCTCGAGCTCGGCTGGATCATGTCGCCTCCCGGCGCCGAGAGCGGCGGGCACCAGAACCTGTTCCGGTTCATCAAGTTCGCCGAGGAGCGCGGCCACCGCTCGCGCATCTACCTCTACGACCAGTTCGGGCACAGCCTCCGCGACGTGCGCGCGATGCTCCAGGCGAGCGAGGCGTACCCGCACCTCGACGCGACGATCGAGGACTACCGCCCCGAGGTCGGCGTGCACGCGTCCACCCAGGCGCTGTTCGCCACCGGGTGGGAGACCGCGTATCCGTCCTACCGGGATCCGTCGCGCGCCCGCCGGATGTACTTCATCCAGGACTTCGAGCCCTCGTTCTACCCGGTCGGCACCGAGTCGCTGCTCGCCGAGAACACGTACCGCTTCGGGTTCCAGGGCATCACCGCGGGCGGCTGGCTCGCGCGCAAGCTGCACGACGAGTACGGCATGACGACCGACCACTTCGACTTCTCGGTGGACCGGAGCCTCTACAACCTCACGAACCGCGGCCGCCGCGACGAGGTGTTCTTCTACGCGCGCCCGGTCACCACGCGACGGGCGTTCGAGTTCGGCGTGCTCGCCCTGGCGAAGCTGGCCGAGCGCCGCCCCGGTCTCGTCATCAACTTCGCCGGCTGGGACGTGCGCGGCTGGAACGTGCCGTTCGCCTACCGCAACCTGGCCTCGCTGGAGCTCTCGCAGCTCAACGCGGTCTACAACCGCTGCGCCGCGGGGCTCGTGCTCTCGCTGACGAACATGTCGCTGCTGCCGCTCGAGCTGCTCGCCTGCGGCACGGCCGCCGTGGTGAACGACGCCCCGAACAACCGGATGGTGTCGGACAACCCCTTCATCGACTACGTCGCGCCCTCGCCCGGCGCGATCGCCGACCGCATCGAGCGGATCCTGGACGCGCCGGACGCGGTCGAGCGCGCCGTGGCCCGCTCCGAGTCGGTGGCCGACCGCAGCTGGGCCGACTCCGGCACCCAGTTCGTCGACGCGCTCGAGAGGGCGATGCATGGCTGACGCCGTCGTCATCGGAGGCAACGGCTTCATCGGCTCGCATCTCGTGGATGCGCTGGCCGCGGCCGGTCACTCGGTGACCGCGTTCGACCGGTTCAGCGGCCCGGCGCCGACCTACCGCGCCGAGGGCGTCACGGCGATCCGCGGCGACTTCCTCAGCTCGGCCGACCTCGCCGCGGCCGTCGAGGGCCGCGACTGGGTGTTCCACCTCCTCTCGACGAGCACCCCGGCCAGCGCCGAGGGCGATCCGACCTTCGACCTGCGCACGAACGTGGCGCAGACGGTCGAGCTGCTCGACCTGTCGGTGCGCGCGGGCGTCGGGCGCGTGTTCTACGCGTCGACGGGCGGTGCGATCTACGGCGACCAGGGGCGCGAGGTCTACTCCGAGTCGGATCCGGCGCTGCCGCTCTCGCCCTACGGCATCGGCAAGCTCACCATCGAGCGCTACCTCGACTACTTCCGCGCCACCCACGGGCTCCGCTCGACCGCGCTGCGCATCTCGAACCCCTACGGCCCGCGCCAGCGCGCGTTCCGCCGGCAGGGACTCATCCCGATCGCGCTCCGCAACGTCGTCGAGGGCCGGCCGGTCGTGCGCTACGGCGACGGCGGGATGGTGCGCGACTACGTCTACGTCGAGGACGTCGTCCGGATGATCGTGTCGATCGCCGAGGGCGAGCCGGCCGCGCCGATCTACAACCTCGGCAGCGGCCACGGCTACTCGGTCGGCGAGGTGCTCGCGGCGATCCGCCGGGTGGTCGGCGTGGACTTCGACATCACCGAGATGCCGACACCGCCGACCTTCGTGCAGAAGGTCGTGCTCGACACCGCCCTGTTCGACCGCGAGTTCGGCCGGGTGGAGCCGCTCCCGCTCGACGAGGGCATCGCACTGACGTACGACGACATCCGGGGGATCGCATGACCGAGGTGCTGGCGAGCGTCGTCATCGTGACCTACAACGGCGAGGACTACCTCGAGCGGCTGCTCGAGTCGGTCGAGCAGCAGGTGGTCGACGGCGAGTACGAGGTGCTCGTCATCGACTCGGGGTCGAAGGACGCCACGCTGGAGATCGTCGCGCGGCACCCGGCCGTGCGGCTGCACGAGATCCCGAACAGCGAGTTCGGCCACGGACGCACCCGCGACCTCGCGGTGCGGATGACGCGCGGCCGCTACGTCGCCTTCCTCACCCAGGACGCCGTGCCGCTCGACCGGGAGTGGCTCAGCGAGCTGCTCGCGCCGTTCGCGCTGAGCGACAAGGTGGCGATCGTCACGGGGCGCCAGTACCCGCGCCAGCGCGCGTTCCCGCTGCAGCGCTACGACATCATCGGCACGTTCCGGCACCAGGGCCCGAACAGCGCGACCACGATCTGGGGCCATGCCGCCCGCCCGTTCAGCGCCGCCGAGGCGAGCGCGGCCGAGTTCCACTCCGACGTCAACGCGGCCGTGCGCCGCGACCTCGCCACCGGGCCGCTGCCGTTCGCCGACGTGCCCTACTCCGAGGACCAGCTCATGGCGCAGCAGGCCCTCAACCTCGGCTACTGGCGGGCGTACGCCGGCCGCGCAGTCGTCGAGCACTCGAACGACCTCTCCTACGACGAGTACGGCCCGCGCATCTTCGACGAGACGGTCGGACTCCGCCGCCTCGGGTTCCCCTTCCACCGGATGGGGCGTGCCGAGGTGATCAAGGCGACGATCAAGGGCAGTATCGGCAACTCGCTGTCGATCGTGCGCGACAGCGACTACTCGGCGGTCGAGAAGCTGCGCTGGCTCGTCGTGAACCCCGCGTACCAGTGGCGCCGCTGGTCGGCGATGCGCCGGGCCAGCCGGGTGGACCTCGCCGACACCGGCGCCGTGCGCGCGGGCTCGCTCGAGCACAGCCGCAAGCGCCGGCACGGGCACCGCTAGCGGCGGGGGCCGACCTCGCCGCTCGAGGCGAACTGCAGGTAGCCGACGCCGTGCGGGTCCTGCGCCATGAGGAACTCGACCGGGTCCGACGTGGCGTCGATCGGGTCGCCCTCCGCGGTCACGACCGTGGAGTACAGCAGGTGGCGGCCGCTGCCGAGCGACGTGTGCGGCAGCTGGATGCGCAGCGTGTAGTCGCCGGGCTCCGTCGGCATCGCAAGCCGCAGGCCGGCCGTGTTGACGCCGTAGATCGACTGGCCGAGCGGGTTCTGGATGTCGATGCCCGCGAGCCAGCCGGCCGGCGCGCTGCCGACGCGGTGGTCCACCTCGACGGTGAGGTCGGCGCCGAGCGGGATCTCGCCGGTGAGCTCGCGCTCGCTCGCCGAGATCCGGACGCCGCGGATGGAGACCACCGAGTTGTCGGAGTCGGCACCGGTCGTCTCGCCGGTCTCGAAGCTCTCGCGCAGCGCCCGCAGGCCCTCCACGGGGTCGCCGTCGTGGATGAGCGAGCCGTGGTTCAGCACCGCGACCCGGTCGCACATGGCCATGACCTGCTGGGCGGAGTGGGTGACGAGCACGATGGTGCGGCCCTCGCGCTGGAACTCCGCGATCTTGTCCATGCACTTGCGCTGGAACGGCTCGTCGCCGACCGCGAGCACCTCGTCGACGAGGAGCAGGTCGGGGTCGAGGTGCACCGCGACCGCGAAGCCGAGCCGCACGTACATGCCGGAGCTGTAGAACTTCACCTGGGTGTCGATGAAGTCCTCGATGCCCGAGAAGTCGACGATCGCGTCGAACTGCCGGTCGGTCTCGGCCCGGCTCAGGCCGAGGATCGAGGCGTTGAGGTAGACGTTCTCGCGGCCGGTGAGATCCGGGTGGAAGCCGGCGCCGAGCTCGAGCAGGGCGGCGAGCCGGCCCTTGCGCATCACACGGCCGGAGCTCGGCTGGATGATGCCGCCGATGATCTTCAGCAGGGTGCTCTTGCCGGAGCCGTTGTGGCCGACGAGGCCGAGGGTCGACCCGGTCTCGATGCTGAGGTCGATGTCGCGGAGCGCCCAGAAGTCCTCGCGGTGCGACTTCGAGGAGCGGAAGTTGACGAGCCGCTCCTTGATGGACTTGTCCTGGTGGAGGACGAAGCGCTTGGACATCCGCTGGATGTCGACGATGGTCGATGCCGGCATCACAGCTCCTGCGCGAAGTTGCCCTGCAGCCGCGAGAACACGCGCTGCGCCACGAACAGGAGCACGAGGCCCACGAGGAAGGCGATGAGCATCCGCAGCTCCAGCCCGGGCGGGAAGGCGCCCGGCACGGTCGAGCCGGCGATCCACATCGCCTTCTGCAGCCCGATCACGCCGAGGGTGATCGGGTTCGCCAGGTAGATCTCGCCGAGGAGGCCGTCGCCGAGGTACTGGTGGATGTAGCCGAACGAGTAGACGATCGGCGACGCCCAGAACAGCACGAGCAGGACGACCTCGACGAGGTGCTGGAAGTCGCGCAGGTAGACGTTGGCGGCGGAGAGCAGGATGCCGAGGGCCGAGGCGTAGATGATGAGCAGCAGCAGCGACGGGATCAGGTAGACGATCTCGCGCGAGATCGGGAACTGCCCGAGCGCGAGGCTGCCGACGAGCAGGACCACGAACTGGATGCCGAGGCTGAACAGCCCGCCGCCCACCGACGCGAGCGGGAAGATCTCGCGCGGCAGGTAGACCTTCTTGATGAGCCCGGCGTTGTTGACGATCGAGCTCGTCGCGTTCTGCAGGATCTCGGTGAAGAGCGTCCAGGCGGTGAGGCCCGTGAACACGAAGATCGCGAACTGCGGCACCCCTCGGGCGACGCCGAGCACCTGGCCGATGATGAAATAGTAGATGAGCAGCTGGGCGATGGGACGCAGCAGGCTCCACACGATGCCGAGCGAGCTGTCCTTGTAGCGCGCGCGCACCTCGCGGCGCACGAGCAGGCCGAGCAGCTCGCGTCGTCCCCAGATCTCGCGGATCGATCTCGCGGTGCCGCGGAAGAAGCCTCCGCCCGAATCCACGGTCACGAACGGGAGGTCGGCGATCCGCGCCTCTCTCTCGCGCGCAGCGGCTGTGGTCACAGATGTCATCCTCGGGAAGGCCCCGGTGTCTTCCTCGGGGACGGTCCCGACGATTGTAGAGCCGAGCCGGTGCACGGGCGCTCAAGGCCCCTCCCGAACGGGTGACGCGCCTTCAAGTGCCGGTTGAAGGTACGCTGTCCCGGTGATCCGGAGTCTGAGGGGGCTCGCCCCGGAGTCGTTCCTGGTCGCGGCCGCAGCCGCGACCCTGCTCGTCGTGCTCTCCGGCTGCGTCACGACGCAGCCCGAGCCGACCCGATCCGGCACGCCGTCCGCGACGTCGTCCGGGTCCGCGTCGGCGACGCCGAGCCCGACCCCGAGCGTGGTCGACGGCCCGATGCCGGCCATCACGATCGCCTCCGTCGACGTCGACGGACTGCACCTCACGGTCGGCGGCCTCGTCACCGAGGTCAGCGAGGACGGCGGCAGCTGCACCTTCGTGCTGACCTCCGACGTGTCCGGCGCCGAGGTGACCGCCGAGACCGAGGGCGCCGCGAACGGCGCCACGACGAGCTGCGGCACCACCCAGATCGAGACCGCGAAGCTGTCGCGCGGACCGTGGACGGTCGAGCTGCGCTACCAGTCGACCTCGCAGACCGAGCGCACCTCGGCGACCCAGAAGGTGGAGATCCCGTGAGACGCGCCCTGATCGGCCTGCTGGCGGCACTGGTGGTGGCACCGGTGCTCACGGTGATGGCCACGCCCCAGGCGGCCAACGCCTACGACGTCAAGCTGTGGAATCCCGGCTACATCATCAGCGACGCCAACTTCTACGACGGCGGCGCGATGAGCGCGAACCAGATCCAGAGCTTCCTGCAGGCGAAGGTGCCCACCTGCCGGTCCGGCGCCCTGTGCATGAAGGACTGGGCCTCCGCCACCCCGGCGATCTCCAGCTCGTACTGCGCCGGCTCCTTCGCGCCGAGCGCCCGCGACCGCGCCGCCGACGTCATCGCGAAGACGGCGATCGCGTGCAACATCAGCCCGCGCGTGCTGCTCGTGCTGCTCCAGAAGGAGCAGAGCCTCGTCACCTCGACGAACCCGCCGGCCAGCGCCTACACGAGCGCCACCGGCTTCAACTGCCCGGACACGGCGCCGTGCAACCCGGCGTACGCGGGCTTCACCTACCAGGTGTTCTACGCGGCCGTGCAGTTCCAGCACTACAAGCAGAAGCCGACCTCGTTCAACTACCTGCCGGGCCGGGTCAACAACATCCTGTACTCGCCGAAGTGCACCGGATACTCGGCCGTCTACATCCAGAACATCGCGACCGCGTCGCTGTACGACTACACGCCGTACCAGCCCAACGGGAACGCCCTCGTGCCGAACTACGCCGGCAGCGCCGATCCCTGCGCGTCGTTCGGCAACCGCAACTTCTGGGGCTTCTGGAGCGACTGGTTCGGCTCGCCGACCGGACCCTCGAGCGTCGTTCGGACCGTCGACAACGCGACCGTCTACCTCACCTCGGGCTCGTCGAAGTACCCCGTCGCCAGCGTCGACATCCTGACCGCCCTCGCGCCGCTCGGCCAGGTCTCCTACGTCTCGCAGTCCTACCTCGACCAGTTCACGACCGGGCACGTAGTCGGCCGCAGCATCCGCGGCCCGGACGGCTCGATCTACTTCTACGACTCCGGCCTGAAGCTGCCGTTCACCTCGTGCGCCCAGGCGGCGGACTACGGCGCCTCGTGCGCCGCGGACGGCTACGTGCAGCTCGACGACGCGCAGATCGCCGCGTTCGCGACCGGCCCGGTGCTGACCTCCGTGATGGGCACCGTCGAGGGCGCGCGCTACTACGTGTCCGGCGGGAAGAAGCGCGAGATCCTCGACGACGCGTCGCAGGTCGCCGCCGGCATCCCCGCGGGCATGAACGTGCTCACCGAGGCCGCCATCTCGAGCATCCCGCTCGCGGCGCCGGTCGCGCGCACCGGCACGTTCCTGCTGCAGCGCGGCACCTCGAAGTACGCCTACTCGGGCGGCGGCAGCTGCGCGGTGCCGTCGGGCCAGGAGGCCGCGCTCGGCGTGACCACGCGCACGAGCGGCACGCTGTGGCCCGCGTCCGCCACGCTGCTCGGCGCCTGCCGCGACTTCAGCGGCATCGTCTCGCTGCCCGGCGCCCCCGGCGTCAGCGTGGTCACCTCGGCCGGCCGCTACGACCTCAAGGCCGGCGACCCGCGCCTGGTGGCGGGGTCGGCGACGCCGTTCCCGAGCTCCGCCGCCACGCAGCCGTTCCTCGACAGCTACCCGCTGCTGGGCACCATCGCGGCCGGCTCGTTCATCAAGACGCCCGACAGCGGCACCGTCTACATCGTGATGGCGTCCGACATCCGGCCGATCAGCAGCTGGGACTCGCTGCTCGCGCTGACCCCGCCGGGCCAGTCGGTGTCGATCACGACCGTGCCCTCGTCGGTGGTCGGCCAGCTCACGACCGGCAAGACGGCCCTCACCGCCGGCACGCTCGCGCGGTCGCCGCAGGACGCGACCGTCTACTTCATCGACGGCGTCTCGAGCCGCGTGGCCTTCAGCTCGTTCGTCTTCCCGGTGGAGGCGGGCTTCTCGAAGCTCGTGTTCGCCGACGACGCGGTGATCAAGGCCTACCCGGTCAACCAGAAGCTCATGGGCTTCGGCATGCTCTGCGGCACGACGCGCTACGTCGCCGCGGGCGGCTCGGTGCACCAGGTCTCGGATGCGCTGGCCGCGTCGTACCCGTTCGACTACGTGACGATGGACCAGTTCACCTGCCAGAACCTGAAGGTCGGCGCGCCGGCCGGATCGTTCATCCGCACGCCGGACGGCTCGATCTACCAGCTCGTCGGCGGCCAGAAGCGGCCGATCGCGTCGATGGCGCGCTGGGCCCAGCTCAGCGGCGGTCAGTCCTGGATGGACGTCGTGCCGCAGTTCGCGTCTCAGATCCCGACGGGCCCGCTGGCCTGAGTCCCGGCCGCCGGCGCCACGCCGGCGGTCCGGGCGCGGTCCGCTGATCCGGTGCGCCCGGCGTCCGACCCGACGCGCCCGGTGTCGTCGGCGTCGGCGTCGGCCTCCGCCTCCGCGGCCTCGTCGTCGAGGCGGGCGGTGACGGCCTCCGCGTCGGCGGCGGATCGCCGCCAGAGCGGCGCGGCGGCGAGCACGAGCAGCGCCGTGAACGCGGCGGTGCCGATCGCCCAGACGTACATCGGGCCGGGGGCGGACGGCCACCACCACTCGGCGTGGCTGCCGAGGTCGACGCTGAGCACATCGGTGCCGGTCACGTAGCGGCGGATGTCGGAGTGCAGCGCGACGCTGTTGGCCGTCGCCAGCAGCAGCACGGCGAGCACGAGCGCGACGCGGCTCGGCGGCCGCATCGCCGTGCGGGGCGTGCGCGGGGTGCGCATGAGCGCGATGCCGGCGAGCAGCACCATGAGCGGCAGGATGTAGCGCGGCTGCACGTAGCCGCCGACGAGCGCGCTGCTCTGAGTCAGGATGTAGACCGGGATGAGCGCCATCGCCGCGAGCGCGATGCCCATGCCGATCGCGGCCCGCACCGAGCGGTCGCGCAGCTGGATCGCGATCGCGCCGACGAACACGGTGAACCCGGCCACCCAGACGCCGGCCGGCACCGGGGTGTCGAGCCAGCCCAGGTTCCAGCGGCCGAAGACGCCCACCCAGAGGTCCGGCACGCTCGTGAGGTTCAGCAGGAACAGCCCGCGCCAGCGCTCCGGGTCGGGCGGCGGGGTGCCGGTGAGGCCGGTCGCCGCGGCGCCGCCCTGCGAGGCGGAGAGGTACGCGATCGCCGCGTAGGCGATCAGCACGACGGGCAGCGCGAGCAGCGGCAGGAACCGCACCCGGAAGCGGAACGCCAGGCCGCACGCGATGCCGATGGCGATGACGGCGTAGATCGCGGAGTCCGCCCGGGCGCCGGCGCCGATGACCGTGGCCAGCGCGGCGTAGCCGCCGAGCGCGATCCGCCGCCATCCCGTCGTCTCGAAGTAGCCCAGCAGCGTGACCCAGAGCACGGCCGCCGACAGGATCGCCCAGCTGCTCGGGTTCGTCGACGCGATGATCGAGACGCCGAGCGGCACCGAGGTGATGAGCACCGACCACACCAGCGTCGGCCTCCTCCGGCGCGGCAGCAGGGCGCAGGCACCCGCGATGACGGCGACGAAGAACGCGGCGTTGACGATGCGCATCGTGACGACCGAGACGTCGAGGTCGGGGCCCGCGAAGGCGCTCATGGCGAGGTAGTACAGCGGCGGGTAGAGGCCCTCGAAGTTGCCGCGATCGGTCGACTGCAGGCGGTCGACGCCGTCGCCGAACCCGGCGCCCTGGCAGGCGCCGCTCTCCGCCGGCTTGTAGGCGTAGCAGGTGGCCGGTCCGACGAGGTCGGAGGGCACGGACCGCTGGTCGGATGCGGCGCCGGGCTCGCAGAGGTCGGCACGGTCGCCGGCGCCGCACCAGATGCTCGCCAGGTGGAAGTCGTCGTCGGGGCTCGAGCCGACCGGGGAGGCCAGGGCCCACGCCGAGAGGGCGATCAGCGCGAGGAGGGGAGCCGCCACGAAGGAGAAGATCCAGCGGGGGACGCGGTCGATCCGATCGCGGAGTTTCACGCCTGGCATCCTATTCACGGCCGGGTCGGGCCCCGCTGAGGCCGCGCCTGGTCGGCGCGGACCGGCGCCCTGGCTAGGCTTCCAGGATGCCCACCCCGCCCGCCGCCGTGTCGGTCGCGATGGCGACCTACCAGGGCGAGCGCTGGGTGGGGGAGCAGGTGCGCTCGATCCTCGCGCAGTCCCGGCCCGTCGACGAGCTCGTCGTGGCGGACGACGGCTCCGCCGACGGCACGATCGCGGTGGTGCGCCAGGCGGTCGCCGAGCTCGGCGACCGCGCCCCACGGCTCGTCGTGATCGAGGGCGACGGCGGCCTCGGCGTCGTGCGGAACATCGAGCGCGCGCTGCGCGCCGCGACCGGCGACGTGCTGCTGCTCTCCGATCAGGACGACGTCTGGCACCCCGACCGCGTCGAGCGGGCGCTCGCCGCCCTCGCCGCTCCCGGCTCGCTGCTCACCCACTCGGATGCCCGGCTCGTCGGCGCGGACGGCGAGGACCTCGGCTCGACGGTCTTCGGCCGCCTCGAGCTCACCGGGGCCGACCTCGACGCCGAGTCCCGGCCGGGCGGCGCCTGGACGCTGCTGCTGCGTCGCAACATCGTCACCGGGGCGGCCGCCGGCCTCCGCCGCGAGCTCGTCGACCTCGCCCTGCCGGTGCCGGACGGCTGGCTCCACGACGAGTGGCTCGCGATGACGGCGGCCGCGCTCGACGGCGTGCGCCCCGACCGCGCCGCGCTCATCGACTACCGCCAGCACGGCGCGAACCAGGTGGGCGTCGCGGCGCCGACGCTCGCCCGCAAGCTCTCGCGGCTCGGTGCGGGGCGCACCGAGCGCGACGCCCGGCTGCTGCGCCGCGCCCGCTCGCTCGCCGAGCGGCTGCCCGCGGTGCCGGGCGTGCCGGCCGAGCGGCTGCGCGACAGCGCCCGCAAGCTCCGGCACGAGGAGCGCCGCAGCGCGCTCCCGGCCCTCCGGATCGCGCGCCTGCCCGGTGTGCTCGCCGGCGTCCTCGCCGGCGACTACGGCCGCTACGGGGGCGGGGCGCAGGACGTGCTGCGCGATCTCGTCCAGCCCTCCGACGGGCGCTCCTCGTGAGCGCGCGCCGCCGGCTCGGCGACGTCGGGCTGGTCAGCGGCGTGAGCATCCTCGCCGGCGCGATCGGCTACGTGCTCACGACCGTGGTCGCCGCCGTGCTCGGGCCGGAGCGCTACACCGGCTTCTCGGCCTTCTGGTCGGCCGTCTACCTCGTCGTCGGCAGCCTCGTCGGGCTGCAGCAGGAGACCGCGCGGGCGACGAGGGCCGACGCCCCGCCGCAGGAGCGGCGGATGCTGGAGTCGGCGCTGGCGATCGCCCCGGTCGTCGTGGCCGCGGTGCTCGCGGCGACCTCGCCGCTCTGGGCCGGCCGGGTGATGGCGGGCAGCGGACCCGAGCTGGTCGTGCCGCTCATCGTAGGCACCGCCGCCTACTCCGCCGTCGCGCTCGTCAACGGCGCGATGTACGGCGTCGGGCGCCTGCGCGCGGTCGCCGTCATGGTGCTCGTCGACGCGCTGCTGCGGCTCGTGCTCGTGCTGCTGGCGCTCCTCGCGGGTGCCGATCACATCGTGCTGTTCTGGGCGGTGGTGGTGCCGTTCCCGGTCGCGCTGCTCGTCGGCATCCCGTTCCTGGTGGCCGCGGTGCGGCGGGGCGCCGGCGTCGACACCACGCCGCGGCGCTTCGCCGTGCAGTCCGTCGGCGCCGTGCTCGGATCGGTGTCGACGAGCGTGGTGATGAGCGGCATCCCGGCGATCATCGCGTCGTCCGAGCCGGGCGGCGGCGCCCGCCTCGGCACGGTGATGCTCATGGTGACGCTGGTGCGCGCACCGCTGATGCTCGGGGCGCTGTCGCTGCAGAGCCTGCTCGTGGTGCGCTTCCGCGACATCGCGGAGTCGTCGGTGCGCCGGCTGCTCGCCGTGGTCGTCGCGGGCATCGCCGCCGCGACCGCCGTGCTCGCCGGGCTCGCCGCGCTCGCGGGGCCGCCGATCGTGCACCTGCTGCTCGGCACCCGGTTCGCGGTCGAGCCGTGGTTCCTCGCGGCCCTCGTCGGCGGCTCCGGCGTCGTCGCGCTCAACGTGGTCGTGTCGGCGCTGCTGCTGGCGCGATCGCGGCACGCGGCGTTCATCGCGGGCTGGATCGTCATCGCCGCCGGGTCGATCGCGCTGCTCGCGCTCCCGCTGCCGATCGAGCAGCGCGCGGCGCTGGCGCTCGCGGGCGGCCCGCTCGTCGGCGCGGTCGTGCAGCTCGTGTCCGCGCTCGCCGGCACCCACTCGGAGCGCCGCCGGCGGGCGTGACCCGCCCGGCCCGGTCAGTCGGGCGTGCGCGCCGATCCGGTGCCGTCGTCCTGCGTGCGCGCCTCGAGCTCGGTGATGCGCAGCTCGAGCAGCCCGACCCGCTCGGCCAGGTCGCGGCTCTGCGACTCGAGGCTCGTCAGCTCGGCGCTCGCCTGCAGGCACACCAGGAACAGGATGGCGAGGCTGACGAAGAAGACGAGGTTCGTCGGCACGGCGACCCCGAGCAGCTCCGCGGCCCAGGCGAGCACCGGCGGGAAGACGCCGATGACGAGCGCGAGCACGCCCGCGACGATCCACCAGATCGCGTGGCGCTCGCGCAGCCGGCGGTGGCGCAGCAGCTGGATCACGACCACGAGGATCACGAGCGCCGTGGCGACTCCGAAGGCGTAGCTGACGGCGCTCACGAGGGAAGGCTCCTGCGGGGACGGACGAGGGCGAACAGCAGCGCCATCATGGCGCGGCCGAGGTAGGCCGCGGCCTTCACCGGGTCGTGCGACGGGCGGCCGCCGGCCCGGGCGCGCATGGCGACCGGCAGCTGCGTGATGCGGCAGCCGGCGCGGGCGGCGATGACGAGCGCCTCGATGGTGTCGCCGAGGTACTCGGCGGGGTAGTCGAACGCGAACACCCGGATGGCGCGGCGGCCGGCCGCCCGGAAGCCGGAGGTCGTGTCGGTCAGCGGCGTGCGGGCCACGCGGCTCAGCACGCGGGCGAGCACCACCATGGCCCAGCGGCGCGGCCCGCGGGCCGCGTAGTCGCCGGTGCCGGCGAAGCGCGCGCCGATCGCGATGTCGTAGGTGTCGAGGAGGGCGATCAGCTCGCCCACCCGAGCCGGGTCGTGCTGCCCGTCCGCGTCGATCTGGACGACGTGGTCGTAGTCGTTGTCGTAGGCGAACCGGTAGCCGGTGCGCATCGCCCCGCCGACGCCGAGGTTGAACGGCAGGTCGGCGACGCGCGCGCCGGCCGCCCTGGCGATGCGGGCGGTGCCGTCGCGCGATCCGTCGTTGACCACGAGGATGTCCACATCGGGATTGAGGTCGCGGATCTCGTGGATCACCGCCTCGATCGTGGCTTCCTCGTTCCAGGCCGGCACGATCACCAGCGCTCTTCCCATGCTGCGATCCTATCCGCGGCCGGCCGGGCCGCCGGAGGGGCCGAGCGCGTGACGCAGCAGCGAGCCCGCGCTGCGGGGGTCGAGGGCGCGCGCGGCGGCCGGCAGCTGCGCGACGGCGTTGAGCCGGCTGGTCAGGTGCACGGCGGCGGCGCGGCGGGCCCGGCGCCAGCCGCGGGAGGCCGCCCAGCCGGCCGCCTCCGCGAAGAGCGCGCGCTCCTCGACGAACCGCGAGCCGTCGGGACCGCCCTGCGAGGAGACGCTCGCCGTGTGACGGCGGTAGTCGAAGACGTGCCGGTCGTCGACCAGGAGGCGCCCGCCGGCGACGACGATCTCGAGGATCAGCGTGAGGTCCTGCACGACGTCGCGGTCCGGGCGGAAGCCGAAGCGCGCCAGCTCCTCGCGGCGCCAGGCGAGGGAGGGGAAGTAGAGCCAGTTGCCGCCGAGCAGCGAGACGGCGAGCTCCTCGCCGCCGTGGCTGCCGGCCGCGAGCCGGCGCCGCGCCTTGACCCGGTCCGCGAGCGGGGTGGACGGGCGGCCCTCGGCGTCCACGACGCCGACGCCCGGCTGCACGATCGCGGCGTCCGGGTCCGCGGCCACGAGCTCGCCGATGCGCCGCACGTAGCCGGGCAGCATGACGTCGTCGCAGCCCATGATCACGACGAGGTCCGCCCGCGACAGGTCGACGGCGCGCTGGAAGTTGCGGGCCGGTCCGAGGTTCTCGGGGTTGAGCACGTACTCGATCCGCGTGTCCCCGAGCGAGCGGAGCCAGTCCGCCGGCTCCGGATCCGGGTAGCGGTCGTCGATGACGACGAGGCGCCAGTCCGGGTCGTCCTGGGCGAGCACGCTCTCCACGGCGATCCGGAAGTGATCGGGGCGCCCCCAGAACGGCATCATGATGTCGAGCGCCACGTCGGCCCCTCCCTGGTGTCCGGGACACGCTACCAACGCGGCGGGCTGCGCCTACGCGCCGGCGCCGCGGGCCGGCACCGCGGGCCGCGGCTCGAGGCGGTCGAGCGCCCGCCGCCAGCTCAGCTCCTGCGAGGCCTTGACGCTGCAGATCACGAACAGCAGCCAGCCGAACTCGTAGAGCAGCGTGCTCTCGGCCAGGCCGGTGAACAGCAGCGCGACGAGCACCGCCGCCGGCCAGGCGTAGACGATGCTGCGGCGCTGCCCGGCGAGCAGCCACGACCGCGTGAACGCGAGCCCCGCGGTGAGCACGAGCAGCACCAGGCCGATGAGCCCCACCTGCAGCCACACGTCGAGGAATGCGTTCGACGCCGATCCCGCCGGGCGCGCGGCGGCGGGCGACAGGATGCTGGAGTACGGCGGCAGGTCACGGTCCCAGCGGCCGAGCCAGCCCCAGCCCTGCAGCTCGCGCAGCTGCCGCCAGGGCAGGATCTGCTGCCAGATCCGCAGCCGGTAGCCCGCCTCGCCGCCCGCGTTGACGAGCTCGACGAGCGGGGTGCGGAACGCCCAGATCACGGCGAGCACCACAGTCGCGCCGGCGAGCGCGACGAGCTGCCACACCGTGCGGCGCTCCGCGCTCACCCGCCGGATGCCGTACATGACGAGGAACGCGGCGACGACGACGATCGCGACGCCGTAGGTGACAGGGGAGCGGGTGAGCAGGATGCACAGGCCGCACAGCACGGCGGAGACGACGCTCGTCATCCGCGACACCGAGCGGGTGCGCCACTCGATCACCGCCGTCACGGCGCCGACGGTGGCGACGAGCCCGAGCAGGTTGCGCGTGCCCTCGATGCCGCTGATCGGCCCGAGCGCGGCGATGTTGCCCTCGATGTCGAGGAACGGGATCGGGGTGTCGATGAGGATGCCGCTGAGCACCTCCATCGCGAGCGAGACGCCGAGGATGACGCGCACCGCGTCGCCGGTCGAGCGCAGGATCTGGATGGTGTCGCGGGCGAGCGCGATGTAGAACCCGAGCAGCGTGTACGCCGTGAGGTAGACGAGACCGCCGAGGCTCGCCCACTGGTACTCGCTCCAGAAGATCGACGCCGCCGTCCAGCCCAGGAACCCGAGGAGGGAGAGCGGCAGCAGCCCGCGCAGCTCGATGTCGTGTCGCCGGGCGGCGAACGAGAGCGCCATGATCACGACGAGGCCGGCGAGGATCGCGAACAGGCCCGGGATGCCGATCAGCCGGCGGATGGGCACCGCGGCCGCGGCGGTCGCCACGGCCGTGACGGTGAGCGCCTCGCTCAGCCGCGGCGACGCCAGCACGATCCGCACCCACTCCGGCGCGCGGTGGAGGGGCTGCGGTGCGCTCATCGGCGGGTCGCCCGCGTGCGCTGCGGCTGCATCTGGATGGCGATCGCGACGAGCAGCGCGAAGCCGATCTCGATGAGCAGCCGGCTCTCGGCCAGGCTCTGCACGAGCAGGGCGGTCAGGAGCAGCGGGGCCGCGATCGCGACCGGCCAGCGCACGGACGGCGGGTCGGCCACGGGCGGGACGCCCGGTGCCGCCGCCGCGCGAGCCGCCGGACCGGCCGACGGCAGCGCCGCGGGCACGGCGCGGAGCGCGAGCACCCAGGCGCGCACGATCGCCACGAGCACGAGCAGGCCGAACACGACGACCCCGATCACCCCGAGCTGCAGGTACAGGTCGATCCACGCGTCGTGCGCCTGGTAGTAGTGGATGCCCTTGATCTGGATGAGGTCGAAGAAGTCGACCCAGCTCGGCCAGTAGCTGACCCAGCCCCAGCCGGCCGCGGGCCGCTGGTTCGCGAGGCCGAGCACGATGTCCCAGATCCTCGTGCGGTTCGTCAGGTCGGGGCTCTTGCCGAGCAGCCCGAGCAGCGGCCCGCGCAGCGCGATCGCGCCGAGCACGCCGCCGACGAGCACGACGGCGCCCGCGAGGTGGAGCACGAGCCGCCCGCGGCCCGCGAGCCGGTGGGCGACGACGAGGAACACGGCGACCGCCGCGGTCGCGACGAGCGCGACGACCACGGTCGACGAGCGGGTCAGCGCGAGCACCGCGATCGCGACGACGGCCCAGAAGCCGTTCCACACCCGCGAGCCGGAGCGGGAGGCCCAGCGCACGGCGAAGGCGACGAGCCCGATGAGCGCGGCCATCGCGAGCAGGTTCGAGTTGCCCTGGATGCCCTGGATGCGGCCGCCCTCGAGCAGCAGGTCGCGCGACCAGTAGCAGGCGGGCCGGATGTCCTGCGGGTCGCAGTACGACACCCAGAGCGGCAGCACGGGCTGTCGCACGAACAGCGCCACGACGAGCTCGAACAGCAGCGAGCCCCCGAGCACCCAGCGGCTCGCGGTCGAGACCGCCTCGAGCAGGCTCTCGAAGCGGAGCACGGTGCCGAGGAACACGGCGAACGTCGTGCAGACGAGCGTCACGACGGTGCCGAGGGCGGTGGCGCCCGGGTAGGCGGACCAGATCGTCGACAGCCCGGCGAGCAGCAGGAACGCGAGCAGCGGCAGCGGCAGGCGCCGCACGTCGACTCGCGCCCGGACCAGCTCGACGACCGTCAGCGCGAGGCCGATCAGCACGAGCGCGCCCCAGCCGTACCAGGTCAGCAGGTAGCGGAAGAAGTCGCCGGCGGTCAGCAGGACGATGCCCGCAGCCGCGAGCGCGCGGTGGTAGGCGCTCGCGGGATCCGTCACCCGCTCAGGCTATCGGGGCCCGCCTCAGACGAACGCGGAGACGCCGGTGAGCGCGCGCCCGACGATGAGGGTGTTCATCTCCCGCGTGCCCTCGTACGAGTACAGCGCCTCGGCGTCGGCGAAGTGCCGGGCGACGTCGTTGTCGAGCACGATGCCGTTGCCGCCCATCGACTCGCGGGCCCAGGCGACGGTCTCGCGCATCCGCGAGCAGGCGAACTCCTTCGCGAGGGCCGCGTGCTCGTCGCGCTGCAGCCCCTCGTCGAGCATCTGCGACACCTGCGTGCAGAGCGCGATCGACGAGGTGATGTTGCCCATCATCTTCGCGAAGTGCTCCTGGATGAGCTGGTGGTGCACGATCGTCTCGCCGAACTGCACGCGCTCCTGCGCGTAGGCCAGCGCCGCCTCGTAGGCGCCGATCGAGTTGCCGATCGCGGCCCACGCCACCTCGGCCCGGGTCAGGCGCAGCACGGCCGCCGTCTCGCGGAACGAGTCGCCGCGCTGCAGGCGGTTCGCCTCCGGCACGCGCACGCCGTCGAGCGTGATGTCGGCGTTCTGCACGATGCGCAGCGCCGTCTTGTTCTCGATCTTCGTCGCGGTCCACCCCGCGGAGTCCGTGGGCACCAGGAAGCCCTTCACCTGGCCGTCGACCGTGCTCTTCGCCCAGATCACGGCGACGTCGGCGATCGTGCCGTTGCCGATCCAGCGCTTCGCGCCGTTGAGGATCCAGTCGTCGCCGTCCGGCGTCGCCGTGGTGCGGAGGCCGCGCGCGGAGTCGGAGCCGGACAGCGGCTCGGTGAGTCCGAAGCAGCCGAGCAGCTCGGCGGAGGCGAAGCGCGGCAGCCACTCGGCGCGCTGCTCCGGCGAGCCGGCGACGCCGATCGCGCCCATGACGAGGCCGTTCTGCATGCCCACGAGCGTCGCGGCGGAGGCGTCGACGCGGCCCAGCTCGAGGGCGACCCAGCCGCGGAAGACGGCCGAGTTCTCGAACGGCTTCGTCTCCTCCCACGGCATGCCGAACAGCCCGAGCTCGGCCATGCCCTCCGCGACGCGGCGCGGGAAGAACTCGGCCCGGCTCCAGTGGTCGTTCGCGATCGGCTTCACCTCGGTCTCGAGGAACACCCGCAGCCGGGCGAGGAGGTCCTTCTCCTGCGCGGTGAGGCGGTCGGCGAATCCGTAGAAGTCGCTGGCGAGCGCGGTGAAGGCGGGGGCGTCGGTGACCGTCATGGCAGGGACGCTACGCCGCGTTCCCGGATGCCGTCGATGCGTTGGCGATGGGGGCGGACCCGCGTCGGCCGGGACGCCCCGACGGTTGTAGGTCGCCCACGATCCGGCGGACTGGGAGGATGAGCGCGATGCTCGCCGCAATCACGAACACGCCCCGCGACTACGCCTGGGGATCGACCACCCTCATGCCCGCCCTGCTCGGCCGCGCGCCGAGCGGACGGCCGGAGGCCGAGCTCTGGCTCGGCGCCCATCCGGGCTCGCCCGCGCGCCTCGTCGACGGCGGCGGCACCCTCGCCGACGTGGCGCCCGACCTGCCGTTCCTGCTCAAGGTGCTCGCGGCGCGCTCGCCGCTGTCGCTCCAGGCGCATCCGACGATCGCCCAGGCGGAGGCGGGTTACGCCCGCGAGGATGCCGCCGGGATCGCCGTCGACGCCCCCGACCGCAACTACCGGGACCGGCTGCACAAGCCGGAGATGATCTACGCGCTGAGCGACCCGTTCCGGGCGCTCTGCGGGTTCCGCGCGGTCGCGGCGACGCGTGCGCTGCTGGACCCGGTGTCCGCCGATCCGCGGATCGCCGCGCTGCGCGACCGCCTGGCCGACGACGCCGCGATCGGGCCGGTGTTCGAGTGGCTGATCCGGGGCGGCGAGGACGTCGACGAGACGGTCGCGGCGGTCGTCGAGGCGTCCGCCGTCGAGGACGACCCGTCATGGGACACCGTCCGGGCGCTCGCGGAGAGCTTCCCCGGCGATCCGGGCGTCGCGATCTCGCTGCTGCTCAACACGGTGTCGCTGACCCCGGGCGAGGCGCTCTACCTCCCGGCCGGCAACATCCACGCCTACCTCGACGGGCTCGGCATCGAGCTCATGGCGTCGTCGGACAACGTGCTGCGCGGCGGCCTCACCCCGAAGCACATCGACGTGCCCGAGCTGCTCTCGGTGCTCGATTTCCGGCCCCTGCCCGTGCCGTACCTGCGCCCGGAGGCCGTGCGGCCCGGGCTCGACGTCTTCCGGCCGGGCATCCCCGACTTCCAGCTTGCGGTCGTCTTCGGCGAGGCGCTCACCGCCGGCGTCGAGCTGACGCTCGGCGGGCGTCCGGCGATCGCGTTCAGCATCGGCGAGGCCGAGGTCGGCGGTCGTCCGCTCGGCCGCGGCGAGGCCGTCTTCATCGAGGACGAGGCCTCGATCGCGATCGGCGGCGCCGACGGCGGCACGCGCGTCTTCATCGCCTCCCCGGAGCTCTGAGCCGCCACCCGGGACGGTCAGCCGGCGGCGCGCTCCGGCTCGCGGGCGCCGAAGGTGCGGCGGTAGTCGTTCGGCGTCGTGCCGAGCACCTTGAGGAAGTGGTGGCGCATCACGGCCGCGGTGCCGAAGCCGGCGTGCTGCGCGAGCGGCTCGAGGCCCAGGTCGCTCTGCTCGAGCAGGTGCTGCGCGCGGAGCAGCCGCTGCCGGTTGAGCCAGGCGGCGGGCGTGGTGCCGAACTCGGCGCGGAAGCGGCGAGCGAACGTGCGGGTCGACATGAGCGCGCGCCGAGCCAGCCGGTCGATGCCGAGGTCCTCGTCGAGATGCTCCAGCATCCATTCGGAGAGCTCCGACAGCGACTCGTCGCGCACCGGCGGCACGACGATCTGGATGTACTGCGACTGCCCGCCGTCGCGCTGCGGCGGCACGACCATGCGCCGCGCGATCACGTTCGCGGCCGCGGCGCCGTGCTCGCGGCGCACGAGGTGCAGGGCCGCGTCGATGCCGGCGGCGGTGCCGGCGCTCGTGATGATGCGGTCGTCCTCGACGAACAGCACATCCGGGTCGACGTCGACGCGCGGGTACTGGCGCGCCATCCGCTCGGCGTGCATCCAGTGCGTGGTCGCGCGGCGGCCGTCGAGGATGCCCGACTCGGCGAGCACGAAGGAGCCGCTGCAGACGCTGAGCACCCAGGCGCCGCGGGCGTGGGCGTCGCGGATGACCTCGAGGAAGCGCTCGTCGGTGCCGCCGATGCGATGCGCCGGCACGGCGATGAGGTCGGCGTCGGCGCAGACGGAGAGGTCGTCGGCGACGACGATCGGGAACCCGAGGCTCGTCTCCACCGGGCCGGGCTCGGCCGTCGCGATGGTGAAGTCGAAGGCCGGGCCGCCGGAGTCGCTCCGGTCGATGCCGAAGACCTCGCAGACGACCCCGAACTCGAACGGCGCCGTGCCGGGCAGCACGAGCGCGACGACCTTGCGGAGCATGGACCCTCCCGGTGGTGATGACGGCGACCGCCTATGGCGGTGATGATGGGATATCGCACATCCTGCCACGCGATCGCGGCATCCGCGTCCCGATAGCCTGAGGACATGAGCTGGCTGGTCACCGGCGGTGCCGGGTACATCGGCGCGCACGTCGTGCGCGCCCTCCTCGACGCGGGACTCGACGCGGTCGTCGTCGACGACCTGTCGTCCGGGCACGAGGAGTTCGTCCCGGCCGAGGCGCGGTTCCTCCGCGGCAGCATCCTCGACGGCGCCGTGATCGAGCAGGCCATCGCCGACCACGGCGTGACCGGCGTGATCCACGTGGCGGGCTACAAGTACGCGGGCGTCTCGGTGCAGCGCCCGCTCCACACCTACGCGCAGAACGTGACCGGCACGGCCACGCTGCTCGCGGTCATGGCCGACCGCGGCGTCGACCGGATCGTGTTCTCCTCGAGTGCCGCCGTCTACGGCACGCCGGATGTCGACCTCGTGACCGAGGACACCCCGAAGGCCCCGGAGTCGCCCTACGGCGAGTCGAAGCTCATCGGCGAGTGGCTGCTGCGCGATCAGGCGGTCGCCACCGGCCTCCGGCACGCGAGCCTGCGCTACTTCAACGTCGTCGGCTCCGGCGACCCGGCCGTCTACGACACGAGCCCGCACAACCTGTTCCCGCTCGTGTTCGACGCGCTGCTCGAGGGCCGCACGCCGCGCATCAACGGCGACGACTACGCGACGCCCGACGGCACCTGCGTGCGCGACTACATCCACGTCGCCGATCTGGCGGCGTCGCACGTCGCCGCCGCGCGTCGACTCGACGCCGGCGAGCCCGTCGAGGCCGCCTACAACCTCGGCAGCGGCGACGGCGTCTCGGTGCGCCAGATCATGGACGCGATGGCCCGGGTCACCGGCCGCGGGTTCGAGCCGGAGGTCGGCCCCCGGCGACCCGGCGACCCCGCGCGCATCGTCGCGTCGGGCGAGCTCGCCGCCCGCGACCTCGACTGGTCGATGCGCCACGACCTCGACGACATGGTGCTCTCCGCCTGGGAGGCGCGCGAGGCCGCCGGAACGCGCTGAGGCACGACGGCGCCGCGCCTCCGGGCTGGCCCGGACGCGGGCTCCCCCGTTCGGGGGTCTCTACCACGCGCTCCGGCGCGGACCGCGCGACACGCCCGGGAATACCGATCCGCGACTTGACGCGGGCGAATGACACGGGTGTAATTATCGGCAACCCCCGGGATCCCCGGAGGCCGCGCTGCAGAAGGAGAGAGCCATGTCGACGAGCGACTACCGCCCGCACGTCCCTGACGACTGGTTCGTCGACCCCGTCAAGCGCGGCGTCCCCGGCAGCCCGCTCCGCCAGGTCGAGGAGGACGCCGCCCTCGCGTGGCAGACCGACTCCCTGTGCGCGCAGACCGACCCCGAGGCCTTCTTCCCGGAGAAGGGCGGCTCGACCCGCGACGCGAAGAAGATCTGCGGATCGTGCGAGGTGCGCGCCCAGTGCCTGCAGTACGCACTCGACAACGACGAGCGCTTCGGCATCTGGGGCGGCCTCTCCGAGCGCGAGCGCCGCAAGCTCCGCCGCAACCGCATCGCCTGAGCCGCGCTCCGGCGGGCCGAGCCGTCCTCCGGCGGACCGAGCCGTCCTCCGGCGGGCCGAGCCCGTCGACGCCCCTCGGACGGGGCGGTGCTGAGCGGCGTGTTCTCCCTGGCCCCGCCGTGACCGCCGCCTAGCCTCGGACGCGATGCAGCCCCGAGTCACCGCGGTCCTGGTCGCGCGGAACGGCGCGGCGCATCTCGGGCGAACCCTGGACGCGCTCGCCGGCCAGGTGCGCGCTGCCGACACGCTCCTCGTGGTCGACGCCGGCTCGACCGACGGCACGGCTGAGGCGCTCACCGCCGCCCGCTCCGACGTCCGGGTGGCCGCCCCGCCCTCGTCGTACGGCGTCGCCGTGACCGCCGGGCTGCGGGCGCTGCCGCCCACCGCCTCCGCGGACGAGTGGCTCTGGCTCCTGGCCGCGGACACCGCTCCCGCGCCGGGCGCGCTCGCCGCGCTCCTCGCCGCGGTCGAGATCGCACCCTCGGTCGCCATCGCCGGGCCGAAGATCGTCGACCCCGACGACCAGGCCCTGCTGCGCAGCTACGGCATCAGCGTCTCGACGACCGGGCGCACCGTGCCGCTGCTCGACAGCGACCTCGACCAGGCGCAGTACGACGCGGAGACGGACGTGCTCGGCGTCGCCCTCAGCGGGATGCTGGTGCGGCGCTCCGTCTGGGACGCGCTCGGCGGCGCGGACCCGGGCCTCCCCAGCGCGGATGCCGGACTCGACCTCTCCATCCGCGCCCGGCTCGCCGGCCACCGCGTCGTGCGGGTGCCCGGCGCCCGCGTCGCCCGCGCCGTCGATCCGGCGGACTTCGGACGCCGCCGCCGCACCACCCGCGCCGCTCGGCGCCGCATCGGCCGCTCGGCGCAGCTGCACCGCCGGTTCGTCGGCGCGCCGGCGATCGCCCTGCCGCTGCACTGGCTCGTGCTCGTGCCGCTCGCGATCGCCCGCTCCGCCGTGCACCTGCTCGCCAAGCGGCCCGGCGCCGTGCCCGGCGAGTTCGCCGCCGCGTTCCGCGCGGCGTTCGCCGATCCGACCGTGCCGGCCGCCCGGCGCCGGCTGCGGCGGAC
>NZ_JBXASM010000012.1:0-97087 GCF_058809295.1 Schumannella sp. GW821-FHT10F01
GGCGCGGCCGGTGCCGCGGGCCCCGTCCCGCCCGACGACCAGGCGACCGCGGTCTTCGGAGCGGCCGGTGCGGGCGGCTTCGCCGCCGCGACCGCCGCGACGCAACGCTATGAGGGCGGCTCATACCTGCCGCCGACCGGCGGCGACGACGGCTCGGGCGGGGGCGGCGACGGCCGCGGCCCGAACCGGAACGTCATCATCCTCGCCTCGATCGGCGCTGTGCTCCTGCTCGGCCTGATCATCGCGCTCGTCGTGTTCTTCACCTCGAACGCGACGCCGGCCGGGAACCCGTCCGCCACCGCTGACGACTCGCCGAGTGCGTCCTCGACGCCGAGCCGGACGCCGTCGAAGTCGCCGACGCCGAGCGCGACGCCGACTCCGACGCCCACCCCGACTCCGACGCCGAGCGCGACGCCGACTCCGACGCCGAAGCCCACTCCGACGGTCGCTCCGGCCAAGCTCGCGGTGACAGCATTCTCCGGTTCCGGCGCTGTGCAGGGCTGCACGAGCGGGTCGACTGACGGCGTCGGGACAGTCACGCTCTCGTGGAGCACAACCGGTGCCGACTCAGTGACTGTGTCCTACGGCCCGCCGAACAGCGAGGTCACCGGCAGCGTCCCGTCCCTCACGCCCAACGGGAGCTCGAACAAGATCCCGTATCCGTGTGATGCAACCTCGATGGTCTACCTGATCTCGGCGTTCAAGGGATCGACGAGCGTCGAAGGCAACGACCCGGTCCCTTTCAGTCGCTGATCGCGGCGAGGCTTCGAAGCCGCGCGGGGCCGGCGTGGCCGCGGGCGGCCTCGTCAGCCAGCGAGTTGGCATACGACAGGAGCCCCGGGCGTCGCGCCCGGGGCTCCTGTCGTGCTCAGTTCGGTCCGATCAGGACTCCGAGGCCGCCGTGTACGCGGACTGGATCGCCGAGCCCCAGTACGGCCCGAACATGGTGTTCGACACCGAGTCGTAGCCGAAGCTGTTGATCGAGTTCTGCGTTCCACCGGCGCCGCCGCCGATGAACCAGGGGCCGCCCGACGAGCCGCCGGTCATGTCGCAGCTCACGCCCTGCGACTCGCTCTGGCCGAACGGGTCGTCCGAGGCCGAGCCGGAGCAGCTCTGCAGCGTCTCGCCGTCGAACGGCGCGGCGGCCGGGTAGCCGTACAGCGTGTAGCCCAGCCCGCGGTCCTGGTTGAAGGCGACGCCGGAGGCACCCACCTCGTCCGAGAGGGTGCCCGATCCGGAGACCACCGCGAAGCCGGTGTCGTAGGTGATGTCGCCGTCCTGCGCCCACTGGTTCGTCGTGTAGAGGTCGGTGGCGGTCCACTGGCCGTACGGGGCGGCGCCGTCGTCGTAGGCGGGCACGAACACCCAGTTCGTGGCGAAGTCGCCGGGACCCTCGTTCACGCAGTGGCCCGCCGTCGAGACGACGCTGCCGTTTGCGGAGGCAACCGAGTTGCCCGAGCAGACGTAGTCGCTGCCGCCGAGCGTGAAGAAGACCTTGCCGATGTGCGCGATCGGCGCGACGGCCGCGGCCGCCGGGGCGACGGCGGCCTTCGTGACCGGCGCGCCCTTCGCCGGAGCCGCGGAGGCTGTGGCGGTCTCGGCGGCCGGCACCTCGGCGGGGGCGGCGGCCTCCATCCGCTCAGCGGTCCAGTACGCCGTCGCGGCCTTCGCCTTCGTGCTCGGCACCGACCAGTGGGCGACGGATGCGGTGCTGTCGTCGGCGGCGGGTGCGGCCTGCGCCGACATCGCCCCGCCGGCCGTCAGCGCCGCGCCGAGCAGGAGCGCCGCTCCGGTCGCGCCGAGACGCGCGGTCTTCTTCGTCATTCGATCCTCGTTCCGTATGGATTCGTTCCGTGTGCTGGAGAGCTCCGCGCCGCTGGGACGGTGCGTGGCACTGATCGTCGCGTCACTCAGGGAACCCGCACCGGAAACCTCGGTTCCCGAAGGACCTGTCGTGAAAACCGAGAAAGGGGTACACGAGCGGGGCTCATGACGTACCCTCCACCCCCCGGATGGGGGACAGATCAGTGGGCCGGATGCCCCACCCGGTGCCCCGGGGGCCAACCGTCGCGCACCTCTGACACACCCGTCCGGACGGTGCCGCGCGGGTACGATGAACGCGGAAGACACACTCAGGCATCCCTTGACGCGATGCCGCCGATATCGAACCGGAGCATCACGATGACCGACGCCACGCCCTCGCGCATCCCCGACCGACCCGCCCTCGAGGGGCTCGAGTCCAAGTGGGACGGGAGCTGGGCCGCAGACGGCACCTACCGGTTCGATCGGGCCGCCGCCCTCGCGGCCGGCAAGGAGTCGGTCTACGCGATCGACACCCCGCCGCCGACCGCGTCCGGCAGCCTCCACATCGGCCACGTCTTCAGCTACACGCACATGGACCTGGCCGCCCGGTTCCAGCGGATGCACGGCCGCCATCTCTTCTACCCGATGGGCTGGGACGACAACGGCCTGCCCACCGAGCGCCGGGTGCAGAACTACTACGGCGTGCGCTGCGACCCGTCGCTCCCCTACGACGCGTCGTTCGAGCCGCCGTTCGAGGGCGGCGAGGGCAAGAGCTCGAAGGCCGCCGACCAGATCCCGATCTCGCGCCGCAACTTCGTCGAGCTCTGCGAGCGGCTGACCGTCGAGGACGAGAAGCAGTTCGAGGACGTCTGGCGCAAGCTCGGCCTCAGCGTCGACTGGAGCCTCACCTACCGCACCATCGGCGACGAGGCGCAGCGGGTGGCGCAGCGCGCGTTCCTGCGCAACCTCGCCCGCGGCGAGGCCTACCAGGCGGACGCCCCCACCCTCTGGGACGTGACGTTCCGGTCCGCCGTCGCGCAGGCCGAGCTCGAGGAGCGCGACCAGCCCGGCGCCTACCACGGCATCACGTTCCACCGGCCGGACGGCGAGACCGTCGAGATCCAGACCACGCGCCCTGAGCTGCTGCCGGCCTGCGTCGCCCTCGTCGCCCACCCGGACGACCCGCGCTACCAGCACCTGTTCGGCACGACGGTCACGACGCCGCTCTTCGGCGTCTCGGTTCCGGTGCTCGCGCACCACCTCGCGCAGCAGGACAAGGGCTCCGGCATCGCGATGATCTGCACGTTCGGCGACACCACCGACGTGGTCTGGTGGCGCGAGCTGCAGCTGCCGAACCGCACCGTGATCGGCTTCGACGGCCGCCTCCTCGCGGAGGCCCCGGCGGCCGACCTGTTCACCGAGCAGGGCACCGCCGCCTACGCGGAGCTCGCGGGCAAGACCGTGTTCAGCGCGAAGGCGAAGATCGTGGAGCTGCTCCGCGAGTCGGGCGACCTCGTCGGCGAGCCGCGCAGCATCCAGCACCCGGTGAAGTTCTACGAGAAGGGCGACCGCCCGCTCGAGATCGTGTCGACGCGCCAGTGGTACGTGAAGAACGGCGCGAACGACCCCGCCCTCCGCGAGCGGCTGATCGAGGCCGGACGCCGCATCGGCTTCCACCCCGACTTCATGCGCGTGCGCTACGACAACTGGGTCAACGGGCTCTCCGGCGACTGGCTCATCTCGCGCCAGCGCTTCTTCGGGGTGCCGCTGCCGGTCTGGTACCCGCTCGACGAGGAGGGGAACCCGGTGCTCGACGCCGCGATCGTGCCGTCGGAGGACGCCCTGCCGGTCGACCCGACCTCGGACACCGCGCCCGGCTACGACGAGTCGCAGCGCGGCGTGCCCGGTGGCTTCGCGGGCGAGGTGGACATCATGGACACCTGGGCGACCTCGTCGCTCACCCCGCAGATCGCGGCCGGCTGGGGCACCGACGACGAGCTGTTCGACCTCGTGTTCCCGTACTCGCTGCGCAGCCAGGGCCAGGACATCATCCGCACCTGGCTGTTCTCGACCGTGCTGCGCGCGGAGCTCGAGCACGGCGAGATCCCGTGGCGCGACGCCGGCATCTCCGGCTTCATCGTCGACCCCGACCGCAAGAAGATGTCGAAGTCGAAGGGCAACGTGGTCACCCCCGCCGGCATGCTCGACGAGCACGGCTCGGATGCGGTGCGCTACTGGGCGGCGAGCTCGCGGCTCGGCACGGATGCGGCGTTCGATCCGCAGAACCCGAAGACGATCAAGATCGGCCGCCGCCTCGCCATCAAGGTGCTCAACGCGGCGAAGTTCGTCTACTCGTTCCCGTTCGACGCGGACGCCGCGGCCGTGACGGAGCCGCTCGACCTCGACCTGCTCGCCGAGCTCGCCGTCGTCGTGCGCACCGCGACCGACGCGTACCGCCAGTTCGACCACTTCCGCGCGCTCGAGGCCTCCGAGCAGTTCTTCTGGACCTTCTGCGACGACTACCTCGAGCTCGTGAAGGAGCGCGCCTACTCCGGCGCCGGCGCGGGTCAGACGAGCGCCGTGACCGCGCTGCGCGCCACCGTCGACGTGCTGCTGCGTCTGCTCGCCCCGGTGCTGCCGTTCGCGACCGAGGAGGTGTGGTCGTGGACGCACGAGGGCTCGATCCACACCGCCACCTGGCCCGTGGCCGAGGAGCTCACCGCCCTCGGCGCCGGCGAGCCCCGCGGCCTGCTGCCGGCGGTGAGCGCGGCGCTCATCGGCATCCGCCGCGCGAAGACCGACGCGAAGGCCTCGCAGAAGACCCCGGTGGTCTCGGCGTCGCTCGCCGGGCCGGCGCTGCTCGCGGACGCCGTCGACGACCTCCGCGCCGTCGGCCGCATCGAGACGCTCGCACTGACCGAGTCGGCCGAGGTCGCGGTGACCGACATCGTGCTCGGGGAGCAGCCGGCATGAGCACCGACGGCGACCGGGCCGGCGGTGCCGGGTCGGGCGTGCTCGTCCGACCCGTCGCGCCGGGCGACGCTGACGCGTGGCGCGGGCTGTTCGGCGCCTACGGCGAGTTCTACGAGACCGCGTTCGACGACGCGCACCTCGACCACGTCTGGGCGCTGCTGCTCGCGGACGGCTCCGGCGTCGACGCGCACCTCGCGGAGGTCGACGGCGCGGTCGTCGGGTTCGCCCACCACCGCTCGCATCCGGACACCTTCGGCCCGGGGCGCGACTGGTTCCTCGACGACCTGTTCGTCGATCCGTCGGCGCGCGGCGTCGGCGCGGCCACGACCCTGATCGCGCACCTGACCGAGCTCGCCCGACTGGACGGCGGCGGCACCCTCCGCTGGATCACCGCGGCGTCGAACGAGCGCGCGCAGCGCGTCTACGACCGGGTCGCGACGCGGACGAGCTGGGTCACCTACGAGGTGCGGCTCTGATGCAGCTCGGCACGCGCTGGAGCATCGGCGACGAGCCGCCGGCCCGGCTGCCGGAGGCGATGGTCGAGGCCATCCGCTCGGTGGAGGCGGAGCTCGAGGCGGATGCCCGAGCCGGCCGGCGCTGGACGCTCACCTGGCTCGAGCGCAGACCGCACGTCGAGCTCGACGACGGCCCCGTGCTGCGGCTCGACGCCGCCGGCGGAGTCGTGCGGATCGACGACCCGGACGACTGAGCCTCCCGGAGGCGGCTTCGGCCGGCTGAGCCGGTCGAAGCCTCGCGACCCTTCCGGATGGCTGAGCCTGTCGAAGCCCTTGCGGGTCGGGGCGGGGCCCCGCGAGGTCACATGTAGCGCGTGACCTGCGATCGCGACATCGACAGCGTGCGGTCGTCGTCCCGACGACGCCACGCCTCCTGGCGGAGGCGGTCGGACTCGAGCTGCTCGTGCAGCGACGGCCGGCGCGACTCGCGCGAACGGGACCACGCCACGAGCGCGACGCCGAGTCGGAAGACGGCCCCGTCGAGGCCGTGCGGGCGGGTGGTGCGAGCGGTGTTCAGCGTGAGAGCGGACATTTCGGCACCTCGTTTCTCTGCTTCGATCATGTCGCGGACCACCGACATCGACGCGGTGTCCGAGGGGGTGCGGAGAGCGGTCATCGCGAGCCGCCCTCGTCGTCCGGGGTGACGTCGCCGTCGACCACCGGGAAGAGGTTCAGGTGGAGCTGCACCGGCCGCGAGCCGGGGTTGCGGCGGCCGCGGAACTCGGTGACCGCGTCGTCGAGCGCGCGCGCCATCCGGTCCTGCACCTGCCGCGCCTCATCGGCGGTGAGCCGCAGGTTCACCGTCGAGATGAGCGCGGTGTCGAGCCACTCCTCGGGCAGGTGCCGATCACCGTGGGTGATGAAGTCGGCGAGCAGCGCCTGCCGGCCGCGCGACCACTCCGCGTTGATGAGGTCCTCGGCGGCGCGCGTGGCGGCATCCGCCCGGTGCGACTCCGATCCGGAGGGCAGCGAGATGCCGCCGGGCACCCGCTCCCACCAGCGCTCCCGCGCCGTGCCGCGGCCCTCGACCTCGCGGACGAAGCCGTGCTTCTCGAGCTGGCGCAGGTGGTAGCTCGTGGCGCCGCTCGACTCGCCGAACCGGTCCGCGAGACCGCTGGCGGTGTTCGGGCCGTAGACGGAGAGCGCGTCGAGCACGGCGATGCGCAGCGGATGCGCGAGCGCCTTGAGCGCGACCATGTCGAGGGTGCGCCCCTCGAGGCCCGCCGGGATCTTCCGGTCGGGGGCCGGCCGATCGGCCGGGTCAGGTGTGCTCTGTGCCATGCCGACCACGATACGCGTGCAAAGAATCCTTTGCAAGTACTTCTTTGCAATTGATCTTTTGCAACGATGCGTTTGCAACGCTTTCTTTGGAGTGCTCGGGGAGCGCGCTTAGGCTGGACGCATGACGAACCCGTTCCTCGAGCCGAGCACCCTCCCCCACGGACTCCCGCCGTTCGCGGACATCCGCGACGAGCACTTCGAGCCGGCGATCGAGCAGGGCATGGAGGAGCAGCTGCGCGAGATCCGTGCGATCACCGTGCGGCGCGACATGCCGACGTTCGAGAACACGATCGAGTCGATCGAGCGCAGCGGCCGCACGCTCACGCGCGCGCTGCACGTGTTCTTCAACAAGTCGTCCGCCGACTCGAACGACCTCACGAACGCGCTCGAGGAGGAGCTCGCGCCGAAGCTGGCCGCGCACGAGGACGCCATCCGCCTCGATCCGCAGCTCTACTGGCGGGTGTCGCAGCTCTTCGAGCAGCGCGAGCACGCGGACTGGACCCCGGAGCAGCGCCGCCTCGTCGAGAAGCGCTACGAGGAGATGACCCTCGCCGGCGCGGGCCTCGACGACGCGGCGAAGGAGCGCCTCCGCGACCTCAACGCGCGCCTGTCGAGCCTGCAGACCCGCTTCGAGAAGAACCTGCTCGCCGACACGAACGACCTCGCCGTCGTCGTCGACGACGCGGCCGAGCTCACCGGACTCGACGCCGGCGGCGTCTCCGCGACCGCCGAGGCGGCGAAGGAGCGCGGCCTCGAGGGCGGGCACCTCATCACGCTGCCCCTGTTCAGCGGGCATCCGTACCTCTCCGCGCTGTCGGATCGCGCCCTCCGCGAGCGGATCATGGCCGCCTCGCGCGCCCGCGGCATCCGCGGCGGCGAGCACGACAACCGCGACCTCGTGCTCGAGATCTCGCGCCTGCGGGCGGAGCGCGCCGAGCTGCTCGGGTTCGCGAACCACGCCGCGTTCGTCACCGCCGACCAGACCGCGAAGACCCCGGAGGCCGTCGCGGCCATGCTCGACCGTCTCGCTCCCCCGGCCGCCCGCAACGCGCGCGCCGAGCAGGGTGCGCTCGAGAAGCAGGCCGGCGGACCGGTCGAGAGCTGGGACTGGGCCTACTGGACCGAGAAGGAGCGCGTCGCGACCTACGACGTCGACACCGCGGCGCTGCGCCCGTGGTTCGAGGCCGAGCGGGTGCTGCAGGACGGCGTCTTCTTCGCCGCGAACCGCCTCTACGGGCTGACGTTCGCCGAGCACCCGGAGCTCGTCGCCTACCACCCGGACGTCCGCGTGTTCGAGGTCTTCAACGAGGACGGCTCGACCCTCGGGCTGTTCCTCTACGACCTCTACACGCGCGACTCGAAGCGCGGCGGCGCCTGGATGAACTCGCTCATCGACCAGTCCGAGCTGCTCGGCCAGTCGACCAGCATCGTCGTGAACAACCACAACGTGCCGAAGCCGGCCGCCGGCGAGCCGACGCTGCTCACCTTCGACGAGGTGAACACCCTCTTCCACGAGTTCGGGCACGCGCTGCACGGCCTGTTCGGCCACGTCGCGTACCCGTACTTCTCCGGCACGTCGGTGGCGCGCGACTTCGTGGAGTTCCCGAGCCAGGTCAACGAGATGTGGATGCTCTGGCCCGAGGTGCTCGAGAACTACGCGAAGCACTTCGAGACCGGCGAGCCGCTCGACGCCGCGATCGTGGAGCGGCTGCACGCGTCCGAGCGGTTCAACGAGGGCTTCGGCACGAGCGAGTACCTCGCCGCCGCGCTGCTCGACCAGGCCTGGCACCGGCTGTCGGCATCCGAGGCGGCGGCGGTGACCGACGTGGCGGCGTTCGAGGCGGCGGCGCTCGCGGCCGTCGGGCTCGACAACCCGGCCGTTCCGCCGCGCTACTCGTCCACCTACTTCGCGCACACGTTCTCGGGCGGCTACGACGCGGGCTACTACTCCTACATCTGGAGCGAGGTGCTCGACGCCGACACGGTCGAGTGGTTCAAGGAGAACGGCGGACTCGTGCGGGCGAACGGCGACCGGTTCCGCGCCCGCCTGCTCGGCGTCGGCGGCTCGAAGGACCCGATGGAGGCGTACCGCGACTTCCGCGGCCGCGACGCGGTGATCGAGCCGCTGCTGGAGCGCCGGGGACTGCAGTAGAGCCGGCGGGCGCGGGTGCGGGCGGGGGCGGCGGGCTCTGGTGCTGGACGCATCCGTTCCGCTTACGCGTGTGTCGACTGCGCACCGTTGTCAGTGCGCAGCCGACACGACGATGCGCAGTCGGCAGCGGGCCAACCGTCGGATGGGCGGTCAACCGATTCCTGACGCAGCGAGGAGTCGTCCGAGTCGCGGGCGATCGGCCGCGATCGCCATGTCCCAGCGCACCACCGTCCTCACCTGCCGGCGGAGGCGATCCTCTCGGCGCTTCTCGCGCCAGATCGCCTCGGCCGTAGCCTCGCCGGTTCGGCCGTACTTCACGTGTCCGTCGAACTCTCCCGCCACATCGAACTCAGGCCAGTAGAAGTCCGGGTACATGTCGCCCTCGGCGTCGGCGAACCGGCGCTGGAGGACGGGGCTCGGCAGTCCGAGACGATCGATCTGCACGCGGCTGAGTGACTCGCCCGGAGACTCCGAGCGCTCGTCGGCGAAGCGGAGCGCATCGCGTGCCGACGCGCTGCCGCGGCCACGGGCGGCCGCCAGCAACTCGGCCTCGAGCTCCGCGCGCGTCGTGCGGATGATCCCATCAGACGCCGGGATCCCCGCGAGCGCAGCGTCGATGGTGACGACGGCGGACGCGAACCCATCCGAGCGTGCCGTGTCGACGACCGTCCTCGCGAGGCAGGTGAGCGCGATCCCGCCCCGCATGACGATCCGAGTCGGCCGGTCACTCGCGAGGTGAGCGACACCCGCCGTCGAACGGCCGCCCGAGAGGACCCAGTCGTGCGCCTCGACCCGAGTCGGCCACTCATCGAGCCTCGGAAGATGCCAGATCGCTGCTGCCGATCGACCGCCGAACACATAGCGGCGGGGAGCGATGAGCTCACGTGCGCGAACGAGTGCACGATGGCGCTCGTCGTCGAACGTGCCCTCCGGCCACGGGCGGCGATAGACGCCCCGCACGACCCGGATCAGGGCCCCCGTCTTCGCCAGGGCCGCGAGCTGCGCGCGCTCGCTCGCCGTGGCGGCTTCCGCAGTACGCACGAACTCCGAACGCCACGACTCATCGGCGTCGGCGACCAGCGGCACACCCCGATAGACCATGCCGTGAGGATCGCGCCGCAGGCAGTCGCGTGGATCGCGTTGCGGCCGCACTGTGGAGGGGAGGGCCCCGCCGAGCCTCTGTGAGTTCTTCGGCCACGGCCCGGCTGCGTACCGTCGTGGCGACTGCGGACCTACGTGGGTGCGCAGTCGCTTCGCGCGTACGCGAGACGCATCTGCGCGCGGGCGAGGCGCCAGCTCAGGCGGCGGAGGGCGCCAGCGCCTCCAGCGTCTCGACCCGATGCGCCAGCTCGCCGCCCTGGGTCGCCAGGATGAGCTCGTCGGCGCCGGTCTCCTCGACCAGCGCGTCGAGCCTCGCGCGCACACCCGCGACGTCGCCGACGGCCTGCATCGCGAGGCGCTGGTCGACCCAGTCGTTCTCGGAATCCGTCCACGGATGCGCCTCCGCCTCCTCGATCGAGGGGACGCGCGGCAGCAGCACGCCCTGCCGCATCCGCAGCATGACGAGCGCCTGGGGCAGCGCGCGCCGGCGGGCCTCGGCCGGCGTCGGGGCGACGACCGTCGAGACGGCGAGCATGGAGTGCGGCTCGCGCAGCACCACCGACGGCGTGAACTCGCGGCGGTAGAGGTCGAACACGGCCGGCGTCTGCTCCCCGCCGGCGAAGTGGTGCGCGTACGCGAACGGCAGGCCCATCATCCCGGCGAGGCGTGCCGAGAAGTCGCTCGAGCCGAGCAGCCAGAGCTCCGGGGCGTCGCCGAGGCCGGGCACGGCCAGGATCCGACCGCCCTGCCCGCCCTCGAGCGGCGGGATCGTGCCGAAGTACGCGAGCAGCTCGATCACCTGGTTCGGGAAGTCGTCCACCGTCTCCGCGCCCACGTTGCGGCGGATCGTCGCCGACACGAGCGGATCGGTGCCGGCCGCCCGCCCGAGTCCGAGGTCGATCCGGTCGCCGTGCAGCCCGACGAGCGTGCCGAACTGCTCCGCGATCACGAGCGACGAGTGGTTCGGCAGCATGACCCCGCCCGACCCGACTCGGATGCGCTCCGTCGCGGCGGCGATCGCGCCGATCAGGACGGCGGGCGACGAGCTCGCGATCGACGGCATCCCGTGGTGCTCGGCGACCCAGAAACGCGAGAAGCCGAGGCGGTCGGCGGCGCGGGCCGCGTCCACCGTGGCGGCGAGGGCCGTGGCGTGGGTACCGCCGGAGACGACGGGGGCGAGATCGAGGACCGAGAGGGGCGTGCTCACGCTCTGCTCAACGACCGCGGGAGGGCGGGGATTCCGGATGCCCGGCTCGAGCCCGCCTCACCCGGCCGCGCGGCTCCCTCGCCGCCCGAGCGTGAACACGAGCATCAGCACCCCGCCCGCGATCAGCCCCCAGAACGCCGAGCCGATGCCGGCGACCGAGATCCCCGACGCGACGACGAGGAAGGTGGCGATCGCGACGATCCGGTGCTCCGGCGCTTCGAGCGCGGTCGCGATCGCGGAGACGAGCGCCCCGAGCAGGGCGAGTCCGGCGAGCGCGGTGATGAGGATGGAGGGGCTCGCGACGACCAGCGCCCCCGCCACGCCGGCACCGAGGCCGAGCACGAGGTACGCCGATCCGGACGTCACGGTGGCGATCCAGCGCCGCCGCGGGTCCGGCGAGGCATCGGGTCCGGCCATCATCGCCGCGGTGATCGCGCCGAGGTTGAGCGCGTAGCCGCCGAAGAACGAGGTGGCCGCGGTGGCGAGCCCGGTGCCGGCGAGGATCGCCCGGGCCGGCGGACGCTCGTAGCCGAACGTCGTGAGCACCGCGAAGCCGGGGACGTTCTGCCCGGCCATCGTGACGATGTAGAGCGGGATGCCGAGGCCGACGAGTACGGCCGGCTCGAACGTCGGGAGTACCGGCACGACCGCCGGCGCGAGGTGCGCGCCGTCGGCCCAGCCGGGTCCGGCGGCGATCACGATGGCGACGGCCGTGGCGACCACCGCACCCGGCACGGCCCAGCGCGGCGCGAACCGGAACAGCACGACCCAGACGACGATCGCCGGCAGCGCGAGCGCCGGCAGCTGCACCGCCGCCTGCGCGGGCGCGATGCAGATCGGGAACAGGATGCCGGCCAGCATCGCGGAGGCGATCGGCTTCGGGATGGAGGTCATCGTCCGCGCCAGCCAGGGCCAGAGGCCGGTCAGCAGCAGCAGGATGCCGCAGAGCAGGAACGCGCCGACGGCGGCACTGAAGTCGTGGGTGGTGCCGGCGGCCGCGACGAGCACCGCAGCACCCGGCGTCGACCAGGTGATGCTGATCGGCAGGCGGAACCTCAGGCTCAGCACGATCGCGACGAGGCCCTGCCCGACGCAGAGCACGAGCAGGCCCGAGGCCGCCTCGGCCGGGGTGGCGCCGACCGCGCGGAGGCCCGCGAGCAGGAGGACGAACGAGCTGGCGAACCCGGTGACGGCGCCGATCAGCCCCGCGGAGACGGGCTGGAGCACGTCGAGCCGGGGCCGCGGCGCGGGGCCGGCATCCGGGGGCGGCGGGACGGTGGACATGGGCCTCTCAGCCTAGGGCCGACCCCGGGTGCCGGAACGCGGTGCGCGCCGGACTACGCCGCGTGCCGCGCGGCGTGCTTCTCGACGACCGTGCGCCCGTGGTCCTGCGCGAGCGACTCGGCCGACGCGCGCAGCTCGGCGGCGACGTCCGTGAAGGCGTCGAGCGCCGGGTTCACGCCGACGAGCGTGAACTCGCGGGTCACGACGTGGAGGTCGAGGCCCCAGACGTCGGCGAGGACGCGGCGGAGCCAGCCGGTGGAGTGATCCCAGCCCTCCTTCGGCGTGCCGGGTCCGTAGTTGCCGCCGAGCACCGTGGCGAGGATGGCGGGGCGTCCCGCGAGCGCCTGGCCGGCGGCCGGGCCGAGACGCGGGTCGGTGTAGGCAAGGTCGAACCAGGTCTTGAAGGTCTGGGCGACGCCGTAGTTGTAGAGCGGCACGGCGAACAGGAGCGCCTCGGCTCCGAGCACCTCGTCGGCGATCTCGGCAGCCAGTGCGACCGCCGAGGTCTGCTCGGCGCTGCGGTCGGCCTCCGGCGTGAACCCGGCCGTGACGGCGGCGGCCCAGGCGCCGGCGGGCACCGGGTTGCTGCCGACGTCGCGGCGGACGATGTCCGACCCGGGGTGTGCGGCGCTCCACTCGGCCTCGGCGATGTCGGCCAGCGCGCGGCTGGCCGAGGTGGCGGGCATGATGCTGGCGTCGAGACGGAACAACGACACGGGATGGACCTCCATGGTTCTCGTAGTCGCTCCGGAAAAACTAGCGACTCCTGGAAGGCTAGCACGACTACGATGGAGGCATGCCCGAGGTCGAGGAGAACGTGCGGATGTGCGACGCCGCCGTCACGCTCGCGTTCTCGATCCTCGGCAAGCGCTGGAACGGCATGATCCTGGCCGTGCTCGGCGGCGGCGCGCACTCGTTCGCCGAGCTGCGCCGCGCCGTCACGGGCATCAGCGACACCGTGCTGTCGGACCGGCTCACCGAGCTGGCCGAGGCCGGGCTCGTCAGCCGAGAGGTGGATGCCGGACCGCCGCTCGCGGTCAGCTACCGGCTCACGGACGCCGGCGTCGAGGTGATGCCGACGATCGAGCAGCTCGGCGCCTGGGCGCAGCGCAACCTCGTCGCGCCGACGGCGCCGACGCAGGCACCGGCCGCGGGCTGAGCCCTACGCGCTCTTCTCGGCGCGACGCGGCGCGCGCGGCACGATCGTCGGCGCGGCGTTCTCCATCACGGCCTCGCGGGTGACGACGACCCGCCCGACCTCGTCGTTCGACGGCACGTCGAACATGATCGGCCCGAGCACCTCTTCGAGGATCGCGCGGAGTCCGCGGGCGCCGGTCTGGCGCAGCACGGCGAGGTCGGCGATCGCCTCGAGCGCGGCCTGATCGAAGTCGAGCTCCACGCCGTCGAGCTCGAACATCCGCTGGTACTGCTTCACCAGCGCGTTCCTCGGCACGGTGAGGATCTCCATGAGCGCGGCCTGGTCGAGCGGCGACACCGTGGTGACGACGGGCAGGCGGCCGATGAACTCGGGGATGAGCCCGAACTTGTGGAGGTCCTCCGGCAGCACCTCGCTGAAGAGCTGCGCGTCGTCGCGCTTCGAGTGCAGCGGGGCGCCGAAGCCGATGCCGCGCTTGCCGACGCGGTTGGAGATGATGTCCTCCAGGCCCGAGAAGGCGCCCGCCACGATGAACAGCACGTTCGTCGTGTCGATCTGGATGAACTCCTGGTGCGGGTGCTTGCGGCCGCCCTGCGGCGGCACCGAGGCGACCGTGCCCTCGAGGATCTTCAGCAGCGCCTGCTGCACGCCCTCGCCGGAGACGTCGCGCGTGATCGACGGGTTCTCGGCCTTGCGGGCGATCTTGTCGACCTCGTCGATGTAGATGATGCCGGTCTCGGCCCGCTTGACGTCGTAGTCGGCGGACTGGATGAGCTTGAGCAGGATGTTCTCGACGTCCTCGCCGACGTAGCCGGCCTCCGTCAGCGCGGTGGCGTCGGCCACGGCGAACGGCACGTTGAGGCGCTTCGCGAGCGTCTGCGCGAGATAGGTCTTGCCGCAGCCGGTGGGGCCGATGAGCAGGATGTTCGACTTCGCGATCTCGATGTCGTCGAGCTTCACGTCGGCGGAGGCGAGCGTCTGGCGCGCGCGGATCCGCTTGTAGTGGTTGTAGACGGCCACGGAGAGGGCGCGCTTCGCGGGCTCCTGTCCGATCACGTACTCCTCGAGGAAGTCGAAGATCTGGCGGGGCTTCGGCAGGTCGAACTCGCTCGAGGTCTCCTCGCCGGCCTCAGCCAGGCGCTCCTCGATGATCTCGTTGCACAGCTCGACGCACTCGTCGCAGATGTACACGCCGGGACCGGCGATCAGCTGCTGCACCTGCTTCTGGCTCTTGCCGCAGAAGGAGCACTTGAGCAGGTCGGCGCTCTCACCGATGCGAGCCATCTGGGTCTCCCTCCCCCGGAACTGTGCTTCGAAGCCTAACCCGATCGGCAGACCGAGCGGTGGACCCCGGAGGGGGGATGACGGCGCGTGTCTGCTGAGGGCAGAACGGCCCGGTCCGCCCTGCCTAGACTGGCCGCATGCGGGATCGGCGGCAGCGAGCGCTCCGCGGCGTCGCGGTGGGGTCCGTCGCACTGCTCGCCGGGGCGGCCGGTCACGGCATCGCCGGCGGCGGCACGCCCGGCTGGCTCGCGCTCGTGATCGGCGCGGCGTTCGCCGTCCCGCTCGGCGTGGTGCTCGCCTCCGCTCGCCCGTCGCTCCCCCGCACGGCGGTCATCGTCGTCCTCGCGCAGGCGGCGTTCCACTACCTCTTCTCCGCCCTCGGCTCGCCCGTGCTGCAATCGGGCGCGCACCACCACGGCGCCGCGGCCGTGACCGGCAGCGCGGCGCCGGCCGCGGCGCCGGAGCATGCAGCCATGGCGCACGGCTCGCCGCTCTCCGACCCGCCGATGGCGCTCGCGCACCTCGCCGCGGCGCTCGTCACCGTCGCGGTGCTGCGCGGCGCCGAGACGGCCCTGGTGCGGATGCTGCTCCGCCGGCTCGCCGTCGCGCTCGCCCTGGTGGTGGCGCCGGCGCCGTCCTCGGCCTCCGTCGTCCGCCCGGCCGGGCGGATCGTCCCGTCGCTCTCCCGCCGCGCCCTGGTCGCGCGGCCCCTCCGCGGTCCTCCGGCGCTCTCGCCCGCCTGACCCCGTCCTCGTCCCGTCCGGACGACGCCGCGCCCGCAGCGCACGCCGTCGCCGCGATGCGCAGCCACGGCCCACGCCGTCGCGGTCGTCGTGGCTGCCGCCACCACCGCGCACCCTCGCGGCGACTGCGCACCGTCGACGGTGCGCACCGGCCGCCCGCGTCCGCGATCCGGACGACGGACACCCCAGTTCCGCGAAGAGAGAGACCATGACCAGCACCATCCGATCCATCACCGGATCCACCACCGCACCGACCAGCCGATCCACCCCGTCCCGCGGGCGCGCGCTCGCGACTCGGGCCGGCGCCGCCGTCGGCGCGGCCGCCGTGCTCGCCCTCACGGCCGCGCCGCTCGCGGCCTCCGCCCACGTCACGGCGGCGCCGAACCAGGCCGCCGCCGGGTCGTATTCCCTCATCGACATCAAGGTGCCGACCGAGTCGGATACGGCCTCGACCACGAAGCTCGTGCTCGACCTGCCGACGGACACCCCGATCCTCAGCGTGAGCTACGTGCCGGTTCCGGGATGGACCGCCGAGCTCACCCGGGAGAAGCTGCCGAAGCCCGTCACGTCGGGCGACGACACGATCACCGAGGCCGTGACGCACATCACCTGGACGGCGGACTCGGCCGCGTCGGCGATCCCGCCGGGCGCGATGGGGCTGTTCCCCGTGTCGCTCGGGCCGATCCCGGACACCGGCTCGTTCGTGCTGCCGGCGCACCAGACCTACAGCGACGGCGAGGTCGTCGACTGGGCCGGCACGGAGGACGGCGCCGAGCATCCGGCGCCGACCGTCTACGTGAACGACGCGCCGCCGGCCGACGAGCACGGGAGCGCCGGCCACGACGCGACCGCCGTGCCGGCGACCGCGGACGACTCGGCGGACGCCACCGCGGACTCGACCGATGTGGTCGCCCGCGGCCTCGGCGTCGGCGGCCTCGTCGTGGGCGTGGTCGGCATCGTCATCGCCGTCGCGGCGACGACCTCGGCGCGGCGCGCCGCGAAGTGACCGCGCGGCGCACGGCCGGTCTCGCCGGTCTCGCCGCCGTCGTCCTGGCGGGGGTGCTGCTCGGCACCCCCGCCCCGGCGGAGGCGCACAACCGGGTGATCTCGACGACGCCGGCGGCGGACTCGACGGTCACCGAGGCGCCGGCGGCGTTCGAGCTCGTCACCGATCAGAACCTGCTGGCGATCGGCGGGTCGACGAGCTCGTTCCTGCTCGACGTCACGGATGCGGACGGCCGCCACTACGGCGACGGCTGCCTCGCGATCGTCGATGCGACGATGTCGGAGCAGAACGTGCAGCTCGGCGCGGCCGGGCTCTACACGGTCGACTGGCAGGTCGTGTCGGCCGACGGGCATCCGATCAGCGGCAGCTGGTCGTTCACGTGGGCGCCGCCCGCCGATTACGCCCCGGCGACCGGCACGGCGCAGACGCAGAACTGCGGTGAGCAGGCGCCGGCCGGCGAGTCGAGCCGCGCGCCGTCGGCCTCCGGATCCGGCAGCGCGGACGACGACGGGCGCGGCGCCGCGGTGCCGCTCGGCGACGTGCTGTGGATCGGCGGCGCGGTGATCGCGGTGCTCGCCGCCGGGGCGGTGACGCTGCTCGTCGTCACGCGCCGTCGGCCGGGGACGCCCTCCGAGTGAGCTCCACCACCGGGATGTCGCGGCCGGCGCGCTCCTGCTGCTCCGCGAAGAACGGGTAGTCGACGACGAGCCGCATCCACACGGAGGCGCGCTCGTCGTCGGGCAGCACGCGGGCGTCGCCGTCCCAGTCCTCCGTCGGCAGCTCGACGTGCACCCGCGGGTCGTCGACGAGGTTGAAGAACCAGGCGGGCGGATGCTCGGCGCCGTCGTTCGAGGCGACGACGAGCACCGGCCCGCCCCACGGCACGAACATCATCGGCGCCGTGTGCTTCTCGCCGGTGCGGCGTCCGACGGTGGTGAGCAGGGCGATCCGCTCGCGGTGCATGCCCGGCACGCCGAGGTCCGAGTCCCCCGAGCGGTACCGCTCGATGAGGAGCTTGTTGATCTCGCGCAGCTTCTCGGCGTCCATGCCGGCACGGTACTCCCGCCGGATGCGAGACGGGCCGCCCACCCGGGGGTGGACGGCCCGTCTCAGGCGCTTCGCGGACTCGGCGTCCGCGCTACGCGCGCTGCATCGGCTGCATCACGCGGTGAGCGCGCCCTGGTTCTTGCGGCTGGTGAGCACCTGGTCGATCAGGCCGTACTCGAACGCCTCCTGCGCGGAGAGGATCGTGTCGCGCTCGATCGCGGTGTTGATCTCCTGCTGCGTCTTCTTGGAGTGCTTCGAGAGCGTCTCCTCGAGCCACGTGCGCAGGCGGAGGATCTCCTTCGCCTGGATCTCGATGTCCGACGCCTGACCGCGGCCGGCCTCGCCGACGGCGGGCTGGTGGATCAGCACGCGGGCGTTCGGGAGCGCGAGGCGCTTGCCCGGGGTGCCCGCGGCCGCGATGACGGCGGCGGCGGAGGCGGCCTGCCCCAGCACGACGGTCATGATCTGCGGGCGGATGTACTGCATCGTGTCGTAGATCGCCGTCATGGCCGTGAACGAGCCGCCGGGCGAGTTGATGTACATGACGATGTCGCGCTCGGGGTCCTGGCTCTCGAGCACGAGCAGCTGGGCCATGATGTCGTCGGCGCTCGCGTCGTCGACCTGCACGCCGAGGAAGATGATGCGGTCCTCGAAAAGCTTCGCGTAGGGGTCCTGGCGCTTGAAGCCGTAGGCGGTGCGCTCCTCGAAGCTGGGGAGGATGTAGCGCGACTGCGGCATCCGGGCGGCGAGGTCTGCGCCGCCGGCGGAGAAGTCGGGGAGGTTCATTCTGGTCTCGTCTCTCTGGTCTCGGGCGCCGCTCAGCGGAGCGATCCGTCGTCCTCGGTGCCGCCGCCGCCGATCACGTCGGCCGCGGAGTCGCGGATGTGGTCGACGAAGCCGTACGCGAGCGCCTCGTCCGCGGTGAACCAGCGGTCGCGGTCGCCGTCGGCGTTCACCTGCTCGACCGACTTGCCGGTCTGCGAGGCGGTGATCTCCGCCAGGCGCTTCTTCATGTCGAGGATCAGCGCCGCCTGGGTCTGGATGTCGGAGCTGGTGCCGCCGAAGCCGCCGTGCGGCTGGTGCAGCAGCACGCGCGCGTTCGGCGTGATGTAGCGCTTGCCCTTGGTGCCCGCGGTCAGCAGGAGCTGCCCCATCGAGGCCGCCATGCCGATGCCGACCGTGACGATGTCGTTCGGCACGAACTGCATCGTGTCGTAGATCGCCATGCCCGCGGTGATCGATCCGCCGGGCGAGTTGATGTAGAGGTAGATGTCCTTCTTCGGGTCCTCCGCCGCGAGCAGCAGCAGCTTGGCTGCGATCTCGTTGGCGTTGTCATCGCGCACCTCGTCGCCGAGCCAGATGATGCGGTCCCGGAGAAGTCGATCGAAGACACTCGGCTGGAATGTCGTTTCGGCCATGTTCGCTGTCGCTCCCGTTCGTCGGTTCGCATGCGAATCTACCGGGGGCTGTGGAGCCGCCCCGGCACTGTTCGCCGTGGGCAGAGCGCGGCGTAGCCTGGCCCGATGGACCCCCGGCCGGAACCGACGCGCCTCGCCCGCGCCGCGACCGCCGCGCTGGTGCCGGCCGCGATCGCCGTGCCGCTCGTGCCGCTCGCGCTGTCGGTGCCGCCGCAGCTGCGGGCCGGCGCCGATCCCCAGTTCCTGCTGCAGCTCGCCTGCATCGAGGCCGCCGTGCTGCTCGCAGCGGGCGCCGGCGTCTTCCTCGTGCGCACGCGCCTCCGCCGCACCGGCGAGCCGACCGTGACGCGGCACGAGTCGTGGGCGGTGCTCGCGCTCGTCGCCGGCGGCGCGGTCTCGGCGGTCGGCGTGGTCGGCGCGGCGATCGATCCGCGGTCCGCCTCGGCGGTCGCCCTCGTCGACGGCTTCTGGACGGTCGCGGTCGCCTCCGGCGCGCTCATCGTGCTCGGCGCCCGAGGGCTGCGTCAGGCGGAGGAGGGTGCCGGACCCGGCACCCCGACGGGAGGAGACGGGACGATATGACGCACGAGAGCGGCGAGGCCGACGGCGAGGGCTACGGCGTCGGCGAGGGCACGACCGGCGGCGACGGCGCATCCGACGACTGGCGCACCCGCGTCGAGGCGGTCTGGGCGGACGCCGGCCTCGACGAGCTCGCGGTCGTGCGGGCGATGGACGAGCTCGCGGCGGAGCGGCCGGGCACCCCGGAGGCGCTCGCCGAGCAGGGCGGCGCACGCGACTCCGCCGGGCTCGAGGCGGAGGCCGTCGAGTTCTACCAGCGCGCGATCGACGCCGGGCTCGCCGAGCCGCTGCTCGGGCAGGTGACCATCCAGTACGCGTCGACGCTGCGCAATCTCGATCGCGCGGAGGAGTCCGTCGCGATGCTGCGCGCGTTCTACGGGCCGCGCCCCGACCATCCGCTCGCCCCGTCGGCCGCGGCGTTCCTCGCCCTCGCGCTGACGAGCGCGGGACGCCCGGTGGAGGCGGTCGCGGAGGTGCTGCGCGGGGTCGCGCCGATCCTGCCCCGCTATACGCGATCGGTCGCGGCGTACGCGGAGGAACTGGCTCCCTCCCGTTAACCTCGCGGACGTACCGTCGGCGGGATGGCCTCGCGAGCGCACGGTCCCTTCCGGGCCGACGTCCATGCGATCCGCGCGCTCGCGGTGGTGCTGGTGGTCGTGTACCACCTCGACATCGGGTGGGCGCGCGGCGGGTTCGCCGGCGTGGACGCGTTCTTCGTCGTCTCCGGCTTCCTCATCACCGGCCAGCTCGACCGCGAGCTCGAGGCGCGCGGCACGATCGACCTGCCGTCGTTCTGGGCCCGGCGCGCGCGGCGGCTGCTGCCCTCGGCGCTCGTCGTGCTCGCGGCGACGGGGGTCGCCGCGTGGCTGCTGTACCCGCGGGAGGACTGGCCGAAGCTCGGCGGCGAGCTCGCCGCGAGCGTCGGCTACATCGAGAACTGGGCGCTCGCCGGGTCGAGCACCGACTACCTCGCGTCCGGCACGCCGTCGACGCCGTTCCAGCACTTCTGGTCGCTCGGCGTCGAGGAGCAGTTCTACGTCGTCTGGCCGCTCCTGCTGCTCGTCGCCTGGCGGCTGCTGCGCCGACGGCGGAGCGCCGCGATCGCGGTGGTCGGCGTCGTCACCGCCGGGTCGCTCGCCTGCTCCATCGTGCTCACCGCGATCGCGCCCGCGCCGTCGTACTTCTGGCCGCATACCCGCGCGTGGGAGTTCGGCGTCGGCGCGCTGCTGGCACTGCTCGCCCGTCCGCTGCCGGAGCGACTCCGCGCTCCCGCGGCCGTGCTCGGCTGGGGCGGGCTCGCCGCGGTCGGACTGCTGCTGCCGGCCTCCGTGCCCTACCCCGGCATCGCGGCGGCGCTCCCGGTCGCGGCGACGGCGCTCATCATCGCGGCGCGTGCCGAGGCCGGAGTCGCGGGACGGCTCGCGCGCCTCTGGCCGGTGCGGCGTCTCGGCACGCTGTCGTATCCGCTCTACCTCTGGCACTGGCCGGTCGCGCTGCTGCTGCCCCGCGCGATCGACCTGCCCGATCCCGTGCGCGCGCTGCTCACCGTCGCGATCTCGCTCGTGCTCGCGCAGCTCACCCACTCGTTCATCGAGCGCCCGGTCATCGGCGGCGCCCTCTCGCGGCTCCGTCCGCGCGCCACGTTCGCCGCGGTCGCGGTCGGCATGGCCGTCGTGATCGCGCTGCCGGCCGCCGGCCTCATCGCCCTCGGCAGCCAGATGCGCACGGATGCGGTGCTCGCAGCCGACCTGCGCGCGGACGATGCACGCTGCTTCGGCGCCGCCGCGATCGCATCCGGCAGCGGCTGCGCGGTGGGTGGCGACGAGCGTCTCGGGTTCACGCCGTCCACGGTCGCCGCCGCCTACGACATCGACGCCACCTGGGACGACTGCGAGGCCGCCGACACCGACGCGCGCAGCTGCGTCGTCGGCGAGACCGGCGGCACCCGGGTCGCGCTGATCGGCGACTCCCACGCGCATCACTGGTCGTCGGCGCTCGAGAAGATCGCGCGCGAGCGCGGCTGGGAGCTGCACCTCTACGTCAAGGGCGGCTGCGAGTTCTCGCACGTCGACTGGAGCGAGGTCGCCTCGGCGGATCGCGGCCGCTGCGCCACCTGGAACGAGCAGGTCGACCGCTCGCTCGCCGCCGAGGACCCGTACTCGCTCGTGATCACGTCGTCGCGGGCGGACCTGCGCGGCCAGCCCGTCGGATCGGACCCGGCCGCCGCCGCCCTCGCCGGCTACCAGGCCTCCTGGCAGCCGCTCATCGACCGCGGCGCGACCATCGTCGCGCTGCGCGACACCCCGGCGGCCGGCAGCGGCGTGCAGGGGTGCCTCGACGCCAACCCCGGGCGGGCGGGGGCCTGCGCCCTCCCGGAGGACCGGGCGCTCGCGGCGGAGGACCGGCTCGTCGCCTCGGCGAGGCAGACCCCCGGTGCGGTCGTCGTCGACATGACGCCGTCGTTCTGCGCCGACGGATCGTGTCCCGCGGTGATCGGCAACGTGCTCGTCTACCGCGACTCGCAGCACCTGACCCGCACCTACGCCGACACGCTCGCGGCGCCGCTGGCGGCCGCGATCGACGCGGCGACGTCGGGGGCGGCCGCGCTCGACGGCTGAGGGATCAGCGCAGCATCCGCTCCAGGGTGTTCATGTTGCGCGCGGTCACCCACGGCTTGAGCTTCGCCTTCGCCTGCGCCCTCCCCATGACCGAGTCGAGCGTCCGGCCCTGCTCCACCGTCCAGTACAGGACGCCGTGGCCGGCTTCGGCGCGCTCGCGGTCGGCATCCAGCACTCCCGCCGTCTCGGCCAGCGCGGACAGCGCCTCCGGATCGGCCACCACGACGACGTAGTCGTGCCAGCCGTCGCGCCCTCGCGCGAACGGGTAGCCCTCGACGATCCTCCGCAGCGCCGCGACCGTCAGCACGTGCACCCAGGCGTCGTAGCCGAACCGCTCGCGCAGCGCCGTCTCGAGCTCGGACTTGGCCGCGGCGGTGGATCCGCCCGCTCGGAACAGCACGTTGCCGCTCGCGAGCACGGTGCGCACGTCGTCGTAGCCGAGCTCGCGGACGGTCTCGGCCAGCTCGGCGGACCTGATCGTGACGCCGCCGACGTTCACCCCGCGCAGCAGGGCCGCGTACTCCGTCATCGGTCCTCCTCGACTCGTGCTCCGCCGGGAACGATAGAGGCCCCGGAGACGTGGGGTCTCCGGGGCCGCGGTGCGCCGGTCGAGCCGGCGGCGGGATCAGTGCGAGTGGCCGGCGTGCTCGTCGGCGTCGGACTCGGACTCGTCGACGAGCGCCTCGGGCGACTCGTCCGAGCCGTCGCCGAGCACCGTCGCGGTGAACGCGGAGACGTCGACCGGCTTGCCGGACTCGTCGACGACCTTCGCGGTGCCGAGCACCACGGCGAGCGCCTTCGAGCGCGCGACCTCGGCGATCATCGCCGGGATCTGGCCCTGCTTGTCGAGCGCCTGGATGAACTCGCCCGGCTCCATGCCGTACTGGGCGGCACCCTGCACGAGGTAGGTGGTCAGCTCGTCCTGCGAGACCTTGACCTCCTCCTTCTCGACGATGGAGTCGAGCAGCACCTGCGAGCGGAACGTCTTCTCGGTGGCCTCCGTGACCTCCTTGCGGTGCTCGTCGTCCTCGAGGCGGTTCTCCTGCTCGAGGTGGCGGTGCACCTCCTCCTCGACGAGGGCGGGCGGCACCGGGATGTCGACCTTCTCGAGCAGCACGTCGACGATCTGGTCGCGCGCCTGGGCGCCCTGGCCGAAGACCTTCGACGAGCCGAGCTGGGTGCGCAGGTCGTCCTTGAGCTCGTCGATGGTGTCGAACTGGCTGGCGATCTGGGCGAAGTCGTCGTCGGCCTCGGGCAGCTCGCGCTCCTTCACCGTGAGCAGCGTCACGGTGATCTGCGCGGTCTCGCCCTCGTGGTCGCCGCCGAGCAGCGGGGCCTCGAAGGTCGTGGTCTCGTTCGCGGTGAGGGTGTCCAGCGCGTCGTCGATGCCCTCGATCAGCTCGCCGGAGCCGAGCTCGTAGGAGACGTTCGAGGCGGTGTCGACGGTCTCGTCGCCGATGACGGCGGTGAGGTCGAGCGTGACGAAGTCGCCGGACTTCGCCGGGCGGTCGACGGTCACGAGGGTGCCGAAGCGGCCGCGGAGGCTCTCGAGCTCGGTGTCGATGTCGGCGTCGGTGACGTCCGGGTTGTCGACGGTGAGCGTGAGGTCCTTGTAGTCCGGCAGGTCGAACTCGGGGCGCACGTCGACCTCGACGGCGATCTTCAGGTCGCCGGCGAAGGTGGCCTCGTCGGGCCACTCGAGGATGTCGGCCTCCGGGCGACCGACCGGGCGCACCTTCTCCTCCGACGCCGCGAGGCGGTAGAAGCCGTCGAGGCCCTCGCTCACGGCGTGGTTCAGCACCTCGGCACGGCCGACGCGCTGGTCGATGATGGGCGGCGGCACCTTGCCCTTGCGGAAGCCGGGGATCGTGACCGACTCGGCGATGTGCGAGTAGGCGTGGTCGATGCTCGGCTTCAGCTCCTCCGGAGTGACCGAGATGGTGAGCTTCACGCGGGTGGGCGTCAGCTGCTCGACGGTCGTGGTGACCATGGGGGTGTGCTCCTGATGTCGGTGGGTTGTCGTCGGGGCGACAGGATTCGAACCTGCGGCCTCCCGCTCCCAAAGCGGGTGCTCTAGCCAAGCTGAGCTACGCCCCGGACGTTCGGTTCCGCAGCCAGCTGCCGTTCGGCGGACACGCGCGGCGTCCGCCCGGAAAATGGCCCCCGCAAGTCTAGCCTCACGCCGCCTGCGGGCGTGCCGGGAGGGTGCTGGGCAGGGTTCGAGGGCGCTGCGGAGCGCGCCCGAGCGGCCGCACTGCGGCGGCATCCGCGTGTCCGGAGTCCGGATGTCGGCGGGCCCGCGCACACTGTCTGCCATGGCGGACATCGACATCATGGAGCTGCGGGCGTTCGAGCCGCGCTGCCTCGACTGCGGCGACACCGGCCCGATCGAGACGAGCTGGTTCTCCGCGATGGCGTGGGAGGAGCAGCACGTCTGCGTCGCCGTCCGCATCGACGAGGAGCGCGTGGAGCTCAGCGCGGCGTCCTGACCGAGGCGGCACGGGGCGGTCCGATCCACCCGATGCGTTAGGCTCATCCCCGGTTCCGGCGCGTCTGCGCGGGCGCTTCGGGGATGTAGCTCAATGGTAGAGCCTCAGTCTTCCAAACTGATTACGCGGGTTCGATTCCCGTCATCCCCTCCCCGTTCCGCCCCACTCGGCGTCCGGCCACGCGTGCCGAGGTGGCTGTGCCGCACGCGGTCCCGGACGCGTTGACTGGACGGATGACCGACGCCCTCCGCTTCTCGAGCGACCCCCGCGACCTCGACGGCGACCTCGTGCACCACTGGATCAGCGAGCTCTCGTACTGGGCCCCGGGTCGGTCGCGCGCGGTGCAGGACGCGGCGATCGCGAACTCGCGCCCGTACGGGATCTACGACGCGGCGTCCGGTGCGCAGCTCGCCTTCGGCCGCGTCGTCACCGATCTCGCGACGTTCGGATGGCTCTGCGACGTGTTCGTGTCGCCTCATGCGCGCGGGCGGGGTGTGGGCAAGGCCCTGATGACGGGGATCATCGCCGACCTGGAGCCGTTCGGGCTGCGCCGGCTCGCCCTGCGGACCGCGGACGCACACGGGCTCTACGAGCAGTACGGGTTCGCGTCACTCGACGAGCCGGAGCTCTGGATGACGCGCACCGCCGGATGACCCGGATGCCCGGCAGGGCTACCGTCGTCGCATGACCGCGACGTCACGACGGATCGTCACCGCCCGCCTCGACTTCGACGGCGGCCGTGACGTGACGGCGTCCGTGCCGGCGCATCCGACGTCGATCGTGTTCGCCGCCGACGGCGCCGCGACCGCCGCCTTCGCCGCCGCGCTGGACGACGCGGGCCTGACCTCCACCGCCATCGTCGGCGCGCACGGGCTCGCGGACGAGACGGCGCGGCTCGCCGAGTACTCCCCCGTCTTCGACGCGCAGCGGTTCGCGGCGCACGAGCGGTTCTTCGTCGACGACGTGCGGCGCTGGGCGCGCGAGGCGCTCGGTCTCGACCTGCCCGTCGAGCGGACCGCCGTGTTCGGCGCGTCCGCGGGGGGCGAGCTGGCGCTCGCGCTCGGACTCCGGCATCCGGACCTCTACGGCGCGATCCTCAGCGGATCGCCGGGCGCGGGCTTCCGGCCGCCCGAGCCGCCCGACCGACTCGTCGGCGTGCTGCCCCGCACCGTCCTCGTCGCCGGCACCGGCGAGCCGTTCTTCCTGGAGAACGCGACGCGGTGGGCGGATGCGCTGCGCGACGCCGGCGCGGAGGTCGTGCTGGCGGAGCGGGACGGCGAGCACGGCTCGGCGCTCTGGCTGGCGGCGTTCCCGGCGATGATCGCCTGGGCCTTCGGCGACGACGGCCGTCGGGCGGGACGACCGGATCCGGGCCCCGGACCCGTCGCGGGCTAGGACGCCGGCGCGGACGCGACGCGCGGCTCGTCGGCGGCCATGGCATCCGGTTCGGTGCGCGGCGCCGGACGGCGGCGCATCCGTCGACGCGAGCCTCAGCCGCCCGCCCGCGCCGCGGCGTCCTCGGCCAGCGTCTGCAGCGTCGCGGGCAGCCGTCCGCCGCCGAAGTCGTAGTAGCGCGCCCACGTCGGCGTGATCGTGATGCGCACCATCTGCGGGTACATCCCCCGCACTGCCCGCTCGAAGCCGGCGACCTCCTCCGCCGTCATCGTCTTCGCCGCCGCCTCGAGGTACTCGCTCGGGATGCCGTCCACTGTCTCGACCGCGGCCGGGCCGCGCACGAGGAGCGACTTCGAGTCGCCGGGGCCGGCTCCGCTGTCGATCGTGACCGCGACCTCCGGGCGCTCGCGGATTGCACGTCCCTTCGGCGCGGTGGTCGAGGTGCAGACGACGATCGCGTCGCCGGTCCACAGGAACCCGATCGGGATGACGCGCGGCGTGCCGTCGCGCCCGCTGTAGGCGAGGCGCAGCAGCGCGGCGGCGCGCAGCAGCTCCTGCGCGCCGGGCTGGTCGAGCTCGGTCCGGACCTCGTCAGCGCGCATCGTCGTCGCTCCGAATGTGTACGGCGTCCACATCTCCGACCCTAGGCTGAGGTCATGCCCGATGTCGAGTGGAGCGCCGCATGACGGCGTTCCGGGGGCTGATCCTCAACGGCGCGTCCGGCGTCGGCAAGTCGAGCGCGCTCCAGGCGATGGCCGCGCTCCTCGGCGAGCTGCAGCTGCCGCACGCGATCGTCGACGTCGACTTCCTCGCCCTGAGCTGGCCGGCCCCGCCGGACGATCCGTACCGGTTCCGCCTGGCGATGCGGAACCTCGGCGCCGTCGCGGCGAACGTCCGCGCGGACGGGGCGACCCATCTCGTGGCCGCGCACGTCTTCACCGAGCCCGGGCACATCGACGCCTGCCGCGCCGCGATGGACGCCCCCGATGCGCCGGTCATCCGCCTCCGCGCCTCCCGCGCCGTGGTGGAGCGGCGCCTCCGCGCCCGCCATCGCGTCGACGCGCCCTGGGAGCTCGACGGCTTCCTCGCGGGCCACGACGCACTCGAGCGGACCCTCGAGGAGGCGGCGGTGGACGACGCAGTGCTCGATGTCGACGAGCTCACCCCCGCCGCGACGGCGGAGCGGATCGTGGACCTGGCCGGATGGCGGAGCCGATGACGCGGGGCATCCGCGCCGTCGCGGACTCCGCCCTCCACGCCCGGTGGCGCCCCTCCTCGTCCTCGGAGGCTTCTAGTCCTCGGAGCGGGACGCGTCCGCCTCGCCGGGCTCCGGCGCGGACTCGGCGCCCGCCTCGGTGTCGTCCGCGAGGTCCTGGTCGCCGACCCAGGTCCATGCGAAGTCGTCGCGGTCCCAGCGGATGCGCCCCTTGTGCAGCGCGCGGAAGCGCGTGAGCACGCGCCGCGCGACGGCCGGGCGGCCGCTCTCGTCGTAGCGGACCGCGTCGTCGCCGAACTCGTCGATGAGCGCACGGACCAGCCGGCCCTGCTCGGCTCCGGCGTCGCCGGCGTCCTGGATCTGCTGGATCATCCACTGGGCCACGACGTCGGCATCGGTCATGCGCCCAGCCTAGGCGCGGGGCTCCGTCGGGCTCGGCCACGGACGGGCTTCGACGGGCTCAGCGATCCGAAGCGCGGCTCAGCCATCCCAAAGGCGGCTCAGCCATCCGAAGCGCCGGCTCGAACCGCCCGTCCTACTCCCCCGGACGGGGGCCGCGACGCTAGCGTTCCGACATGATCCGACTGACTCCCCCCGGTCTGCCGGAGCGCGAGGTGCACGAGCTCCTGGCTCCCCACCTCCGCTGCCCCGTCTGCAACGTCGCCGATCCCGACGCCCCGATCCGGATCGCCGACGTCGGCGCCGAGGAGACGCACGTGCAGTGCGCGCTCTGCGGCTCCCGCTTCGCCTACGACACCCGCCACCTGCTGCTCTCGCTCCTGCTCGGCGCCGCCGTCGACGACGGGCACGACCCGTTCCCGGCGCACCGGGCGGTCGTGAGCGTGCCGGACGACGAGGAGATCGACGACGGGCGCCTGCGCATGGCACTCGACGCCGAGCACATCCGCCGCTTCGGCAAGGTGCCGCCGAGTCTCGACGGCATCGACTGGGAGCGCGTCGAGGACGAGCTCGGCGAGCCGGGACGCGCCGCTCCCGTGCAGCGCATCGGCCTCAGCATCGCCACCGGCGACTACGACGAGCGCGCGCTCGGCAGCCAGCTCGACGAGCTGCGCCGCCGCTACCCCGCGGCCTGAGCTCCGCTCGCGGGCGTCGCGGCCGGCGCGCCGACTCCGGCGTCGCCGTCGACCGTCGCCGCCGCGGCGACCTCCCGCGCGTACCGGCCGATCAGCCGGTCGAGGATGAGCAGCGGCACGATCCCGATCACGCCGAACGACATGTCGATGAGCTGCCAGCTGACCGGGATGCCGCGCACGCCGCCGGCGATGAGGGCGAGCGGGATGACGCCGGCGCAGGCGAGCATCGCCCAGCGCACGATCCAGCGGTTGCGCACCGGGTCGCGGAACGGGCCGATGAACGCCGTCGCGATCACGAGGTGCGCGAACGCGAGCCAGTCCGTGCCGTAGAAGACCCAGGGGTACGCGTCGGAGGTCGCGACGACCCCGTCGCGGACGCGCACCACCCACTCGGCGGCCGACGGCAGCACGGCGCCGAGACCGCTGTCCAGGAGGAACGCGGTGCCGAGCACGAGCTCGGTGCGCAGCGGGAAGGCGGTGATCCCGGACAGGGCGAGAGCGATGACGAATAGCACGATCCAGATCCGGACAGCGCGGAGGGTGCGGGGCACGCGGCGAGGCTAACGCGGCACGGCCGCCCGCGTCGTCGGCCGGGAGGCGGATCCGGCAGTGCGGTCCGCGACGGATCCCGTCGTCCGCCGGCCGCACCGCAACCGGTTCCGCAGCACCGGAAACGAGATCCGGAGGGGCGTCTATGACGGCGGATTCGATAACGATCAGGTAACGGCTCCGAACCGATCTCGAGAGGGCTCCGAATGGGGGTGACCGTCGACGACGACTTCACTACCGGAAAATGCCTGTTCAAGGCCCGGTTTTCTGAGCCGGTCGCCCCTCGCGCGGGGGCCAGTGCCGTGTCCTCCATTGTGAGGACAGAACGTGAGATTCCGTCTACCCGCAAACGGGGGGTATGCGACCCCCGAAGGGGGGCACCTATAGTCGCCTCAGCCGCGGAACCCGAGTCGTCCCGAACTTCCCGCAGCGAACACCCTCCGTACCCGAGTGTGTAGTCCCCATACACAAGGAGCCCTCCGATGACGCTCGTCACCCCCACCACCACCGCCGCCCCTGCCGGCTGGTACCGCGACCCGCTCGGCCTGCCCCAGCTCCGCTGGTGGAACGGCATGACCTGGACCAACACCATCCAGGAGCAGCGCCCCGAGCTCCACCTCTCGGGTTCGCACATCGTCTCGGCGACCGAGCCCGAGCTCGGCACCTACGTCGCCTGAGAGCTCACCACAGAGCACACAGCCTCGACCCCGAACCATCGGAGGGATGATTCGGGGTCGTACCCCTCGGCCGGTCCAGCGTCGTCACCCCCCAGGCGGCGCCGGACCGGCCGCTTCTCTCTGCCGAACCGGCTAGGCCGCGGCGCGCTGCAGGAACGCGAGCACCGCGAGCACCCGCCGGTGATCCGAGCCGGAGTCCTCGAGACCCAGCTTCTGGAAGATCGCGGTGACGTTCTTCTCCACGGCGCCCGTGCCGATCACCAGCTGCGCGGCGATCGCCGTGTTCGTGCGGCCCTCGGCCATGAGCTGGAGCACCTCGCGCTCGCGGGGCGTCAGCGCGGCGAGCGGATCGGTGCGCCGGCTCATCAGCTGCGTCACCACCTCGGGATCGAGCACCGTGCCGCCGGCGGCGATCCGCGCGATGGCGTCCTGCAGCTCGACGAGCGAGGCGACGCGATCCTTCAGCAGGTAGCCGACGCCGCCGCTGCCGCCGCCGAGCAGCTCCTGCGCGTAGGCGACCTCGACGTACTGCGAGAGCAGCAGGATGCCGCAGGCGGGGCGTCGCGCCCGCAGCTCGATGGCCGCGCGCACGCCCTCGTCGCGGTAGCTCGGCGGCATCCGCACGTCGAGCACGGCCAGGTCCGGCGCGAACTCGTCGAGGCGGGTGAGCAGCTCGTCGGCGTCGCCGACCGCCCCGACCACCTCGTGCCCAGCCTCGCGGATGACGCGGGCGAGGCCCTCGCGCAACAGCACGGAGTCGTCGGCGATCACGACACGGAGAGCGGACACGCATCCAGCGTAGGGGGAGGCCCGCGGGCGGACCCGGCGAGCGGACGCGGACCGACGCCGACCGGACGCCCTCCGCGTCAGGCGATGCGGACCAGCGGCAGATGCGCGGTCAGCACCGTGCCGGCACCGGGCGGGCTGACCACCTCGAGGAAGCCGCCGAGCCCGCGCGCCCGCTCCTCGAGCCCCGCGATGCCGTGCCCGGGCAGCATCCCGGCGCCGCCGCGGCCGTCGTCGGTCACCTCGATATCGAGCCAGCTGATGTCGGTCTCCGGCAGCCGCCGGATGCCGACGCGCAGCCGGATGGCCGTCGCCTCTGCGTGCTTGGTCGCGTTCGTGACCGCCTCGGCGGCGATGAAGTAGGCGTTGCGCTCCGTCTCGACGGGCAGCGTCACGTTCGGCGGCAGCTCGTCGGCGAACTCGATCGGCACGGGGTTGCGGGAGGCCAGGGCGTCGAGGGCGGCGCGGAGGCCGCGGTCGAGCAGCAGCGGCGGCGCGAAGCCCCGCGACAGCGCCCGCAGCTCCTCGAGCGCATCCCGCGACTGCATCATCGCCTCGGCGATCAGCTCGCGGGCCTCGCCCGCGCCCTCCGGCAGCCGCCGCTCGGCGGCGGCGAGATCCATCTGCAGGCGCACGAGGCGCTGCTGCGGCCCGTCGTGGATGTCGCGCTCGAGCCGCCGCAGCGCGTCGCCCTCGGCCACCGCGGCCGCCGTGCGGGAGGCGGTGAGCACCTGCACCTGCCCGGCGAGGTCCTCGCTGCGGAAGGCGCCGAGCATGCCGCGGGCGATGGCGCGGTGCATCCACACCAGTCCGCGCACGACGAACGGCAGCGTGCCGGCGGCGACGATCCCCATCACGAGCAGCACGACCCAGTCGCCCGGACCGCCGATCGGCACGCCGAGCCAGGTGCCGCGGAGCGGCCGGTCGAACAGCCCGTGCCAGGCCCAGAAGGTCGTGCCGACCAGGGCGGTCGCCGACCAGGTGACCGCGATCGCCCAGCTGATCGTGCCGACGATCGGGCCCACGAGCAGACCCCAGAGCAGGTAGAGCCAGTAGTGCCCGTCGATGAACGGCGCCATCAGCTTCACGAGCATGCCCTGGCGCCGCGCGGCGCGGTCCCAGGCCGGCGCCGTCACCGGGGCGATGCCGGCGGCGTTGATGCGGGCGACCTCGACGATGCCGAGCCCGCGCGCGGTGAACAGCGCGCCGAGCACGACCAGCACGCCGATCACGACCGCGAGCAGGCCGACGCCGGTCCACAGCACGGTGTTGAGCACGACCGTGCCGACGATCACGATCGGCAGGGTCGGCAGGAGGTAGCCGAGGCCGCGCGGTACCCCGCGCCAGAGCTCCGCGTAGAAGGGCCGCACGGGCCCGATCGCGGCGGGGGCGTCAGTGGTCATGGCCCCAGCCTGGCGCACCGTCGGAGGGCTGGGAATGCAGTGCGCATCCGGCCTGCTGGTGGGGGAAACCCCCGAGAATCCGGGAAGGAAGCCCAGCCTTCGCTTGCTTGCGGAATCCTGGAGCGTGCGTAGCGTTTGATCCAGACGAAGGCTCTCGAAGCCGGAATGGAGCATCGGAATGACTGACATGAAGACCGTCCCGACCACCAGCACGAACCCCGACGCGGTCGCCGCCGCGGCGCAGTTCCTCGCCCCGATCGTGGTGGGCCTCACCGCGCTGTCGGTGGACGGCAAGCAGGCGCACTGGCACGTGCGCGGCGCCAACTTCATCGGCGTGCACGAGCTGCTCGACGTCGTCGTGGACCACGCCCGCGAGTGGGCCGACACCGCCGCCGAGCGCGTCGTCGCCCTGGGCCTCCCGATCGACGCCCGCATCGGCACCGTCGCCTCGACCACGACGACCCCGGAGTTCGCCGCCGGCTTCCAGCAGTCCGGCGACGTCGTCGCCCAGGTCGTCGCGCAGATCGACGCCGTGCTCGCCGACGTGCGCACCGCGATCGACGAGCTCGGCGAGGTCGACGCCGCGTCGCAGGACGTCGCGATCGAGATCGCCCGCGGCCTCGAGAAGGACCGCTGGTTCCTCTTCGCGCACGTCGCCGCGTAACGAGCTCCCGTACCGGCTGAAGGGCCGGACTGCTTCGGCGGTCCGGCCCTTCGCCGTCTCCGCAGGCGCTCGGACCCCTGAGCCTGTCGAAGGCGGCTTCGACAGGCTCAGCCAGCCGGGTCCGCGAACCGCAGCTTCGACAGGCTCAGCCAGCCGGGTTCAGGGACGGGCGGCTTCGACAGGCCCAGCCAGCCGGGTTCAGGGAGGGGAGGCTTCGACAGGCTCAGCCAGCCCGGTGGTCAGAGCCCGCGGTGGATCCACTCGCCGGCGAGGAGCGTGCCGGCCACCGGCATCGCGCGCAGCAGATGATCGTCCGCGGCCAGCGGGTCCGCCTCCGCGAGCACGAGGTCGGCGGGCTCGCCGACGGCGACGCGGTTCCGGGTCGACGCGGCGAGCGCCGCCGCCGAGGGGATGCGCTGCTCCGGATGCCACGCCTCGCGCCCGTCGCGGGTGCGGAACACCGCGGCCGCCATCGTGCCCCACGGGTCGAGCGGCGCGACCGGGGCGTCGGAGCCGAAGCGCAGCACCGCGCCCGCATCGAGGAGGCTGCGCCAGGCGAAGGCGCGGTCCGCCCGGTCGCCCCACAGGGCGTCCGCCACGTCGCGGTCGTCCATCGCGTGCTCCGGCTGCACGCTCGCCTCGACTCCGAGCGCCGCGAACCGCGGCATGTCGTCGAGCCGGACGAGCTGCGCGTGCTCCATCGTGCCGCCGGTGCCAGCGCGCTCGAACGCGTCGAGCGCGAGCGCGACGGCGGCGTCGCCGATCGCGTGGATGGTCGGCCGGATGCCCGCCTCGAGCCCGGCCCGCATCAGCGCGACGATCTCGTCGAGCTCGTGCACCGGCAGCCCGGTGGTGAGGTCGCCGTCCACCGTGCCGGGATACGGCTCGACGGTGTACGCCGTCCGGGTGTTCAGCGCGCCGTCCGTGAAGATCTTCAGCGCGCCGCCGACGACGAGCCCGTCGGTGGCGGCGAGCGGCTCGTCGGTGCGCTGGCCGCGGGCCCGGGCGTCCGCCAGGGCGTGCGGGTACACCGACGCACGGACCCGCACGCGCGGATAGCCCGGCCGCGCGCGACGCCGCACCCAGGCCGCGCCCGCATCGTCCATCTCGAGGTCCCCGAGGCCGACGATCCCGCGCGCGGCCGCAGCCCGCACGGCGTCGGCGACGGCCTCGTCCGCCCGCTCGTGGCTCGTGGCGCCGAGCCGCACGCCGACGTCGAACGCCGGCTTCTCGCGGAGGAACCAGTCGTCGGCGCCGAGGCCGAGGTGCTCGAGCGCGGCGCGGTTCATCCACACCGTGTGCACGTCGGCGCTGATGAGGGCCACCGGCGCTCCCCCGGCCTCGATCGCCTCCGCGCTCGGGGCGTCGGCCCAGAGCGCGTCGCGGAACCCGTAGCCGACGAGGACGTCGCCGGGCTCGACGGGATGCGCCGCGGCGTGCGCGCGCACGAGCCCGCCCGCCTCGGCGGCCGACCGCGCCGCGGAGACGTCGAGCCGCCGGCGCACGAGCGACCACTGGGTCAGGTGCACGTGGTGGTCCCACAGGCCGGGCATCAGCCAGCGCCCGGCCGCGTCGACCGCCTCGGCCGCGGTACCGGAGGCCTGCGTCGCGGCGGCGACGTCGTCCGCCCCGATCGCCGCGATCCGCCCGTCCGCGAGCAGCACGTCGACGGTCGCGTCGGCGCCGCCGACGATCCGGACCCCGCGGAGGACGAGGCTCGGCGCGCTCAATCCGGCGCTCCGGCGATCGCCTCCACCCGCGCCATCTCATCGGCGAGCGGCGCGGAGGAGTACGGGCCGTCGCCGCGGAGGGCGGCGATGATCGTCTCGCGCACGGCCGGGGTCTTGTTCTGGCTCAGCTTGGCGCGGGCGTCGAAGCGGGTCACCCGGATCCGGATGCCGACCGTGCCGAGCGCGATCCGGCGCGCGTACTCCTCGTCGTACTGCAGCGAGACCGGCGACGGCATCCGCCGCTCGAAGTGGTCGACGAGGGCGGAGAGCACCCGGAAGTTCTCCTCCTGCGGCAGCAGCTCCGGCGTGCCGTAGAGGTGCGCCGTGACATGGTTCCAGGTCGGGATGAAGTCGCCCTCCGCGTACCAGCCGGGCGAGACGTAGCCGTGCGGGCCCTGCACGATCACGAGCACCTCGTGCTGCCCGAGCTCGTGCAGCCGCTCGTCGGGGCGGCCGACGTGCGAGACGAGCGAGATGCCCGCCGCGTCCTCCTCCAGCAGCACCGGGTAGTGCGACGCGACGAGACCGCCCGAGGTGGCGGAGACGATGCCCGCCCACGGGTTCTCGCGCACCAGGCGCTTCACCTCGGACTCGTCCGTCATCAGGTAGTGGGGCGTGTGCCGCATCCGGGTCTCCAGGGATGGAAGGGGGCGTGGTCGTTCGGGGCGGTGCCGGGAGGCCGGAGCAGGCCGCTCAGACCTGGTCCGTCGGGCACCAGTAGAGCTTGCGGCCGGCGAGCACCTGCATCGCGATCGGCGTGCCGCAGACACGGCAGGGCAGCCCGGTGCGGTGGTACACCCAGTGGCGGTCGTCGCGGCTCGCCAGCTGTCGCTCGCGGCGGGCGGCGCTGCGGGTGTCCATCGTGAGCATGTAGCCGGTGTCGACGCCGATGCGCAGCAGCTTCGCCCAGTCGCGCCAGAGCGCGCGCAGCTCCTCCTCCGGCACGTCGCGCGCCTCGCGGAACGGATCGAGCCGCGCCCGGAACAGCAGCTCGGCGCGGTACACGTTGCCGATGCCGGCGATCACGGACTGGTCCATGAGCACGAGCGCGATCGGCTGCGCCTTGCGACGCGCGACCTCGAGGAAGCGCTGCTCCCCGCGACGCGCGCCGTCGACGAGCGGATCCGGCCCGAGCTTCGCGATCGCCTGCTGCACCTCCGCGGCGTCGAGCACCTCGCACGCGGTGGGACCGCGGAGGTCGGCGACGGCCTCGTCGGTGAGCAGCCGCACCCGCACCTGTCCGACCGGCTCGGGCGGGAAGCCCTCGACCGCATCGCCGAGCCGCTCGGACTCCGCCATCCGCAGCCGGCGCGGCGCGCCCATCGAGGCCAGCGAGTCCGGGTTGTCGCGCGCGGTGTCGCCGCCGGCGCGCGTCGACGCGGCGGGCAGGTCGATCCGGCCCGCGAAGTCCCACGCGCCGTACATGCCGAGGTGCACCCGCAGCCAGAGCCCGTTGTCGAACTCGAGGAACATCTGCTTGCCGACCGCCCGCGCATCGACGATCTCGCGGCCGTCGATGCGCGCCGCGTCGCCCGCGAAGCGCCCCTGCGGAGAGCTCACCCGCACCGGGGTGTGCTCGAAGTGCCGGGCGAACTGCCCGGTGATGCGGTGGACGGAGTGGCCCTCGGGCACGGCTCAGTCGACCTGCCTGCCGGCGATGGCGCCGGTCGCCTCGTACTCGGCGAGCTGCGCGATGCGCCGCGCGTGGCGCTCCTCGCCGCTGAACGGCGTCGCGAGGAACGTGTCGATGAAGGCGATGGCCTCCTCGACCGTGTGCTGCCGGGCGCCGATGGAGATCACGTTGGCCGCGTTGTGCTCGCGGGCGAGCTCGGCCGTCGAGTGGTTCCAGACGAGCGCGGCGCGGACGCCGCTCACCTTGTTCGCGGCCATCTGCTCGCCGTTGCCGGAGCCGCCGAAGACGATGCCGAGCACCTCGAGGCCGGCCTGCTCGTCGACGACGACGGCGTGGGCGGCGTTGATGCAGAACGAGGGGTAGTCGTCGAGGGCGTCGTACTCGACGGGCCCGTGGTCGTGCACCTCGTGGCCGGCGTCGCGCAGGTGCTCCTGCAGCGTCCGCGAGAACTCCAGCCCGGCGTGGTCGGTGGCGATGTGGATGCGCACCCGCTCAGTCTGGCACCGGTTCCCCCGGCGATCCGCGCCGGGCGTGTAGAGGATCGGGGTGCGGCTCCGACATCCTGATGAGATCGCACCGCGGTCACTCGAGGAGCACGCCATGAAGTACGTCATCCTGATCCAGAGCAACGCCGACGTCGTGCGGATGTGGGCGACGCTCGACGCCGACGCGCGCGCCGCCGCGTTCCAGTCGTACTTCGACGTCGAGTCGGACCTGGAGGCGAGCGGCGAGCTCGTCGAGTCGAAGGCCCTCGACGAGCGAGTGCAGCGCATCGTGACGCTCGGCCCCGACGGCCCGGTCGTCACCGATGCACCCCTGCCGGAGGTCACGGAGGTCGTCTCCGGCTTCTACCTGGTCGACGTCGCCGACGAGGCCCGCGCGGTGGAGATCGCGGCGCGATTCCCGGAGGCGCGCTACGGCGCGATCCGGGTGGCGCGCGCGCTCACCGCCGAGGACTTCGCGGCGTTCGATGCGTAGCGCCCCGCCATGAGACCGCCGGGGTCGCTCGTCACCGCCGCCGTGCGGGCGGCGGCGCCGCGCGCGCTGGCGGTGCTCGTGCGGCGCACCGGCGACTTCCACGACGCGGAGGACGCGCTGCAGGAGGCCCTGGTCGACGCGGCCCGCCGCTGGCCGGTCGACGGCCTGCCGGAGGACCCGGTCGCCTGGCTCTGCACGGCGGCGGCGCGCAACTGGATCGACGCGGTGCGCTCGAGCACCGCGCGACGGGACCGCGAGCTGCGCACCGCGCTGCTCGAGCCGCCGCCCGCGGACGTGCCCGACGTCGACGACTCGCTCGACCTGCTGCTGCTGTGCTGCCACCCCGCGCTCCCGCCGGCGTCGCAGGTGGCGCTGACGCTGCGCGCGGTCGGCGGGCTGACCACCCGCGAAGTCGCCCGCGGCCTCCTCCAACGGGAGGCGACGGTCGCCCAGCGGATCAGCCGCGCGAAGGCCGTGCTGCGGTCGCTGCCCGACGGCGGACTCGGTCCGCTGCCCGCAGGCGACGTCGCGGCGCGCATCCCCGCCGTCCTCACGGTGCTCGGCCTGATCCACACGGAGTCGCACAGCGCGACGGACGGCGACGCGCTGCTGCGGCCGGAGCTCGCCGCGGAGTCGCGCCGCCTCACCCGGATGCTGCTCGAGCGGACGCCCGCGGACGCGCCCTGGCGCGGCGAGGTGATGGGGCTGCTCGCGCTCATCCTGCTCACCGACGCCCGCGCTCCCGCCCGGGTCGGACCTGGCGGCCTGCCGGTGCCGCTCGCCGATCAGGACCGCTCGCGCTGGCGCCGGGGCGACATCGCGGAGGGCGTGACCCTGCTCGAGGCGTCGCTGCCGGCGTTCCCGCTCGGCACCTTCCAGCTGCGCGCGGCGATCGCCGCGGTGCACGACGAGGCGCCGGACGACGCGAGCACCGACCGGGACCAGCTGCTCGCGCTGTACACGATGCTCCGCGAGCTCGATCCGGGTCCGATCCCGGCGCTCGGCTGGGTCGTCGCGCTCGGCGACGTGCGCGGCCCCGACGCGGCGCTGGCCGAGCTGGCGCGGGTGGCCGGCGCGCCGCCGCACCGCGTCGCCGCCGTCCGGGCGCATCTGCTGCGCCGGGCGGGTCGGGACGAGGAGGCCCGGACGGCCGCCGGCGAGGCCGCGGCGCTGACCCCGAACGCGGCGGAGGCCCGCTGGCTCGAGGCGGAGGCCGCACGGGACGCGCGCTAGTCGTGCCAGAACCCGAGGCGGCAGAGCAGCAAGGTCTCCTCGTCGGCGCCGGCCGGCGGCTCGATCTCGGGCGGCAGCACGTGCCACTCCCGCCACTGCGCCGCGTTCGGCACGATCCAGCGGTTCGAGCCCTCGATCACCGCCGGCGCGAGGTGGAAGGGCAGCCCGACCTCCTTCGCGATGAGCCAGGCCTGGAACGCCCGGTACGACGCGATGTGCACGAGCCCCTCGGCCATCGGGAAGTCGCCGTAGCTGAAGTGCGCCACCGCGTCGCCCGGCACCTCGCCGCCCGGGAAGGCCGAGGTCACCGCCGCCGTGGCCGCGTCGTTCGCGCGGTCGTACGCTGCGATCACGTCGTCGCCGGCGAGGTCGCCCGACCAGCGGTCGCCGACCTCGTCGAGCGTGCGGCCCGCAACGACGTCCGGCACCCAGGACTCGTCGACGAGGTGCGCGACCACGATGTCGTGGAGCGTGGGATCCGTCGTGCGCGACCAGTCCTGCGGCATCGGCCGGGTCAGGTGGTCGGGCGTCAGGCGGTCGATCACCGAGCGCAGGTCGGCATCCGAGGCTTGGAACAGCTCTGTCTCCGTCATGCGCGAACGGTACGCCCGGCGCACGACATCCCGGTCCCCCTCCCGGATGCCGACGTTAGGCTCGACGGGCGGACACGATCCGCCGAGAACAGCAGCGAAGGAGCACCGTGCCTGGCGAGAACCTCACCCGATCGGAAGCAGCGGAGCGGAAGGGCATCGTCGACGTCGCGTCGTACGACGTGACCCTCGACCTCACCACCGGGCCGGAGACCTTCCGGTCGACCACCGTGGTGCGGTTCCGCGCGACGCCGGGCGCGTCGACGTTCATCGACGCGATCACGCGCGCCGTGCACGCGGTGACGCTGAACGGCCGCGAGCTCGACCCGGCCGACGTCGCCGACGGCGTGCGCATCCGCCTCGACGACCTCGCCGCGGAGAACGAGCTCGTCGTCGACGCCGATGCGATCTACACGAACACCGGCGAGGGCCTGCACCGCTTCGTCGACCCGGTGGACTCCGAGGTGTACCTCTACTCGCAGTTCGAGGTGCCGGACAGCCGCCGCATGTACGCGGTGTTCGAGCAGCCCGACCTCAAGGCGGAGTTCACGTTCCACGTCACCGCGCCCGCCGCGTGGGCCGTCGTGTCGAACTCCCCCACCCCGGAGCCGGTCGCCGCGCACGAAGGCGCCGCGACCTGGCACTTCGAGCCGACCCAGCGCATCTCGAGCTACATCACCGCGCTCATCGCCGGCCCGTACCAGTCCGTGCACTCCGAGCTGACGAGCGCGAGCGGCCGGGTCATCCCGCTCGGGGTCTACGCGCGGAAGTCGCTGTTCCAGTACCTCGACGCGGACTACGTGTTCGACACCACCCGCAAGGGCTTCGAGTACTACGAGGCGAAGTTCGGCTACCCGTACCCCTTCGCGAAGTACGACCAGCTCTTCGTGCCGGAGTTCAACGCCGGCGCGATGGAGAACGCGGGCGCCGTCACGTTCACGGAGACGTACGTCTTCCGGTCGAAGGTGACCGATGCCATCCGCGAGCGCCGCGTCGTCACGATCCTGCACGAGCTCGCGCACATGTGGTTCGGCGACCTCGTGACGATGAAGTGGTGGAACGACCTCTGGCTCAACGAGTCGTTCGCCGAGTGGGCGTCGACGATCGCCACCGCCGAGGCCACCGAGTGGGAGGGCGCCTGGACCACGTTCCAGGCGATGGAGAAGAGCTGGGCGTACCGCCAGGACCAGCTGCCCTCGACCCACCCCATCGTCGCGACCATCAACGACCTCGAGGACGTGCAGGTCAACTTCGACGGGATCACCTACGCCAAGGGCGGGTCGGTGCTCAAGCAGCTCGCCGCCTGGGTCGGCGTCGACGCGTTCTTCGCCGGCGTCGGGGCGTACTTCGCCAAGCACGAGTTCTCGAACACGGAGCTGAAGGACCTGCTCGCCGAGCTCGAGACCACGAGCGGCCGCGACCTCGACGATTGGTCGAAGCGCTGGCTCGAGACCGCCGGCGTGAACACCCTGACGCCCGAGATCGAGACCGACGCGGACGGCCGCATCACCGCCTTCGCGATCCTGCAGACCGCGATCGAGGATCACCCGACCATCCGCCCGCACCGCCTCGCCGTCGGCTTCTACGCACTGCAGGACGGCGCGCTGACCCGGGTGGAGCGCGTCGAGCTCGACATCGACGGCGACCGCACCGAGGTGCCGGCCCTGGTCGGCCTCGCGAAGCCCGACCTCGTGCTGCTCAACGACGACGACCTCGCCTACGCGAAGATCCGCCTCGACGAGGCGTCGCTCGCCGTCGCGATCGAGAACCTCTCGGCGATCGGCGACCCGCTGGCGCGCGCGCTCGTGTGGGGCTCGGCCTGGGAGTCGACCCGCGACGCGGTCATGCGCGCAAGCGACTACGTGCGCCTCGTGCTCGGCAACATCGCCGCGGAGACGGAGTCGACCACCGTCCGCGTGACGCTGACGCAGCTGCTCACGACCGCCCGGATGTACGTGGACCCGGAGGTGCGGATCGACACGGTGCGCGCCATCGGCGACGCGCTCTGGTCGCTCGCGCAGCAGGCCGAGGCCGGCAGCGACGCCCAGTTCCAGTTCGTCAAGTTCTTCGCGCAGGCCGCGTCGACCGACGAGCACGAGGCCGCCCTCCGTGGCCTGCTCGAGGGCGGCATCGCGCTCGACGGACTCACGGTCGACACCGACCTGCGCTGGGAGCTGCTCGAGGGCCTCGTGCTCACGGGCGGGGCCGGCGAGGCGGAGATCGCGACGGCGCTCGAGGCGGACTCCACCTCGAGCGGCGAGCAGGCGGCGGCCCGCGCCCGCGCGACCATCCCGACGCCGGAGGGCAAGGCGGCGGCGTTCGACGAGCTCGTCGGCGGCACCCAGCCGAACGTCGTGGTGCGCGCCGCGACGATGGGCTACCTCCACGTCAACGACCCGCAGGTGCTCGCCGGCCGGGTCGCGCCGTACTTCGAGGCGATCCTCGGCATCTGGGAGTCGCGCAGCTACAAGATCGCGGAGTACCTCATCACCGGGCTCTTCCCGACGCCGCTGGCCTCGCAGGAGCTCGTCGACGCGACCACGCGCTGGCTCGACGCCAACGAGTCCGCGCCGGCCGCGCTGCGCCGCATGCTGCTCGAGCAGCGCGCCGTCGTGGTGCGCTCGCTCAGCGCGCAGGAGCACGACCGGGGCTGAGCCGCCCCGCACGACTGAGCCGAACGCGGTCGAGAGCCCCCGGAGCGATCCGGGGGCTCTCCCTCTTCGGAAGCACAGACAGCCCCGTCTAGGCTCGAGAACATGAGGAGAATCCCATGATCGAAGCCCGAGATCTCACCAAGAGCTACGGGCCGACCCTGGCCGTCGACCACATCACGTTCACCGCGCAGCCCGGCCGGGTCACCGGCTTCCTGGGCCCGAACGGCGCCGGCAAGTCGACGACGATGCGGATGATCATCGGACTCGACCGTCCGACATCCGGGTCCGTCACGGTGAACGGCTCGGCCTACGCGCAGCTCAAGGACCCGCTGCGGCAGGTCGGCGCGCTGCTCGACGCGAAGGCCATCCACACCGGGCGCACGGCCCGCAACCACCTGCTCGCGCAGGCCGCGACGCACGGCATCCCGGCGGCGCGCGTCGACGAGGTCATCGCCCTCACCGGCCTGCAGAGCGTCGCGCGCAAGCGCGTCGGCGGATTCTCGCTCGGCATGGGACAGCGCCTCGGCATCGCCGCCGCGCTGCTCGGCGACCCGCAGACGCTCATCCTCGACGAGCCGGTGAACGGCCTCGACCCCGAGGGCGTCATGTGGGTGCGACAGCTGACGCGCCACCTCGCGTCGGAGGGCCGCACCGTGTTCCTCTCCTCGCACCTCATGAGCGAGATGGCGCAGACGGCCGACCACATCATCGTGCTCGGCCGCGGCCGGGTCATCGCCGACGCCCCCGTCGCCGAGATCGTGGCCGGCGCGGGCGGCACCAGCGTGCGCGTCCGCACGCCGCAGACCCAGGCGCTCGGCGACGTGCTCCACGGCAGCGGCGCGGGCGTCACGCTCGGCGCCGACGGCGAGCTGCTCGTCACCGGCATGCCGGCGCCGCGCATCGGCGAGCTGGCGGCGCAGCACGCGCTCGTGCTGCACGAGCTCTCGCCGATCGCCGGCACGCTCGAGGCGGCCTACATGGAGCTCACCCAGAACGAGGTGCAGTACGTCTCCGGCGGCGCACCGGCCCCGACCGGAGGTGCCCGATGACCACGACCGCTCCCGCCCCCGCCGTCGCTCCGGCGTCCGGAGGCCACCTGTCCTTCGCCGGCATCCTGCGCTCCGAGTGGATCAAGCTCCGCACGCTGCGCTCCACGTTCTGGTGCTCGATCGTCGCCGTGGTGATCAGCGTGGGCATCTCGGCGCTGGCCGGGCTCGCGTTCGCGCTGAGCACCCAGTCGGCGGCGCAGGGTCAGCCGATCCCCGACCTCTCCGACGAGCAGACGCAGCCGCTCCTGGTCTCGGCCGTGACGGCGCCCGCGCTGTTCGTCTCGCTCGTGGTCGCCGTGCTCGGCGTGCTCATGATCTCCGGCGAGTTCGGCACGGGCATGATCCGCTCGACCTTCGCCGCGGCCCCCGGCCGCCTGGCGCCGCTCGCTGCGAAGGCGATCATCGTCGGCGTGACGATGTTCATCGTCTCGGCGGTCGCCGTGCTGCTGTCGCTGCTCGTCGCGTCCGCGCTGCTCGCCACCGGCGACCTGCACCCGAGCCTCGGCGGCTGGCCGCTCTGGAGCGCACTGCTCGGCGAGATGCTCTACCTCGCGCTCGTCGGCGTGATGGCCGTCGCCATCGGCGCGATCATCCGCAACAGCGCGGGCGGCATCGCGGTCGCGGTCGGGCTCATCATGGTGCTGCCGATCATCGTCGGCATCCTCAGCGGCGTCGCACAGGCCGCCTGGGTCACCAACCTCGGCGCGCTGCTGCCCTCCAACGCCGGCTCGCGGATGTCCGCGTACATCGCCGAGGGCACGACGCTGCAGACCTCCTCGGACGGCGTCTGGGCCCTGACGCCGCTCGACGGCGGGCTCATCGTGCTCGCCTGGGTCGTCGTGCTCGGCGTGCTCGCCGGCGTGCTGGTGAAGCGCCGCGACGCCTGACGCGGCATCGGATCGCGAGGGCGGGCGTCCAGTGGACGCCCGCCCTCCGTCCACGTCGCGCCCAGTCTCGGCACGACCCCGTCGTTAGGCTTGGCGCGCTATGACCACCGACCTCACCGACTTCTGGACGGGGCTCTGGGCCTTCCTCATGGGCTGGCCGCTGCAGGTCCTCATCATCATCATCGTGGCGCTCGTGCTGCGGATCGTGCTGCACTTCGTCATCCGGCGCACCGTCGACCGCATCGTCAACGGCGTCAAGAAGCGCCAGAACGTCGACGACACGCGTGCGCTGCAGGCCTCGCCGCTCGCCGCCGTGCGCACCGTGCAGCGCACCCGCACGCTCGGCACGGTCTTGAGCAACGTCGTCTCCGCGATCATCGTGATCGTGGCGCTCATCTCGATCGTCACCGCGATCAACCCGAACGTGACCGGCGCGTTCTCGCTCATCACCGCCGCCCTCGGCGCCGGTCTCGGCTTCGGCGCGCAGAACGTCGTCAAGGACATCCTCAACGGCCTGTTCATGGTCATGGAGGACCAGCTCGGCGTCGGCGATGTCGTCGACGTCTCGTTCGCGACCGGCGTGGTCGAGACCGTCGGCATCCGCACGACGCAGATCCGCGACGTCAACGGCGTGCTCTGGTTCGTGCGCAACGGCGAGATCCTCCGCGTCGGCAACATGTCGCAGGGCTGGTCGCGCGTGATCATCGATCTCGCCGTGCCGTACGACGCGGACGTGCAGAGCGTGCAGGAGCGGATGCTGTCCACCGCCGTCGACATGGCCGGCGAGCCGAAGTGGAAGCGCATCTTCCTCGAGCGGCCGGAGATCTGGGGCATCGAATCGATCTCGGCCGAGGCGATCGTGATCCGCATCGTCGCGAAGACCCGCTCCGGATCGAAGGACGACGTGGCCCGCGAGCTGCGCGGCCGCCTCAAGCACGCCCTCGACGAGATGGACGTGCACGTGCCGTCGCTCAACGCGGTCGTGCTGTCCGGGTTCGACGACGCGACCTCCGTGCGGGGCGCCCGGCCGCCGTCGACCGCGCCGATCGCCGCGCAGCCGCCGGCCGCGCCGAAGAAGATGCCGCGCGCCCGCCGTCCGCTGACCCCGCCGGACGGGACGGAGTGAGCCGTGGCCGGTGATCACCTGTTCCTCCGCTCCGAGCCGGGCGGCGAGGACGCGCAGGGCAACTTCTGGCGGGAGGTCGGCGGACGGCCGACGTTCGAGCGGCTCGTGCGGCGCTTCTACGAGGGCGTGGCCGATGACGAGGTGCTGCGTCCGATGTATCCCGAGGACGACATGGAGGGCGCCGTGCAGCGCCTCACCGGCTTCCTCGAGCAGTACTGGGGCGGACCGACGACGTACAGCGAGGAGCGCGGGCATCCGCGGCTCCGGATGCGGCACATGCCGTTCAAGGTGAACCCGGACGCGCGCGACCGCTGGCTCGCCCACATGCGCGTCGCGGTGGAGGAGCTGGACCTCTCGCCGATGCACCAGGGGATGCTCTGGGGCTACCTCGAGCGCGCGGCGCACGCGATGGTCAACACGTTCGAGGAGTGACGCCGCCCGCTGGACTCGGATCCCTGAGCCTGTCGAAGGTCCCTCCGACGGGCTCAGGGAGCCGTGAGCGTCAGGCCGCGAGCCCGTCCTCGCGCAGGCCCTGCGCGACCGGCGTCGTCGGTCGGCCGATCAGCTTCGCGAGCGTGCCGTCGGTGAACTCGAGCGTGCCGGCGGCGATGCTCGCGTCGATGCCGGCGACGAAGCCCGCCGTGCCCTCGTCGAGACCGAAGCCGACCAGCGCGGCGACGTGCTCGTCGGTCGGCACGTCCCGGTACTCGACCGCGGCGCCCGTCACCTCGGCGATGGTGGCGGCGAGCTCCGGGAAGGTCCAGGCGACGTCGCCGGCGAGCTCGTAGACCTGTCCGACGTGGCCGTCCTCGAGCAGCACGACCGCGGCGGCCTCCGCGTAGTCCTTGCGGCTCGCGCTCGCGACCCGGCCCTCGTGCGCGCTGCCGAGCAGCGTGCCCGAACCGGCGGCCTGCGAGGCGGAGCCGGTGTAGTTCTCGGTGTACCAGTTGTTGCGGAGGACCACGGTCGGCAGCCCGGATGCCGCGAGCAGCTCCTCCGTCGCCTTGTGCTCCGGCGCGAGGATGAGCGACGACGTGGTGGCGAACGGCGCGCTCGTGTAGACGAGCTTCGTCACGCCGGCGGCCGCCGCGGCGTCGATCACGGCCTGGTGCTGCGGCACCCGCCGACCCGGCTCGCTCGCCGACACCAGGAGCACCTGCTCGACCCCCTCGAGCGCGGCCGCTACGGTCTCGGGACGGTCGTAGTCGAGCTCGACGACGCGCACGCCGCGGTCCGCGAGGTCGGCGGCCTTGGCGGGGGTGCGCACGCCGGCGATGAGGTCAGCGGGCTGCGCGCCGCGGGCGAGGAGGGCCTCGACGGCCAGTCGTCCGAGGTGGCCGGTGGCGCCGGTGATGAGGATGGTCATGGTGCGGATGCTCCTTCTTCCGCTCCGACCGTCGGAGCGCACGGGGGAGGCAACCGGGCTCTCGTGAGGTGCATTCCCGGCGGAGGGTACCCACTTTCCGGTAAGTTGCTCGCCATGGCCACCACGCTGTCCGAGATCCGCCACCTGCCCGGATTCGACGACACCCTCTTCGACGAGGGCTGCCCCACGCGCGTCGTGCTCGACCACATCGGCAGCAAGTGGGGCACCCTCGTGCTGCTCGTGCTCAGCGACGGCACGCTGCGCTGGGCGGAGCTGCGCCGCGCCGTCGACGGCATCAGCGAGAAGATGCTCGCGCAGACGCTGCGCACGCTCGAGCGCGACGGACTGGTGCGGCGCGAGGCGCTGCCGGTCGTGCCGCCGCACGTCGAGTACAGCCTCACCGACCTCGGCCGCGACCTCATGACGCGCCTGATCCCGCTCATGGAGTGGCTCGCCCACCACGCCCCCGCGATCGTCGGCGGCGACCGCGCCGACGCCTGGACGGCGGCGCACCACGCGGCGGCCCGCGGCTAGTCGCGCAGGACGACCGCGCATCCGGACGGACGCGCACGAGCCGTCCGGGCCCGCCCGTTAGGCTCGGCACACCCGCGACCGCTGCCGACCGCCCGAGGAGGACTCCGGATGACCGATGCCGACGCCCTGGTGATCGGAGCGGGCCTCGCGGGGCTCGTCGCCGCCGGCGAGCTCCTCGACGCCGGCCGGCGGGTCATCATCCTCGAGCAGGAGCCCGAGGCGTCGCTCGGCGGTCAGGCCTGGTGGTCGTTCGGCGGGCTGTTCCTCGTCGACAGCCCCGAGCAGCGGCGCCTCGGCATCCGCGACAGCCTCGACCTCGCGCGCCAGGACTGGTTCGCCAGCGCCGAGTTCGACCGCGACGAGGATCGCGAGGGCATCCGCTGGGCCGAGGCGTACCTCGACTTCGCCGCCGGCGAGAAGCGGGCGTGGCTCGCGTCGAAGGGCATCCGCTTCTTCCCGGTCGTGGGGTGGGCCGAGCGCGGCGGCTACACCGCGACCGCCCACGGCAACTCGGTGCCGCGGTTCCACATCACCTGGGGCACCGGACCGGGCATCCTCGAGCCGTTCGTCGCGCGGGTGCTCCGCGGCGTCGCCGAGGGCCAGGCGCAGCTGCGCTTCCGGCACCGGGTCGACGAGCTCGTCGTCGCGGGCGGCGCGGTCACCGGCGCGCGCGGCACGGTGCTGGCCCCGGACGGCGCGGCGCGCGGCGCGGCGTCGAACCGCGATCCGGTGGCGGACTTCGAGCTCTCGGCCGGCGCCGTCATCGTCGCGTCGGGCGGCATCGGCGGCAACCCGGATCTCGTGCGCGCGAGCTGGCCCGAGTGGCTCGGCTCGCCGCCCGACGAGATGATCAGCGGCGTGCCGGCGCACGTCGACGGCCGGATGCTCGGCATCAGCGAGACCGCCGGCGCGCGGCTCGTCAACGGCGACCGGATGTGGCACTACGTCGAGGGCATCCGCAACCACTCCCCGGTCTGGGAGCGCCACGGCATCCGGATCCTGCCCGGGCCCTCGAGCCTGTGGTTCGACGCGGAGGGCCACCGGCTGCCGGTGCCGCTCTTCCCCGGCTTCGACACCCTCGGCACGCTCGAGTGGCTGCGCCAGACCGGACACGACCACAGCTGGTTCGTGCTCGATCAGCGCATCATCGAGAAGGAGTTCGCGCTCTCGGGCAGCGAGCAGAACCCCGACCTCACCGGCAAGAGCGTGCGCGAGCTGCTCCGCCAGCGCCTCGGCCGCGGCGCGACCGAGGCCGTCGAGCGCTTCAAGTCCGACGGCGAGGACTTCCTCGTCGCCGACGACCTCGACACGCTGCTCGCGAAGATGGTCGAGCACTCCCCCGGCGTCGAGCTCGACACGGCGAGCATCCGCGCCGAGATCGAGGCGCGCGACCGCGAGATCGCGAACCCGTTCTCGAAGGACGCGCAGGTCACGGCCATCCGCGGCGCCCGCCGGTATCTCGGCGACCGGCTCATCCGCGTCGCGAAGCCGCACCGGGTGCTCGACCCGGCCGCGGGCCCGCTCATCGCGGTGAAGCTGCACATCCTCACCCGCAAGTCGCTCGGCGGCATCCAGACCGACCTGCGCGGACGCGCGCTCGGGCCGACCGGCGACCCGGTGCCGGGCCTCTACGCCGTCGGCGAGGCCGCCGGCTTCGGCGGCGGCGGGGTGCACGGCTACCGCTCGCTCGAGGGGACGTTCCTCGGCGGCTGCCTCTTCACCGGGCGCGTCGCGGGCCGGGCGGCCTCCACCTCGCTCTGAGCGCCGCCCGCGGGGTCGGGCGGCTGGCGGCCGGCCGGCCGGTCCGTCACCGGTGTTCCGCGCCCGTTCGTGCGTTTCGCGCGCGTTCGAACGGCGGCGGGGCTCAGGCGCCGATGCCGGGCTGGTCGAGCACGCGGAGCCAGCGGCCGTCGGGCTGGCGCCGCGCCACCTGGACGCGGACACCCGCGCCGTCCTTCGCCGGCGTCGCCGTCAGCGCGAGGTCGCCGCTGATCAACGTCGGGAGCGGCGCCTCCGGCTCGGGCGCCGGCATCGAGGGCAGCGCCTCGGCGAACAGGGCGCGGATCGCGTCCCGCCCGCGTGTCTCGGTGCCGGGCGGGAACGCCATCACGGCGTCCTCCTCGTAGAGCGCTGCGATGCCGTCGGCATCCTTCGCGGTCGCCGCCTCGACGAACAGGCGGGTGAGGTCCTCCGGTGCGGTCGCGTGCTGCTGCTGGGTCATGCGTCGACCGTAGGCAGGTACGGCGGACCGGGTCACGGGCCGATCGCGCGCCGGACGCTCGGGCCGATCCGGGTCCGGGCGCCGCTCGGGCCAATCCGTCCGGGCGCCGCTCGGGCACTGCCCGTGCGCCGCCCTCGGCCCGGAGCGGGCGCGGCGGCGTCAGCGCGCGAGCGTCCAGGGCTTGCGCTTGATGAGCACGTGGCCGCGCTCGGTCGAGAGCCGCGTCCACGGGCCCGACTCGTACAGGCGCACGGGGTCGTCGCCGAGGAAGCCGAGGCTCAGCTGCGCGAACGCCGCGCCGGCCGGAATGTGCTCGATGCCCTCGATCGGACGGCTCCAGATCTCGCCGCGCACCTTCCGCACGATCTGCTCGCCGACGGCCTCGGGCACCGCCTCCGCGATCTCGGCGACGCCGGCATCCGCGACGGCCCGCAGTTCGGCGGCGGAGTGCTCGCCGGCCGCGTGCCAGCCGCCGCGCGGCGGCGAGATGCCGGCCCAGGTGACCGTGTTCACCTCGATCGGCAGGTTCACGGTCACCGGCGGTGCGACGGTCGACCCGGCGGACGACTCCATCTCGCGGGCCGCGGCGTAGCGCAGTCGCGCGCTCTCGATCCGCTGCGCGAAGGAGCGCACCGGCACGACCGCGTCGAAGAACTCCTCCTGCGGCTCCACCGCGAAGGTGCGCAGGCCGAGCACGGTCGGGGTGTCGTCCATGAGGCCGATCGGATACAGCACGGCGGCGTAGGCCGCGAGCACGCCGGCGCCGCCGATCATGCGGATCGCGCCCTCCTCGATGCGACCGGCGCGGTCGACGAAGGTGGCGAGGTCCTCGAGTGCGGCGGAGTCGAGGAGAGTGAAGGTTCGGCTCATCGGGCTCCTAGGCTATCGCCCATGAGCGATCCCCTCGCCGGACTGCTGGCCGCACTCGATCTGACCGACACGGGGGCCCGCACCAGCGAGGACATCTTCACCGGCCCGAGCCAGTGGACGCCGATCGGCCGCGTCTTCGGCGGGCAGGTGCTCGCGCAGTCGCTGATCGCCGCCATCCGGACCGTGCAAGAGGGCCGCGCGGTGCACTCGATGCACGGCTACTTCCTCCGCCCGGGCGACGTGCGGCTGCCCATCACGTTCTCCGTCGACCGGATCCACGACGGCCGCTCGTTCTCCACCCGCCGCACCCAGGCGTACCAGGGCGGCATGCCGATCCTGTCGATGATCGCGTCGTTCCAGGACGCCGACGAGGGCCTCGAGCACCAGGCGCCCATCGACATCTCCGCCTACCCTGATCCCGAGACCCTCTCGACGGCCCGCGAGCTGCTCGCCGGCATCGACGATCCGCGCGCCTCCGCGTGGGCGACGGAGCGGGCCTTCGACATCCGGCACGTCGACCCGGCCATCTACCTGCGGCCGGCCGAGGACCGCTCGCCGCGCCAGGCCGTGTGGATGCGCGCGATCGGCCGGATGCCGGATGACGCCGACCTGCACCGCGCCGCGCTCGCCTACGCCAGCGACTACACGATCCTCGAGTCGACGCTGCGCGCGCACGGCATCGCCTGGTCGAACCCGGGCCTCAAGGCGGCGAGCCTCGACCACGCGATGTGGTGGCACCGCCCCGGCCGCGCGGACGAGTGGGTGCTCTACGTGCAGGAGTCCGTCAACGCGATCGGCGGGCGCGGCCTGTCGTCCGGCCGCATGTACGACCGCGAGGGCCGGCTGCTCGCGAGCGTCGCCCAGGAGGGGATGCTGCGCGTCCCGCTCGACTGATCGCAGGCATCCTGCACACGGCGAGCGGCGCTGCGGTTCAGCGGCGCTTCGCGAACGCGACGGGCTCGTCGAGGTACGGCTCCCACGCGGCGCGGAGCTCGTCGCCGATGCGGGCGGGGCGTCCGGTCGCCGCGGTCACCATGACGAGCGTGGTCGCGGCGCGCGTGTACAGCGACCGCGGCTCGACGCCGACCGGCGAGTAGACCTCGTAGTTCACCTCGGCGCTCGCGCCGCCGACCCGGCCGAACCACAGCTCCACGTCGACGGGCGCGCGCATGTACGGGATCGGCAGCAGGTACTCGACCTCCTGCCGCGCGATGAGCGCGATCGTCTCGGCGCCCGGCCGCGCGTCCATCACCGCGGTGGCGTGCCGGGGCTCGGCGTCGCCGTCGGGGCGCCAGAACGCCTGGATGCGCGCCTCCTCGAGGAGGCGCAGCATCTCGGCGTTGTTGACGTGCGCGTAGGCGTCGTAGTCGCTCCAGCGGAGCGGGATCTCGACGTGCAGCCGGGTCATCCGGTGCCGCCCGTCAGCTGCGGGTGAGCTTGCGGTGCACGGACCGGTGCGGCTTCGCCGCGTCCGGTCCGAGCCGCTCGATCTTGTTCGCCTCGTACGACTCGAAGTTGCCCTCGAACCAGTACCACGAGGCCGGGTCCTCGTCCGTGCCCTCGTAGGCGAGGATGTGCGTCGCGACCCGGTCGAGGAACCACCGGTCGTGGGTGATGACCACGGCGCAGCCGGGGAACTCGAGCAGCGCGTTCTCGAGCGACTGCAGCGTCTCGACATCGAGGTCGTTGGTGGGCTCGTCGAGGAGCAGCAGGTTGCCGCCCTCCTTCAGCGTCAGCGCCAGGTTGAGGCGGTTGCGCTCGCCGCCGGAGAGCACACCGGCCTTCTTCTGCTGGTCCGGGCCCTTGAAGCCGAACTTCGACACGTACGCGCGGCTCGGGATCTCGGTCTTGCCCACGGTGATGATGTCGAGCCCGTCGGACACGACCTCCCACAGCGTCTTGTTCGCGTCGATGTTCGAGCGCGTCTGGTCGACGTAGCTGATCTTCACGGTCTCGCCGACCTTGAGGTCGCCGCCGTCGATCGGCTCGAGGCCCACGATCGTCTTGAACAGGGTCGTCTTGCCGACGCCGTTCGGGCCGATCACGCCGATGATGCCGTTCGGCGGCAGCGAGAACGAGAGCCCGTCGATGAGCGTGCCGCGCTCGTCGAAGCCCTTCTGCAGCTTCTTGGCCTCGATCACGACGCTGCCGAGGCGCGGACCCGCCGGGATCTGGATCTCCTCGAAGTCGAGCTTGCGCGTGCGCTCCGCCTCCGACGCCATCTCCTCGTAGCGGGCGAGGCGCGCCTTCGACTTGGCCTGACGGCCCTTCGCGTTGCTGCGCACCCAGTCCAGCTCGTCGGCGAGGCGCTTGGCGAGCTTCTGGTCCTTCTTGCCCTGCACCTCGAGACGCTGGGCCTTCTTCTCGAGGTAGGTCGAGTAGTTGCCCTCGTAGGGGTAGAGGTGGCCGCGGTCGACCTCCGCGATCCACTGGGCGACGTTGTCGAGGAAGTACCGGTCGTGGGTGATCGCGATCACCGCACCGTGGTACGCCTGCAGGTGCTGCTCGAGCCAGAGCACGCTCTCGGCGTCGAGGTGGTTGGTGGGCTCGTCGAGGAGCAGGAGGTCGGGCTTCTGGAGCAGGAGCTTCGTCAGCGCGACGCGGCGCTTCTCACCACCGGAGAGGTTCTTGACGCTCGCGTCGCCCGGCGGAGTGCGCAGCGCATCCATCGCCTGCTCGAGCTGGGAGTCGAGGTCCCACGCGTCGGCGGCGTCGATGTCCTCCTGCAGCGTGCCCATCTCCGCCAGCAGCGCGTCGAAGTCAGCGTCCGGGTCGGCCATGGCGGCGGAGATCTCGTTGAAGCGGTCGATCTTGCCCTTGATCGGGCCGACGCCCTCCTGGACGTTCTCGAGGACCGTCTTCTCCTCGTCGAGCTCCGGCTCCTGCATGAGGATGCCGACGGTGTAGCCGGCGCTGAGGCGGGCCTCGCCGTTCGAGGGCTGGTCGAGGCCGGCCATGATCTTGAGGATCGTCGACTTGCCGGCGCCGTTCGGCCCGACCATGCCGATCTTCGCGCCCGGGTAGAACGACATGCTCACGTCGTCGAGGATCACCTTCTCGCCGACCTTCTTGCGGGCGCCCGACATGGTGTAGATGAACTCGGCCATGATCCGATCCTAGGGAACGCGGGGCCCTCGCACCGCCGCGCTCGCTCAGCGCGGACGGCTGCCAGGCGGCTACCAGTCGATGGGGCGCGTCTTGCCGACGAGGCAGCGGCCGGTGCCGAGCTGGTCGACGACCTGGCTGACGTAGCCGACGCTGCCGTACTGGCCCAGCAGGCAGTCGCCGTTGAACTTGACGGAGAACTGGATGCTGTCGGCCTTGAGCCCGACGCTGGTCGTGTCCGGCGTCAGCTCCATGTCGGTCTTCACGAAGCCGGCCGCGACGAGGGCGTCGATGAACGACCGGCCGCCGAGGTCGCCGCCCTTGGCGATGAGGGCCTCGTTGACGGAGTCGAAGTACGGGAGGTTCTGCTTCGCCGTGCCGTCGAGCTGCAGCTCCGGCTTCGCGGACCCGGATGCGCTCGCGCTCGGCTTCGCGGTCTTCGACGGCGCCGGGTCGCCGCCGACGCAGCCGGCGAGCATGATGGCCGCCGCGAGGGCTCCCGCCGCGAGCGCGAGCGGACGCGCGAGACGACGTGCGGTCATGATCCCCCACCGTTTCGACCGGGCTGCGAGCGCGCGGCTCGCCGCGCGCCGTCAGTCTAGGCGACCGTCCGGGGAGCGCCGCCCGGCTCAGAACGGCGTCGCGCCGGCGCCGACCGGGGCGGGCGCGTCGTCGTCGAGGCCGTCGACGAGCACGGCCGCGCGCTCCTCCGCCTCCACCTCGCTGAAGGTGTCCTCGGTCTTCGCGACCGTCGAGCTCATCGAGCGCGTCCAGACGGCGGTGCCCCACGACAGGTCCTGGCCGAGCGCGTCGGCGGTGACCTCGACGGTCGTGCCGCTGCGCTCGTCCGCCTCCCACGAGCGCACGCGGAGCCGGCCGAGCACGACCACGCGCTGGCCCTTCTGCAGGGACTCCGCGAGATTGAGCGCGAGCTGGCGGAACGCCGTGATGGTGAACCAGTTCGTCTCGCCGTCGATCCACTTCTGGGCGCCCCGGTCGAACCGGCGGGGCGTCGAGGCGAGCCGGAAGCTCGTGATGGCCAGCCCCTCGCCGGTGACGAGATGGCGCGGCGGGGTGGCGACGAGGCCGGTGAGGGCGATGGAGTCGGTCATGGGTTCCTCCGGATTCGGGCTGATGTCGAGGCATCGGATGCCGGAACCGGCTCGTGCCGGGAAGCGGCTCCGGCATCCGATGGATCGAGGATGCGCGCACCGGCCCGGACGCGGGACGGCCCGCCTCCCGGATGGGGAGGCGGGCCGTCTGGCGGTGCCTGTGGAGGAGCGGTGTGGCAGCCCCGGTGGAGGCCGCTCGCGCCTAGTGCTCGTGGAACTCCGGCCAGTCCGCGCCGGGGCCCATGGCCGCGTGGAGTGCGTTCTTGGCGGCGTTGAGCGTGCCGAAGACACCGCGGTAGCGGCCGTCGCGCTCCATCTTCACGAGGTAGCCGTCGTCGTTGCGGTGGATCGAGCCGACAGCCCCCGAGGGACCGAAGGCCACCCAGCGCTGCATGGTCGTGGTGCTCATCGTCGAGCTCCTTCCCCCGGCATCGGGACCGGGCGTCGCGACGGCGAGACGACGCCGTCTGAGCCGCACGGTACGCCGACGCCGCCCCTGCCGCCACCGTTTCGGAGAACCCGCTCAGGCGGTTCCCGGGCGGCTCGCCGACGCCATCCGCGCCACGCCGCCGCAGAGCACGTCGAGCAGCGCGGCGAAGCTCTGGTCGACGTCGTCGGGCATGCCGAAGCCCCCGCCCGACTCGAGCATCACGAAGCCGTGGACGGCCGAGCGCACGGTGCGGACCGCGTCGACCTCGCGCTCGGGCGGCAGTCCGAAGCCGCGGAGCGCGGCGGCGATCACCTCGACCCCGTCGGCGTAGGCCTGTGCGAGCTCCGCCGGCGGGTCCGTCCAGACGCCGATCTGGGTCGCGCGGTAGAGCCCGGGATGCTCGGTGGCGAAGGCGCGGACCGCACGCCCCAGCGCGCGCAGCGCATCCTCCCCTGCCACACCGACCGCCGCCGCCGACACCCGCCGGTCGAGCTCGCGGACGGCGACGAGCGCGACCGCCTGACGGAGATCCGGCAGCCCGCCCACGTGCTTGTACAGGCTCGGCACCGCGACGCCGGCGCTCTCGGCGACGGCGGCCAGCGTGAGGGAGTCGAGCCCCTGCGGCGCGTCGTCGACGATCCGGACCGCGAGGTCGACGACCGCGTCGCGACTCAGGCCCGCCCTAGGCACCGTCGGCCTGGCCCGTGGCCGGCGCGCCGCTGCCGGACGTGCCGCGACCCGCAGCGCCGTCGCGTACGGCGACGGCGAACGCGACGATCCTCGGCAGCACGGTCGCGGCCTGCTGCGCGTGCGCGTAGTGCGCGGCCTCCGGCACGAGCATCGTCTCGCCGCCGAGGTGCTCGCCGATCCAGGCGAGCTCGGCCGCCGGGTCGCGGTAGTCCGGATCGACGGCGCCGACGACGGTCAGGGAGGGCACGGCGGCGGCGGCCCCGACGGAGGGCTCGACGACGTCGTGATGGAGGGTCAGCGCGAGGCGGCGGAGCGCGGCGAGGCGCCCCGGGCGCGCGATCGCGGCGCGCACGGCGGCGACGTGCTCCCCGAGCCAGGGCGCCCGCGCGCCGCGGTTCAGCGTGCCCGAGTAGTACGACGCCCAGACCGCGGCACCCCACGGCCGCGCGAAGAGCACGCGGTAGCCGAGGTTCAGCGCCGTGCGGGCGGCGCCCGTCGGTCCGGTCTCGCGGAGGAACGGGCTGACGAGGGCGATGCCGGCCACGCGCTCAGGGGATGCCGCCGCGGCGAGGACGGCGGCGGATCCGGCGAGCGAGTTGCCGACGACGATCGCCGGGCCGCCGAGCCCGTCGACGAGGGCGAGCACGTCGTCCGCGACCTCGCGGTCGCCCCAGGCGGTCGCGGTGAGATCGGAGTCGCCGTGGTCGCGGAGATCGAGCGTGGCGACGCGGAAGCCGGCGTCGACGAGCGCCGGGACCAGCTCGCGCCACACCGAGCGGAGGTCGCCCATGCCGGGCACGGCGATCACGAGCGGACCGGATCCGGTCACGTCATAGGCGAGGCGGCCCTCGGGTCGCGCGAGGTGGAGCGTCGGGCTCTGTGTCATAGCCGTAAAGCTAATGTGCTTAGCCGACCGTGTCAATATCCGTGATCACGCCCCGCGCGCCGTCCGCCGCGCACCCTGGCGGCGAGCGCACCTGCGATGGTGGGCACCAGCCGCACGCGCACGCGGCGGGCGGTCATCCATGCGGATGCCCGCCCGCCGCATCAGCGCAGGAATGCGGTCAGCTCGCGAGGATGTACTGCGCGTAGCTCTTGCGCACCTTATTGACCTTCGGCAGCGCCACCGCGAGGCAGTAGCCCTGGTTCGGGTTCTTCGCGAAGAAGTCCTGGTGGTACTCCTCCGCCCGCCAGTACTGCCCGAGCGGCTCGAGCTGCGTGACGATCGGGCCGTCCCAGATCTCGGCGGCGCGGGCGATGGCCTGCTCGAACTCCGCCTTCTGCTCGTCGTCCGCGTAGAACATCGCCGAGCGGTACTGGGTGCCCACGTCGTTGCCCTGGCGGTTGAGCTGCCGCGGGTCGTGGAGCGTGAAGAACACGTCGAGGATGACGGACGACGGGACCACGGTCTCGTCGAAGGTCACGGCCACCGCCTCCGCGTGGCCGGTCATGCCCGTGCAGACCGAGTCGTAGTCGGGCTCGGAGGTCGAGCCTCCGGTGTAGCCGGACACGACGTCGTGCACGCCCTGGAGCGTGCGGTAGACCGCGTCGAGACACCAGAAGCAGCCGCCGGCGAGGACGAATGTGCGCATCGGATGATCCGCCTTTCCGTATCGAGGTTTCGAGGGGTGCAACACCGGCCGCGCGCTCCGCGTTCCCGCGCCGGCAGCCGCATGGCAGGCCACGGCGATGTCGGCGGCCCCGCCTAGTCTCGCCGCAGAACGGCAGGCCGGAGCCGCAGACCCGAAGGAGCACAGCATGTCCTCTGCGACGATCCCCGCGCCCGTCTCCAGCACGCCCGTCATCAGCACGCCCGCCGCCGGTGCACTCGGCTCCGGTGCGCCCGTGCTCTCCGCCGCGACGCCCGCGTACCCGGTGAGCCGGCGCGGCATCCGCACCGTCCCGCTCCGCGGCGGCCGGTGGCGCGTGACGCGCGAGGCCGGCGAGGTGCTCGGCTACGTCGAGCTCGTGCCGGGCGACGCCCCGCGCTGGCGCAGCTCGCGGATGCCGGCCCGCCAGGCGCGGTTCGTGCAGCTCGGCGAGTTCGGCAGCCCCGACGACGCGCTCGACGTGATCCGCCTGGGCTGACCGGTCCGGCGGGGCTCGCGGCTGCCGCGCTCCGGGCTGGGCTGCGGCGCTCCGGGCTGGGCTGCGGGCCGACGCGCTCGCGCGGGCGGGAGTGCCCCGGATCGGGGAGCACCCGGTCGGACCGCCCCCGCGCGGCGGTCCCCGGGATCCGGCGGCGCCCGGGTTAACCTCACCCGCATGGAGTGGTGGAACGGCGTCGTCGACTGGTTCGGCTCTGAGGATGGACGGCTCATCGTGCTGGGCGCGATCATCCCGTTCATCGCGATCGTGGTGGCGGGCCTCGTGGCCGCGACCATCGGGCGGGCCGCCGTGCGCCGGCTCGTCGCCCAGCGCGAGCGGGAGACCCGCGCGGCCGCCGTGGCGGCCCTCATCGCGGCCGGGCAGTCCGCGACCACCTGGCACACCCAGCCGCCGCAGACCCGCGAGCACTTCGAGCGGCTCGCGAGCCAGGCCGACGTGCAGGTGCGGCTGCTCCCGCTGGCCGGCGCCTCGTTGGCGGCCGACTGGGCCGCGCACGAGCTCTCCGACATGCGCACCAACTCCGTGAGCTTCAGCTTCCAGGCCGATCAGACGCTCGCCGAGTACCGCGACCGCCTCGTCGAGTGGCTCCACAAGCCGAGCCGCGCCCGCAAGCTCTTCGCCGCCGACCTCGACCGCTGGCGCTACGACGAGCCGGCCAAGGTCGACCCGGTCGTGCTCCAGCAGCAGCAGTGGGCCGAGGAGCAGTTCACGGCGGCGACGAAGACCGCGCCGGAGCGCGGTGCCGAGCGCGAGCTGCCCGCGGCACGGTCGTCCGATCGTCCCGCCGAGCCGGCCGAGACGCAGGCCATGGACGCCATCGACCTCGACGACGCGCAGAGCGACGACGCGGCGGCCGCCGACCCGGAGCAGCACCGAGCCGACGCCGCCCGCCCGTAGCGGCTGGGACGTCCGCCCCGCAGCCGTGCCCGTGGCCCGTGTCGCGCGTGGGTCCGTAGACTGACCCCACGCCGGCGAGAGTCGGAATCCCCCCGTAGCTCAGTGGATAGAGCATCCGGTTTCTACCCGGCTGGTCGGGAGTTCGAATCTCTCCGGGGGGACCTCAGAGCGAGCGCGCCAGCGCCGTGAGCAGCTGATCGCGCGTCGGCGCACCCTCGGCACGGAACGACTCCGAGCCGTCCGCGGCCCGGACGATGACGGTCGGGGTCGAGCGGATGCCGGCGCGCTCCGCCGCATCCGGGTCGAGGGCGACGTTCCGCTCGGTCACGGTCAGCGCCGGCACGAGCCGGCGCGCCTCCTCGAGCACCTCGCGCGTCACCGCGCACGGGGCGCAGAAGCTCGAGGAGTAGAAGTCGACCTGCATGCTGGGTCGAACCGCCGGGAGGCCGCCGGGATTCCCGGGCAGCCCGCACGAGCGGTCGGCCCGCACGAAGCGATCAGCCCGCGCCGGGCGATCAGCGCATGCCGGGCGATCAGCCCACGCAGGGCGATCAGCCGGCGACGAGCAGCCCGATCGCCGCGACGATCGACGCCGCGGCGAGCACGAGCGCGATCACGATGAGCGTGACGTGCACCTTGAGGAACACGGTGGCGCGGCCCTCGGCGTCGTGCGCACGGGGGTCCTTCGCGATCCGCGGATAGAACCGCGGCCAGGCGACGACGTTGAACAGAGCGGAGACGAGCAGCACGACGGCGGCGAGCACGGACACCCGGCGATGGTAGCGGGACCGCCCCACCCCCGAACTCGTTCACACGCGATATATAACATAGGTATACAATCGAACCCGTGAGCGAGAACGACACCATCCAGTCGCTCGTCATCTCCGCGCACCGGCTCGGCCGGATCGCCGCGGTCTCGACGGGCGATCCGACCCCGGTCGCCCATTGGCGCACGCTGTCGATCCTCCGCAGCGACGGGGCGATGCGCGTCGGCGAGCTCGCCGCGGCGAGCCGCGTCACCCAGCCCGGCATGACCCGCCTACTCGCGACCATGGTCGAGGAGGAGGTCGTCGACCGGGTGGCCGACAGCGCCGACTCCCGTGCCTGGCTCATCCGCATCACCCCGAAGGGCGAGGCCGCGATCGAGGCCTGGCACGACGCGATCGGCGCCGCCCTCTCCCCCCTCTTCGACGGACTCGACGACGACGACTGGCTGGCCCTGCGCCGCGCCGCCGAGATCCTCGACGCCCGAACCCGCACCGCATCGACCACGAAAGCCGCATCATGAACGCCCACGCCCCCGCGGAGGCCACTAGCCTCCTCAAGCAGCCGAAGACCGTCTGGGCGGTCGCATTCGCCTGCGTCATCGCCTTCATGGGCATCGGCCTCGTCGACCCGATCCTCAAGGCGATCGCCGTCGACCTCCAGGCCACGCCCACGCAGACCGAGCTGCTGTTCACGAGCTACCTGCTCATCACCGGCCTCGCGATGCTCATCACGAGCTTCGTCTCGAGCCGCATCGGCGCCCGCTGGACGCTCCTGATCGGACTCGCCATCATCGTGGCGTTCTCCGCGGCGGCAGGGCTCAGCGGCGACGTCAACGCCGTCATCGGCTTCCGCGCCGGCTGGGGCCTCGGCAACGCCCTCTTCATCTCGACCGCGCTGGCGACGATCGTCGGGGCGGCATCCGGCGGCAGCGGCGCGGCGATCATCCTCTACGAGGCCGCCCTCGGCCTCGGCATCGCCATCGGCCCGCTGGTCGGCGGTCTGCTCGGCTCGATCAGCTGGCGCGGCCCGTTCTTCGGCGTCACCGTGCTCATGGCGCTCGCGTTCGTCGCGATCGCCGTCCTGCTCGGCAAGGACGGCGGCCGCGCCACCCGGCAGCGCCTGCCGCTCTCCGCCCCGATCAAGGCCCTGAAGACCCCCGGCCTCGCCGTGCTCGCCGTGGCCGCCCTGTTCTACAACTACGGCTTCTTCACCCTGCTGGCCTGGACCCCGTTCGCCCTCCCGGACACGCTGAGCCCGATCCTGCTCGGCGTCATCTTCTTCGGCTGGGGCGTGGCCGTCGCCGTCTCGAGCGTCTTCCTGGCCCCGTTCCTCACGGCGCGGATGCGGCGCACGACCGCCATCGCGGTCGCCCTGCCCGTGCTGGCGGTCGTCCTGCTCGTCGCCGGGATCTGGGTCGCCGTCCCCGCCGTGCTCATCACCTGCGTGATCGTCGGCGGCGTCATGCTCGGCGTGCTCAACACCGTGCTCACCGAGTCGGTCATGGAGGCCACCGACCTGCCGCGCGTCGTCGCCTCGTCGTCGTACTCGGCCGTCCGCTTCATCGGCGGCGCGATCGCGCCGCCGCTCGGCGCCGCCCTCGCCGCCGCCGCGGGCACGGACGCGGTGCCGTTCTTCATCGGCGCCGGCGCCCTCGTGGTCTCGATGCTCGTCGTGCTGATCGGGCGCCCCGCCCTCCGCCGGGTGGACGGCGTGACGCCGGCCCCCGTCGCCTCGCCCGTCGAGGAGGCCGACGCGATCGGCCTCGGCGACGCCGCCTGAATCGCGCGACCCGGCCCCGACGGACCCCCGGGATAGGCTTCCCCCGTGTCATCGCACCCCGACGTCCTGGTCTGGATCGACTGCGAGATGACCGGCCTCGACCTCGCGGTCGACGAGCTGGTCGAGGTCGCCGTCGTCGTCACCGACTACGACCTGACCCCGCTCGACCCCGGCTTCACGATCGTGATCAAGCCCGACCAGTCGGCCCTCGACAACATGAACGACTTCGTGCGCGATATGCACACGTCGAGCGGCCTGATCGAGGAGATCCCGCACGGCACGACGCTGGCCGACGCCGAGTACCAGGTGCTCGAGTACATCCTGCGCTTCGCGCCGGAGAACCGGACCGCGCCGCTGGCCGGCAACACGATCGGCACCGACCGGATGTTCCTGGCGAAGTACATGCCCCGCGTCGACACGCACCTGCACTACCGCAGCGTCGACGTCTCGAGCATCAAGGAGCTGTCGCGCCGCTGGTTCCCGCGTGCCTACTTCCAGGCGCCGGCGAAGAACGGCGGCCACCGCGCGCTCGCCGACATCCTCGAGTCGATCCGCGAGCTCGCGTACTACCGCAAGGCGGTGTTCGTCGGCGAGCCCGGCCCCACGAGCGACGAGGCGAAGGCCGCGTCCGGCGCGGTCGTGACGGAGTGGGCGCCCCGCCTCAGCCGGGACTGACGGCCGTGCGGGCGGCCGCGCCGAGCTCGACGAGCGCGTCGCGCACGGCGCCGAGCCGCTCGACGTCCATGCCGAGCCGCGCCAGGATCGCCGGCGGCACCTCGAGCGCGCGCTCGCGGAGTGCGGTGCCCTCGGCCGTCAGCGCGACGGCGAGCGCCCGCTGATCGGCCGGATCGCGCGGCCGCTCGAGCAGCCCGGCGGCGTCGAGCCGTCGCAGCAGGGGGCTCAGTGTGGCCGGCTCCAGCGAGAGCCGGCCGGCGAGCGACCGCAGCGACTGCGGGCTGTCCTCCCAGAGCGCGAGCATCACGAGGTACTGCGGATGCGTGAGCCCGAGCGGCGCGAGCTCGTCGCGGTAGACGTCGACCACGTCGCGCGCCGCGGCGACGAGCGCGAAGCAGACCTGGCGATCGAGCGCGAGCGGATCCGTCATCCGACCAGCGTAGCCCGAAACGATGAGTACACTGATCATTCGTGGACGAACGAATTCGCTGGTGGGACCGCCTGAACCGCGCGCTGTACCCGTACTTCGGTCCGGCGGCGCTGGGTCCGGGGCGCGCCGGCGAGCGGCCGGTGGAGCCGGCCTCCGAGGTCTGCCCGGTGTGCGGCGGCCCGCTGCCCGAGCACCGGATCGAGCGCAGCGCCGACGGGCACACGCCGACCCGGCTGGTCTGCCCGGCCGACTGAGACCGCGCCGCCCGCCCGTGTTCTGCGATGGGCCGCGGATGCCATAGAATCGTCCGGTTGCCTCGGCAATCATGGTGGGTGTAGCTCAGTTGGTAGAGCGCTGGCTTGTGGTGCCGGATGTCGCGGGTTCGAGTCCCGTCATCCACCCCATGTACACGGACGCCGCCGCACCCCTCGTGGCGGAGCCGGATCTCGATCCCGGCACCTCCACGGAGGTCGCGGCGGACGTGCCGTGGACGACCGTCGTCTGGAACGACCCCGTCAACCTCATGAGCTACGTCGTCCACGTCTTCCGCACCTACTTCGGGCATCCGGAGCCGGTGGCACGCAAGCTGATGATGCAGGTGCACCACGACGGCCGCGCGATCGTGGCGACCGGCCCCCGCGAGGAGATGGAGCGCCACACCGAGGCGATGCACGAGTACGGCCTGCAGGCTACCGTCGAGCGGGCCGGCGCGTGACCCGCGTCGTGCGCCGCCACGGGCGCATCGAGGTGGAGCTCGACGACGGCGAGGCCGACGTGCTCGCCGACGCGGCGCGCCAGCTCGCGGCGCTGCTCGACGGCGCCGCCGAGGGCCGCGACGCCGATCCCGCGCTGCGCCGCCTGCTGCCGGACGGCTACCGCGACGACGCCGAGGCGGCCGCCGAGTTCGCCCGCTGGACGCGCGCCGACCTCACCACCGCGAAGCTCGCGGCCGCCGAGTCGCTGGCCCAGACCCTGACGGCCGCCCGCGCCGAGGGGCTCGCGCGCACGCGCATCCCGCTCACGCCCGCGGAGGCGACGGGCTGGATGCGCACCCTCACCGACCTGCGGCTCGCCCTCGCCGAGCGCCTCGGGATCGAGACGGACGACGACGAGGTCCCCGAGACGGCCGCCGGTGCGCTGTACTGGTGGCTGGGCGGACTGCAGGAGCTGATCGTCGCGGCGCTGGATGCGGAGGTGGGGCGATGAGCGTGGAGCTCGCGCGCGAGGACTTCGAGCGCCTCGTCGTCGAGGAGCTCGACCGGCTGCCCGACGAGATGGTCGAGGAGATCGACAACGTGGCGTTCGTCGTCGAGGACCGGCCTGAGGACGGCTCGCTCGACCTGTTCGGCGAGTACATCGGGGTGCCGGTGACCGAGCGCGACGTCTACGGATTCGGCGAGCTGCCCGACCGCATCGTCGTCTACCGCGAGCCGATGCTGGCGCACTGCGCCGACCTCGACGAGCTGCGGGACGAGGTGCACATCACGCTCGTGCACGAGATCGCCCACTACTACGGCATCGACGACGCCCAGCTGCACGAGCTGGGGTGGGCGTGATGCGCCGGCCCGCGGTGACAGCCGGACTCGCCGCGCTCGCGCTGCTCGTGCTCACCGGGTGCGGCGCGGACGCCGGCCAGCGCGCGCTCGTGACCTGCCTGCCCGGCACCTGGCAGCTCGACACGACCTCCGCCGCCGTCGGCGTCAAGGCCGCGTTCCTCGAGACCGGGCTCGCGATCGACAGCGTCGAGGTGCACGGCGGTCAGACGCTGATCGTCTCGGACGCGCTGCGCACCGAGGTGCACGCCGACATCACGATGACCGCCCGCGGCACGACGCACGACGGCCGGGACCTCGTGCTGCAGCAGAGCTCCACCGGCATCCGCGAGGCGGACCTCGAGCTCACCGGCGACGACCTCCGCTTCGGCTCGGTGGCCGGGATGCTCGACGAGGACCTGACGCCCCGCGTCGACGGCGAGCGCACCCGCCGCCACTACCGGATGCCGAGCACCGCGGTCATCGGTCGGCCCGGCACGGTGACCTGCACCGCCGACACGCTGACGATCGAGCGGCTGCACGGGGTCGCGCTGACCTTCACACGCGGCGCCTGACGCCGCAGCCTGACGCGCTACCGCTCGGCCGCTCCGGGCACGACGACGTCGGCGAGCTCGGGCGAGCGCTCGCGCCGGATCCGATCGGCCTCCTGCGCGGCCCAGCGGTCCCAGTGCGGCTCGTACGCTCGTCCGTCCCGCTCGAGCGCGCGCACCCGGCGGCGCGCCGCATCGAGCTCGATCCAGACGGCGAGGTCGGCCCGCCGCACCGACCTCCGGCCGATCGCCCCGCAGCCCTCGACCACGAGCGGCGCCGCCGGATCGAGCGGATGCCACTCCGCGGGCTCTGACCGCGCCCAGTCCCAGCGGGTCCATCCCGGGTCCCGGCGCCGCAGCACGGTGCGCGCGACGGCGTCGGCGCCGGCGTCGAGCCCGCTCCAGCCCGGATAGAGGTCGTCGAGGCTCACGAGCTGGGCCCCGAGCAGCGGCGCGAGCCGCCGCGCCAGCTCGGTCTTGCCGGCGCCGGAGCGGCCGTCGACGAGCACGACCGGGCGGCCCCCGGCGGCGCGGGCGCGCGCGGCGAGGTCCGCGGCCGTGCGGTCCGGGTCGGAGCAGGACGGCAGCACCTCAGGCACCGATCCACCGCCAGCTGCCCGTGACCACGGCTGCGACGACGGCCGCGACCGCGACGAGCACGCCCACCGAGAGCAGGGCGGCATCCGCCCGGCCGAGGCGCGACGCGCGCGCCCAGGTGCGCGGCCCGGGGCCGCCGAATCCGCGCGCCTCCATGGCGGTGGCGAGCGCGGTACCGCGCCGCAGGGCGAGCACGAGCAGCCCGAACGCCTGGCGCGCCGTCGCGAGCGGACCCCGGCGGTCGCCGAGACCGCGGGCGCGGCGCGCGAGGCCGATCGCGCGCCAGTCGTCGCCGACGAGCGCCAGCATCCGCAGGCCGGCGAGGGCGCCGAGCACGAACCTCGCCGGCAGCCGCAGCACCTGGCCGAGCCCGTCCGCGAGGTCGGTGGGATCCACGGAGGCGAACAGCACGACGGCCGGCAGCGCGATCGCGAGCACGCGGAGCAGTGAGGCGACCGCCAGCCCGACGGAGCCCTCGGTGACGTGCACGAGCCCCCACGACAGCAGCACGCCGCCGCTCGCCCGGCCGTAGAGCAGGATCGTCACGGCGCCGAGCGGCGCGGCGATCCAGACGGCCGCCGTCACCCGCAGGAAACGGCCGGGGCGGATGCCGGTGAGCGGCAGCAGCACGGCCTCGAGCGCGAGGGCCGTGCCCGCCGAGACCGGATCGATCGTGAGCACGAGCGCGAGCACGAGCGGCAGCGCGGCGAGGAGCCTGGCGACCGGGTTGATCCGGCCGAAGCGCACCGCGAGGCGGCTCGGCGCGGGCGGGAGCGCGGTCATCCGGCCACCCCCGCCGCCAGCGCGGCGCCGGACGGACCGGTGCCGTCGACGGCCTCGCGGTGCTCGTCGCCGTCCGGCCCGGCAGGCACCGCTATCCGGCGCGCCGCGAGCACCTCGAGCAGGGGCTCGTCGTGGCTCACCACCACCACCCCGCTGCCGTCGCGGCGCACCTCGTCGAGCAGTCGGACGACCCCGGCCCAGCCGCGCGCGTCCTGCCCGAACGTCGGCTCGTCGAGCACGAGCAGCCGCGGCGCCGCCGTCAGCGCCGTGCCGACGGACAGCCGGCGCTGCTGGCCGCCCGACAGCGAGAACGGGCTCGCGCCGGCGAGGGCGGCGAGGCCGAGGCGGTCGAGCGTCCGCTCGACGCGCTCCTCGACCTCGGCGCGGCCGAGTCGCAGCGCGCGCGGGCCGATCGCGAGCTCGTCGCGCACCGTCGTCGCGAGGAACTGGTGCTGGGGGTTCTGGAACACCGCCCCGATGCGGCCGAGCAGCCGGCGGGAGCGCCAGCGCCACGGCGACGGGCCCTCCCCGGCGGCGAGCGCCGGCTCCGCTGCGAGGGTGCCGGACACCGGCGCGAGAAGTCCCGCGAGCGTGAGCGCGAGCGTCGACTTGCCGGCGCCGTTCGGGCCGGTGATGCCGAGCACCTCGCCGCCCGCGACGGCGAGGCCGAGTCCGGACGCGACGGGATGCCCCGCCCGGCGCGCGACCGCGAGCCCCTCCGCGCGGAGCAGCGGCTCCCCCGCCGCCGGCAGCGGCCCGAGGTCGACGACGGGGCGGGCGCCCGGCAGCCACACCCCGGCGGCGGCGAGCGCGGTCCCCTGCGCGGCCACCACGGCCGCCGGTGCGCCGTCCGCGACCACCGTGCCCTCCGCTCCGAGCACGATCACCCGGGTCGCGACGGGCCACCAGAGGTCGACGCGGTGCTCCACGATCACGGCCGTGGCGCCGCTCTCGTCGAGCACACGGGCCGCGGCATCGCGCACCTCGACCGCGCCGGCGGGATCGAGCTCCGCGGTCGGCTCGTCGAGCAGCAGGAGCCGCGGCCGCATCGCCAGCACACCGGCCAGCGCGAGCCGCTGCTTCTGCCCGCCGGACAGCGCCTCGGTGGACCGGCCGCGGTCGAGTCGGAGGCCGACGTCGCCCCATGCGCCGGCGACGCGCCGCCAGATCTCGTCGCGCGGCACCGCGAGGTTCTCGGGTCCGAACGCGGTGTCGTCGCCGGCGCGGGCCATGATCATCTGCGCGTCGGGATCCTGCAGCACGAGACCGGCCGCGCCGCGCGCGCGGGCCGCCTCCTCGCCGCCGATCTTCAGCACGCCCTCCGACTCGCCGTCCTCGTCGCCGCCGAGCACGCCGGCGAGCCCGGCGAGCAGCGTGGACTTGCCGGAGCCGGACGGCCCGAGCAGCAGGACGCGCTCGCCCTCCTCGATCCGCAGGTCGAGCCCGCGCACGGCGAAGGCGCGACGGCCGGCGTGCCGCCAGCCCCAGCCGCGGGCCTCGATCGCGGGAGTGCTCACCGGGATCAGACGTCCGCGCGCACGCCGCGGCCCGACGCGAAGCGCGAGAGCACCCCGGTCGCGGCGAGCGCGCGCGTCAGCACCCAGCCGAGCAGCCCGGCCAGCACCGCGCCCGACAGGATCGAGCTGACGAGGTAGATCGCCGAGAAGGCCGGACCCGAGCCGGCGTACCAGAGCACGAGATCGTTGAGCGCGCCCGCGGCGCCGGCGCCGGCTCCGGCGAGCACGGCCACCCAGACCCGCCCGGTGTAGAGGAACAGGAGCAGCACGAGCTCGGCGCCGAGCCCCTGCACGAGCCCGGCCTCGATCGTGAGCAGCCCGCCCCACTGGTTGCCGGCGAGCGCGGAGACGACGGCGGCGAGCACCTCGGTGAAGATGGCGGCGCCGGGCTTGCGGACGACCAGGCCGCCGACCACGCCGGCGAGCAGCCACGGACCGTTGAGCAGCCCCTGCAGGCCGGGCAGCAGCGGCTCGATCACCGCCTTCGGCGCGAGGTAGCCGACGTTCCAGGCCAGGAAGACGAAGCCGATGGCGACGCCGAGGACGGCGGCCACGACGATGTCGACGACCCGCCAGCGCCAGACGATGCGGCGTGCGGACGCCCGGACGGTTGCTGCTGCGGTCACTTTCGTGCCCCTCTCTCAAAGGATGGGCACGGGATGGGGCGCGGCGGCTGCCGCGGACCCTGAGCTGCCTCCCTGCGCCGGCATGATCCGGATCAGGTTCGACGGTCGGAGCTTCGATCGCTCCCTCTCAGCCCGGCACACCGGACTCCCGTGTTCGGGAGCGAGCCTAGCTCAGCGCACGCGGCGGATGCGCCCCGCGCCGCCGGCCGTGGCGGCCTCGGTCAGCGCCGACGTCATCCGGCGCAGCTGCTCGGTGCGCACGGTGACGTCGCGCACGCCCTTGAGCAGCGGGTAGATCGCCGAGAAGACGACCATCGGCGCCCGCAGCCCCGGGTTGCGCAGCGCGTGCGCCGCGTAGGTGCGCTCCCAGCGCCAGACGTACTGGTAGTACTGCCGCGGGTTGTCGTCGAGGCGGCGGGCCGACATCCCGGTCACCATCTTCGAGTCGTAGACGACGCGGTGGCCGCGCTCGTAGAGGTGGATGGAGAGGTCGATGTCCTCGTGGAACTCGTCCTCCTCGTCGCGGCACACGACGCCGCGGATGTCGCGCCACGCCCCGGCGCGCACCGCCATGTTGCTGCCGAACAGGAACTGATAGTCGTCGGCGAGCGTGCGCACGGCGCGGCGAATGCGGTCGTCCGCCCGGTGCCCGAACCGCCGCAGCGGCATGTCGTAGTAGGTGACCGGACCCGTGGCCGCGGCCACCGTCGGGTCGGAGAAGATGCGCTGCACCTCGGCGACCCAGGTGGGCTCGAGCACGGAGTCCGCGTCGATGCGGCCGAGCACCTCGCCGGTCGCGGCGTCGAGGCCGAAGTCGCGCGTCGGGACCAGCCCCTGCGCGGCGTCCTGACGCAGCAGCCGGAGCGGTGCGTCCGGATGCGCCACCTTCAGGGACTCGACGATCTCGCGCGTGCGGTCGGTCGAGCGGTTGTCGACGACGATGATCTCGTGCGCCGGGGAGGTCTGCTCCAGTGCTGCCGCGACGCAGTCGCGGATCGTGCTCTCTTCGTCGTACGCGGGGATCACGATGGACACCGTCGGCGCCGGCTGCGTCATGCCCACACCCTAGCCACGCACCCCGGGAGAGCCCCGGCGGCGCGTCGGCGGTCAGCTGTTGACGTGCGCGCGCATCCAGGCGATCGGGTCGATCGCGTCGCCGTCGCGGAGGACGCCGAAGTGCAGGTGCGGGCCGGTGCTGGTGCCGGTCGAGCCGACCAGGCCGATCAGCTGACCGCGGTGCACGACGGACCCCTCGTGGAGGTTCATCGAGCCGGCCAGCATATGGCCGTAGACGAACGTGACGATGTCACCGCCGACATTGCTCTTGATCTTCAGGTGCACGCCGAGCGCGCCGGACGGGTTGCCGGCCTCGACGACGACGCCCTCGGACGCCGAGACGATCGGGGTGCCCTTGCCCGGGGTGAAGTCGGTGCCGTCGTGCCGGCCGAACGGGTTCGAGATCGGGCTCGACGGGTCGATCGGCCACATGACCAGGTCGTAGCGCGTGACCGTGTAGTCGTCGCGGGCGGTGTCGTCCGTCTCCGCGGAGGCGGCGACGCGCAGCGCCGTCGGCACCACCGCACCGCCGTCGACGCCGCCGGTCGCGCCGCGGCCGTGGTGCTGCTTCTCGATCGGCACAGCCTGCGCCGGCAGATCGTGGATGCCGAGCACCGAGAACGCGAGCGTCGCCGCGGCGATGCCGAGCACGGTGCGGTTCACGTGGAGGAAGTGGCCGATGCTGACGCGGCTGGCGTCGCCGGTGCGACGTGCGTGACGCACGGAGGTTCTGGCGTGTCGGGACAGGAGCTCTCTGCTGCTTTCGTTCGGTGGCGCACATCGCGCGCACGCCGCGGCCGGAGCGCACGGGCGTCTCATCGTCGGTTTGCAGACCCTGCATCGCTCCGCACAGCGGGCTCCGAGAGCCGCACCGGGAACGACGAGGTCAGCGTCAAGTCTGAATCCCGACCCTGGGAAAGTCCGCAACGCGTGCCGCTGTGGGTGTTCCCGCCGCCGACGCCACCGGGAGATCACTGAGGTCGGGAGGCCGCCCCGCGCCTACCATGAGCGGGATGACCTCCACGGCCGCGGCGTCGTCGATCGACCTGTCGAGACGCGATCTCACGCTCGACATCGCGCGCGTGTTCTGCGTGCTGCTCGTCGTGGTCATCCACCTCCTCATGGTCGGCGTGGGCCGCGACGCCTCCGGTGCGCTCGCGGTGTCGCGGCCGCTCGAGAACCAGGCCTGGTTCGACGGGGTCACCTGGGCCGGCCAGATCATGCCCCTGTTCTTCGTGGTCGGCGGGTTCGCGAGCCTCACCGCCTGGCGGAGCCTGGAGCGCCGCGACGGCAGCGGCGCGGACTACGTGCGCAACCGCGTCATCCGCCTCGCCCAGCCGGCACTGCCCCTGTTCGGCTTCTACGTGGTCGTGCTCGGCGGCGCGACCCTGCTCGGGGTCGACCCGCAGCTGCTGTTCCTCGTCGCCCAGGGCGCCGGCGCCCCGCTGTGGTTCCTCGCGGCGTACACGCTGTGCCAGGCGCTCGTGCCGCTCATGGTGCGCCTGCACCGTCGGGCGCCGGTGCGGACGCTGCTCGTGCTGCTCGCCGGCGTGGTCGTCGTCGACGTCGTCCGCTACACCTCCGGCATCGACCTCATCGGGCTGATCAACCTCGCGTTCGTCTGGCTGCTGGTGCAGCAGCTCGGCTTCTTCTACGCCGACGGCTGGTTCGCCGCGCGGCGCTGGTGGCAGCTCGTCGGGATCGCGGCCGTCTGCTACGCCGCGCTCGTGCCGATGACCGCGATCGGCCCGTACGACACCGACATGCTGACGAACCTCAACCCGCCGACGCTGCCGCTCGTCGCCCTCGGGCTCGGGCAGGCCTGCGTGCTGCGCCTGCTGCGGCCGGCGCTCGCCGCGCTCATGCGCACGAAGGCCGCGAAGGCGGTCGTGTTCCTCGTCGGCACCCGGCTCATGACGATCTACCTGTGGCACCTGCCGCTGATCATCGCGTTCTCGGGCATCGCGCTGCTCATCCCGGGCGCGAGCCCGGCGCCGGCCTCCCCCGCCTGGTGGTGGTCGCGACCACTGCTGTGGCTGCTCGTGATGGCGGCGCTGTTCGGCCTGTCGTTCCTCGTCGGCCGCTGGGAGGCGCCGCGGGAGTTCGGCCCGGCTCCCCCGCCCGCGGTCGTCGCGGTCGCCGCCGTGCTCACGTTCGTGCCGGCCTTCGCGGTGATGGAGTGGTACCTCAACCTCGAGTTCGCGGTGCTCGGGGTGGTCTGCCTCACGGCCGCGGTGCTGCTGCTCGGCCGCTGGCCGACGCACCGCGAGCGCGCACCGCGGCGGGTCTCGGAGGCCGCGGTCAGCCGCTGAGCCCGATGAGCTCGGCGAGCTCGCCGAGCTGGCGGGTCATCGAGCGGTGAGCGTCGTCAGCCGGTCACGAAGTCGATGAGCTGCTCGACGCGGCCGCTCAGGCTCGGCTCGAGATCGCGGTAGTCGCGCACCTGGCCGAGGATCCGCTGCCAGGCGCGCGCGATGTCCGCCTGCTCGGCGTGCGGCCAGCCGAGCGCCGCGCAGATGCCGTGCTTCCACTCGACCGAGCGCGGGATCTCCGGCCAGGCCTCCCAGCCGAGCCGCGCCGGCCGAACGGACTGCCAGACGTCGACGTAGGGATGGCCGACGACGAGCACGTGCTCGCTCCGGATGCCGCCGACGATCCGCGACTCCTTCGAGCCGGGCACGAGGTGGTCGACGAGCACGCCGACGCGGGCATCCGCGGCGGGACGGAGGTCGGCGAGCACCGTGGCGAGGTTGTCGACGCCGTCGAGCAGCTCGACCACCACCCCCTCGACCCGGAGGTCGGCGCCCCACACCTTCTCGACGAGCTCGGCGTCGTGGCGCCCCTCGACGAGGATGCGTCCGGCGCGGGCGACCCTGGCGCGCTGCGGGGCGACCGCGCGCGAGCCCGACCGGGTCAGTGCCGGACCGCGCGGCGCGGCCGTCGGCGCGACGAGCACCACCGGCACGCCGTCGAGCAGGAAGCCGCCGCCGAGCGGGAACACCCGCACCCGGCCGCCGCGGTCCTCGAGGCGCACGAGGGAGCCCTCGATGCCGACGACCGCGCCGACGAAGCCGCCGTCCGCGAGTTCGACGACGAGATCGCGCTCGGCGGGGATCCGCTCCGGCGCCGGCGCGCGGCCCTGGGCGCGCCAGTCGCCGGAGAGCACGTCGGCGCCGTACCGATCCCCGCTTGCCTGGGCGCCTCGGGTGCGGTCTGCGCCGCCGGGACGGCTCGGGCTGTTCGAGGTGGGCACCCGGCGAGGCTACGGAGCCGCCGCCGACGACCGGCTCCGGCACGCCGCTCAGGCTCCTCCGGATAGCGTTGCGGCATGACGATTCGCGGAGCGGTGATGCACGGGGCTGGCGACATCCGGGTGGAGGACCGCCCCGATCCGGCTCTGCTGACGGACCGCGACGCGGTCGTGCGCGTCGTGGCCGCCTGCGTCTGCGGCTCCGACCTCTGGGGCTACCGCGGCGTGCGCAGCGGCAGCCGCGCCACGCCGATGGGCCACGAGCTGGTCGGCGTCGTCGAGGAGCTCGGCTCCGCGGTGACGGACCTCGCGGTCGGCGACTTCGTGATCGCCCCGTTCTCGTTCAGCGAGGGCACCTGCCAGGCCTGCCGCCACGGCATGCCCGCCGCCTGCGACCACAAGAGCTTCTTCGGATCGGATGACGCGGACGGCCACCCGGTCGGCGGCGCGCAGGGCGAGCGCGTGCGCATCCCGTACGCCGACGCCGTGCTCGTGCCGGTGCCGGGTCCGGTCGACGAGGACCTCGTGCCCTCGCTGCTCGCGCTGGCCGACGTCGCCTCCACCGGGCACCACGCCGCGGTCTCCGCGGGCGTCGGCCCCGACGACGTCGTGGTCGTGGTCGGCGACGGGGCCGTCGGGCTCTCCGCCGTGCTCGCCGCGAAGCGGCTCGGTGCGAAGCGCATCATCGCGATGAGCCGGCACGCCGACCGGCAGGCCCTCGCCCGGCGCTTCGGCGCGGACGACGTGATCGCCGAGCGCGGCGACGAGGGCATCGCCGAGCTGCGCGAGCTGCTCGGCGGCGAGCTCGCCGACGCCGCCCTCGAGGCCGTCGGAACGAAGGAGTCGATGCAGCAGGCGCTCGACTCGGTGCGCGGCGGCGGCCGCGTCGGCTACGTCGGCGTCCCGGCCGGCGGACCGGAGCTGCCCGTGCGCTACCTCTTCGACCGCAACATCACGGTCGGCGGCGGCATCGCGCCGGCGCGCACGTACATCCCCGAGCTGCTCGCGGACGTGCTCGCCGGGCGCATCGAGCCCGGGCTCGTGTTCGACCTGGAGCTGCCGCTCGACCGGGCCGCCGAGGCCTACGCGGCGATGGACGAGCGCCGCGCGATCAAGGTGCTGCTCCGCCCCTAGCGCGCCAGTGGCGGGGCGGCGCGGGCCGGGTCAGAACCCGAAGTCGCCGAAGTCCCCGCCGCCGAAATCCCCGCCGCCGAAGTCGCTCCCGAAGTCCCCGCCGCCGAAGTCCGCGGCCGAGGCGTCGGTCGCGGAGGCGTCGGCGCCGGACGCGTCCGTGGCGCCGCCCGCATCGCCGGAGTCGGCACTCGCGTCGCCGGATCCGTCGGAGGCCGTGTCGGTGCCGGCGTCCCAGGGCAGGAACGCGGAGACCAGCGCGGAGCCGATGACGTAGCCCGCGACCGTGCCGAGCAGCGTGCTGCCGACCATCGAGCCGAAGCTCGGGCCGGTGCGCTGAGCCGCCTGCTGGCCGTATCCGGACTGCTGCCCCGACCCGGCCTGCCCTCCGGTCGCCGTCGCCGACGAGACCGGCGAGCCGGCGAAGGCGCGCTCCATGGTGCCGGGCTGACGGAACTCGGCGCGCGTCGCCGCACGGGCCAGCGTCGCCGGTTCACTCGAGAGCGGACGCTCACCCGTGCCGGCGCCCCTGCTGAGCTCCTCGTAGATGACCGCGCGCTGCTCGTCGGTCAGCTTCGCGAACGCCTCGCGGTGCACCTGCTCGATCGTCTCGGGCGGCGCGGTCTGCAGGAGGTAGCGGTACCGCTCGATGGCGATCTCGTCCTCGGAGCGGCGTGCCGCCGGCGCCGGGGCGCGGGTCGGAGGCGCCGCCTCCGTGCGCTCGTCGCTGCCGAACAGTCGGTCGAGGAATCCCATGGTGTCCGTCCTTCCTGCGATCACGCTAGGCGCGAGGGCTGGACGGCGACTGCGGGGAACCTCGACGGAAGCGCGGAGGAACCTAGGCGGCCGGTGTGATGACGACCGGGCGCGGCTGCGAGGGGATGACGGCCCAGCAGACGAGGTAGATGATCACCTGCGGCCCGGGCAGGATCACCGAGGCCACGGCGAGCACGCGGATGAGGGTGGGGCCCACGCCGAAGCGCCGGGCGAGGGCGGCGCAGACGCCGCCGATGACGCGTCCCTGGAGCGGACGCTCGAGCCGGGTGGTGGTGTTCGCGGTCATGAGTCCATGCTCCGCCCGGGCCGGCGCCGCGTCGGTGGGGTGCACCCCCGGAACGGCGGCGGGACAGCTCCCGTCTCACCAGCCGCGGCGGGACAGCTCCCGTCCCGTCAGCTGCCGGAGGCCGTGCCCGCGCCGGAGCGCCGCTCGCGGTCCTCCGCCGCCTCCTCGCGATGGATGATCGTGAGCGGGTCGGTGACCGACTCGAGCTGCTTGCGCTCCGCATCCACGCCGAAGATGAACGTGACGATGCCGCCGATCAGCATGATCGCCGAGCCGAGGAAGTAGCCGATGGTGATCGGCCCGCGGTCCGAGCCGTCGCCGATCATCGCGCCGTAGATCAGAGGTGCGAGCGAGCCGAAGATCTGCGCGATCGAGAAGAAGTACGAGATCGCCTGGCTCCGCACCTCGAGCGGGAAGATCTCGCTCACGGTGAGGTAGGCGGCTGAGGCGCCCGCCGACGCGAGGAAGAACGCGGCGCACCAGAAGGCGGTCTGCGTCACCGCGTTGAGGGCGTCCGCCTGGAACAGGATCGCGGACACGGCGAGGATGACGCCCGAGCCGCCGTACGTCAGCAGCACCATCTTGCGGCGGCCCCAGCTGTCGAACAGGCGGCCGAGCACGAGCGGACCGACGAGGTTGCCGATCGCGAACGGGAAGAAGTAGTAGCCGGTCTGCGACTTGTCGATGCCGTAGAAGTTCTGCAGCGCGAGCGCGTAGCTGAAGAAGATCGCGTTGTAGAGGAACGACTGCGTGATCATCATCGTCGCGCCGACGAGCGTGCGCTTCGGGTACATCTTGAAGAACACCTTCGCCAGGATGCGGAACGGCACCCGCTCGCTCGGCGAGATCTCGATCGCGCGCGAGTCGTCGACCGGCTCGAGCTCGTGCCCCTGTGCGGTCAGCTCCCGCTCGATGCGGTCGACGGTCTCCTCCGCCTCCTTCTCGAAGCCGTGGGTCATCTGCCACCGCGGGCTCTCCGGGATGTGCCGGCGCAGGTAGATGATGATCAGCCCGAGCACCGGCCCGATGAAGAACGCGACGCGCCAGCCCCAGCTGTCGACCCAGTCCTGCCCGAAGGCGCCGCTGTTGAGGAAGATCAGGTTGATGCCGGCGCCGAGCGCCGCGCCGCCCCAGTACGTGCCGTTGATCGCGATGTCGACGTGGCCGCGGTAGTGCGACGGGATGAGCTCGTCGATGGCCGAGTTGATGGCCGCGTACTCGCCGCCGATGCCGGTGCCGGCGATGAAGCGCGCGACCCAGAGCAGGATGATGCTCACCCAGTGGTTCTCGAACGGCGGCACGAGGCCGGCCAGCGCGCTGCCGACGAGGTAGATCGCCAGCGTGAGGATGAACAGCTTCTTGCGGCCCAGCCGGTCGGAGAGGCGGCCGAAGAACAGCGCGCCGACCACCTGACCGACGAGATAGACGGTGCCGGTGGCGCCGATCTCGGTCGAGTTCATGCCGAACTCGCTCGCGTAGCCGTTCTGCGAGACGATCTGGATCTCGAGGCCGTCGAGGATCCAGGAGACCCCGAGCCCGACGACGATCATCCAGTGGAAGCGGGCCCAGGGCAGCCGGTCGAGGCGGGCGGGTACGAGGCTGCGGATCGTCCTCGGCGTCGAGGATCCGGGCGCGCTCATGATGGTTCCTTCCCCCGTCGGGCGAGACGTGGGAGTGCTCGGCGGCGAGACGACGCTACGCCCGCGCCCGGGCGGCATCCGTCGGATTGTCAGGCAACGATCAGACCGCTCTCGACGAGGTCGCGCACCTCCGGCAGCACCTCGTCGGCGAGCGCGGCCGCGTCGACCTCGAGCAGCGCCGCGACCGCGTCGACGATCGCGCCGAGCCGGAGGTCGCCGTCGCACGCGCCGACGACCGCGGCGAGCGCGGTGCCGACCCGCACCGTGCGGCCGAAGCCGCCGCCCTGCCGGAGCGCGATGACCGTGGGGTGCTCCTCGCCCGGCCAGTGGCTGCGCTCCTCGGTCACATCGGGCGCGACGCGGAGCGCCAGCGCGGCGAGGGCGGCATCGTCGAGTCCGGCGATCCGGTCACGCGCCGCCAGGACGCGGGCGAGGTGGTCGCCGAGCCCGGCTGGGTTGTCGCCGGGCGCCTCCGCGATCCGCTCGGCGCGGCGGAGCGGAGGCCGCTCGGCGGCATCCTCCGGCCGCCGGAGCAGCAGGTAGCCGAAGCCGACCGCGGTCACTCCACGGGCGGCGAAGTCGTCGAGCCAGGCGGCCAGCAGCCGCTCCCACTCCGGCGATCCGGGGCGGCTGCCGCCGTCGCGGATCCAGGTCTCCGCGTAGCGGGCCGGGTCGGCGGTCTCGCGCTCGATGATCCAGTACTCGAGCCCGGCGGCCTCCGCCCACGCCGCGGCGCGGTCGAGGCCGTCCTCGCCGTCGCGGTACTCCCAGTTGCCGAGCAGCTGGGCGATGCCGCCCGGCTCGAGGTGCGAGGGCAGGTCGGCGACGATCCGCGACAGCAGCCCGTCGCCGACCTCGCCGCCGTCGCGGTACTCGTACTCCGGCACGCCCTCGGCGCGCGGTGTGATCACGAACGGCGGATTCGACACGATGCGGTCGAACCGCTCCCCCGCGACCGGCTCGAACAGGCTGCCGGTGCGGAGATCGAGCTCGATGCCGTTCAGCGCGGCGCCGAGCGCGGCGTAGCCGATCGCCCGCGCGGAGATGTCGGTCGCGACGACACGGTCCGCGATGCGTGCCGCGTGGAGCGCCTGCACGCCGCAGCCGGTGCCGAGGTCGAGTGCCGACCGCACCGGGTCGGGCAGGATCAGGCCGCTCAGGGTCGCGGAGGCGCCCCCGATGCCGAGCACGTGGTCCTCGCGCAGCGCCCCGCCCGTGACGAGCTCGCCGAGATCGCTGACCACCCACCACGCGGCGACGCCGGCGGCATCGACGGCGCTGTACGGGCGGAGGTCGACGGTGCCGCGGAGCAGACCGCCCGACGGGGTCGTCGGCTCGACGAGGCCGAGCCGCACGACGCCGTCCACGCCGGCGGACGGCAGCGCGGCGGCCGCCTCGGCGAGCGGCACGTCGTCGCCGAGCAGCCAGAGCCGCGCGAGCACGCCAGCCGGGTCGGTCCGGCCGGCCAGTGCCCGCAGTGCCGGCACCCGGTCGCCGCGACCGAGCGCCGCATCCGCGACCTCGCCCCAGAGCCCGCGCAGCCGGTCGACGGTGTAGACGGCGCGCTCCAGGTCGGAGCGGAGCAGGGCGGCGAGGGCGGGATCCACGCCCCCATCCTCCCAACTCGCGACTCCGAGGTGCTGCGACCCCGAGGCGCCGCGGGCGCGGGAGTGCGGCGGCGCTCAGTCCGAGATGACGGAGAAGACGTTGCCGGAGGGGTCGGCGAACCAGGCGATGTCCGGCCCGTTGCCGCGCATCGCGCCGTCGGCGTCCTGCGGCATCCCGTCGTAGCGGAGCGGCTCGACGCCCGCGTCGCCGAGCTCGCGGATGGCCGTCGCGACGTCCGCGACCTCGAGGTTCAGCACGGTGAAGGTCGCCGGCACGTGCGCGTCGCCCTTCGGGTAGGCGATCACGACGCCGTGGCCATCGGTGCCGGGCAGCACGAGCTGGAGGATGCCGCCCATGCCGCCGTCGCGCACCTCGAGCCCGACCCGGTCGGCCCAGAACGCGCGGGTCTCGTCGGTGTCGCGCACGGAGAATCCGCTGAAGGCTCCGGTCGTCGTCAGCATGTCGTGCTCCTCACCTCCCGCCCGGGCGGGATGATCCATTCATCGGCATGGACCCACGTCGATGTGTACACTGTCAACAATTGCACAGCATCAGGAGCGAGTCCAGGGGGTGCGATGAGCACGGCATCACGTGATCGCGCGACGTATCGGCACGGCGACCTCCGCGCCGCCCTCGTCGACGCCGGACTCGCCATGGCGCGCGACGGCGGACCGGATGCGGTCGTGCTCCGCGAGGCCACGCGCCGCACCGGCGTCTCCCCGAACGCCGCCTACCGCCACTTCGCCGACCGCGACGCCCTCGTCGAGGCCGTCAGCGACGCCGCGCTCGGCGCCGTCGCCGAGGCGATCGAGGAGGAGTGGGAGCGCATCGACCGCAGCGGCGACCCCGTGGCCGTCGCCCGGGCCGAGCTCGAGGCCGTCGGACGCGGCTACCTCCGCTTCGCCCGCGACGAGCCCGGGCTGTTCCGCGCCGCGTTCACGGTGCACCGCGACCTCGAGTCGGCGCTGAGCCCGGTGATGGCCGGTCCCCGCGGACGCACGCCGTTCGAGCTGCTCGGCATCGCGCTCGACGACCTGCTGGCCGCCGGCGAGCTGCCGGCCGAGCGGCGCCAGGGCGCCGAGCTCGTCGCCTGGTCGGCCGTGCACGGGCTCGCGATGCTCGCGCTCGAGGGGCCGCTGCGCGGCCTCGATCCCGAGGTGCTGCAGCACGCGGGCCGCGCCGTCGTGGCGACGGTGGCACGCGGCATCTGACCGCGTCCGCACCGGCGCCGAAGCGGCGCCGCGACCGGCCATCGGCGTAGGCTGTCGGGCCATGAGGCCGCTCACCGAGTCCGAGATCCGCGACGCGATGGTCAACACCTCGGCCGACGAGTCCGCCCGCATGCCGCTCCCCGGCCTGCACGAGACCGTATGGGAGGAGCGCGAGTACCTCGGTTGGCGCGACCCCCAGGCGCCGCACCGCGGCTACGTGGTGTTCTGGCGCGGCGGCGAGCCGGTCGGCTTCACCGTGCGCTCGGTCGAGTCGCGCATGCGCGGCAGCGCGATGTGCTCGCTGTGCCAGACCCTGCAGCCGGCGGACCAGGTGCGGATGTTCTCCGCCCCGCGCGCGGGCGAAGCGGGCGCCCGCGGCAACTCGGTCGGCACCTACATCTGCGCCGACCTCAGCTGCTCGACGATCATCCGCATGGCGCCGCCGCCCACGCAGTACTACCCCGACCAGGAGTCGGCCATCGCCACCCGCGCCGCCGGGCTCACGCAGCGGCTCGAGTCGTTCGCCGACCGGGTGCTGCAGGACGCCGCCTGACCGCGTCACCGGGGCCGGCCGGAAGCGGGATGCACGTGCCCTGAGTCGTCGCTGGACGTCGCGCCGCCGCGGCCCGCGCGGTGCGAGCGTGTCGTCATGACCGATCCGCACGATCTCGAGACCATCCGCGGCATCCTCGCCGCCGGCCGCACCGCCGTCGTCACGAGCCGCGGCCGCGGCGGCCTGCTGCACTCGCGTCCGCTCGCCCTGCTCGACGACGGGCCGGACGGGGTGTCGCACTTCGACGGCTCGCTCTGGTTCTTCACGAAGGATCCGAGCGAGAAGACGGAGGAGATCGCGCGGCATCCGGAGGTCAACGTCTCGGTCGGCGACGGCAAGGGCTGGCTCTCGCTCGCTGGCGTCGCCTCGATCGACCGCGACCAGCCGCGCATCGACTCGCTCTGGAACCGCTTCGCGGACGCGTACTTCCCGAACGGCCCGGAGGATCCGGAGGTCGCGCTGCTCCGCGTCGACGTGCAGACCGTCGAGCTGTGGGACACCGACCAGCCCGCCCCGAAGAAGGCGTTCGAGCTCGCGAAGGCCCTGATCGGCGGGCAGGAGCCGGACCTCGGCGAGAGCCGCACGATCGACCTCGGCGACGACCGGTGAGCACCCCGCGGGTCGGCGACCGGGTGTCCTGGGCGACGTCCCAGGGACGCACGCGCGGGCACGTCGTCGAGCGGCGCACCGCGGACTTCGAGTTCGACGGCCAGCACTTCACGGCCTCAGGTGACGAGCCGGCGTTCCTCGTCGAGTCGGAGAAGACGGGGGCTCGCGCCGCGCACAAGGGCGGCGCGCTCCGTGTGCTGAGAGCCAGACGCGCCGGGTCGAGCGGGTTCCCGCCCGTCAGGCTCGCGCGAGGATCGCGTCGGGCGCCGCAGCCAGGTCGAGCCGCTGGCCGACCTCCACCGCGTGGTCCAGCCGGGTCCCCGCGAGCGCGACGAACACGGGGCGCTGGTAGTCGACGAAGCCGATGACCTCGCCGGCGAAGACCACCTCGAGGATGCCGTCGGGACGGAGCCGCGTGCGCGGGCGCGACGGCAGATCGACGCTGAGTGCGAGCTGCTCCAGTGCAGGTCGGCCGGTCGACCTCGTCGACTGCAGAAGATCGCTGCTCACGATCGCCTTCCCGTGATTCCCGCGATCAGGCTAGACGGATCGGTCGACCCCCGCGACCCGGAGTCCGCTGGGAGGTCGTCCCGCGTCGCGTCCGGACGCGCCGCGGCCGAAGAGCGGCCTGCCGGGATCAGAAGACGAGCGGTCCGGCGTTCCGCGCGATGGGCGGCAGCACCCGCCGCATGTAGGCGGCCCACAGCACGAGCACGATCGGCGACACGAGCAGGCCGCGGCCGCGCAGCGGGTAGAACGTGTAGGTCCAGCGGATGCGCACGCCGCGCGGATCGGGCGCGAACACCCAGTCGGCGCGGGCCGAGCGCACCAGGTGTCCGAACAGCTTCTGGAAGCCGGTCAGCTGGTACGAGTGGTAGCGCGGCGCGTCGATCTGCACGACCTCCTCGACGACGGAGCCGCCGTCGGAGAGCCGCAGGGTGCGCCGGGCGCCCGGCTCAGTGAACGGCGCAGTCTGCCCGTCGACCCCGACGACCGCGGGCAGCGGACCGAAGCGCGGATACCAGGCGGCAGGATCGACGCGGACGACCGCGTCGAAGACGTCGGCGAGCGTGCCGGCGACGAGCGCCTCTGCCGAGGCGGCGACCCCGCGGGTCATCGTCAGTCGAGTCGCTCGAGCAGGTGGAACGGGATGGCGAGCGCGAGGGCGACGCCGACCAGTCCGAGCCCGAACAGGATGTAGTGGAACGGCGCCTCGACGGCGAACGCGTACCCGAAGGCGAGGAACGAGGCGACGAAGATCACCAGCGACACGACGAACGCGAACACCTTCATGCGCTCAGCGTAACGGACGGCATCCGCGAGACTGTGCGCATGGTCACCTACCGCACCGTCATCGCGCAGACCGGCAACAACACCGGCATCGTCGTGCCGCCGGAGGTCCTCGACGCGCTCGGCGCCGGCAAGCGGGTGCCCGTCACCGTGACGATCGCCGGCTTCAGCTACGCGTCGACGATCGGCAGCATGGCCGGCCGGTCGATGATCGCGCTGTCGAAGGCGAATCGCGAGGCCGCGGGCGTGGCGGGCGGCGACGAGGTCGAGGTGACGCTCGAGCACGATGCCGCCGTGCGCACGGTGGAGGTGCCCGCCGACCTCGCGGCCGCGCTCGACGCCGCCGGCGTGCGGGAGCGCTTCGACGCGCTCGCGCACTCCTACCGCAAGGAGCACGTCCGCTCGGTGGAGGAGGCGAAGGCGGCGGAGACGCGCGCGCGGCGCGTGCGGAAGGTCGTCGACTCGCTCGCCTGAGCTATCGCTCCGGATCAGGAGCGGAGCCCCGCCGACTGCCGGCTCAGGCTCCAGGACTCCACCCTGCCGGATCCGCGCTCCTCCTCGGCCGAGGCCGCGTCGTCTTCGAGCCGCGCCCGGAAGCCGGCGCGCGAGAGCACGATCGCGGATGCGGTGTCGGTCGGGAGCAGGTGCGCGTCGACCCGCGCCACGGCCGGATCGGCGAAGGCCAGCTCGACGAGCGCCCGCACCATCGCCGTCGCGTACCCGTGACCGCGGAACTCGTCGGCGATCTCGTAGCCGATCTCCAGCACGCCGCCCGACTTCGTGCGGAAGCCGCCGTCGCCGACCAGCCGTCCGTCGTCCGCGTCGAAGGCCCAGTGCATCCAGCGGCTCGCCTCGTCGGGCGCCGACTGGAGCGCGTTCGCGACCCAGAGGAACGCGTTCGGGTCGAGCGGCCAGCCGTCGGGCAGAGGCGAGCCCAGCACGTCCGCGAGCTCTGCTGGATCGCGGAAGTACGCATCGAGCTGATCCAGCGTCGCGGGGGCGAGCCGCACACGACGTCGTCCCTCGGAAGCGGACATCGGGGTCAGTGTTCACCCGCCGCTCACCGGGCGTCAAGCGGCCTCCGCGGTGTCGGCGGCCGGCCCTACGCTCGCGGGCAGAGAGACAAGGAGTCCGCGATGGACTGGAAGATCGAGCTGCTCATCCTGCCGGTGTCGGACGTCGACCGCGCACGCGACTTCTACGCGTCGCTCGGCTGGAATGTCGACCACGATCAGACCATCAGCCCGGAGCTGCGCTTCGTGCAGATCACCCCGCCCGGCTCGGCGTGCTCCATCGCGTTCGGCATCGGGCTCAGCGAGGAGCCGCCCGGCTCCGTCAAGGGCATCCAGCTCGTCGTCGCCGACGCGGATGCCGCGCTCGCCCACCTCCGCGAGGCCGGCGTCGAGGCGCGTGGCGTCGACGAGCAGGCCTGGGGCCGGTTCGTGTTCTTCCACGACCCGGACGGCAACGCGTACGCGCTGCAGCAGCTCCCGGAATGGGCCGGGGCGTGACGACCGGCGCGTCCGCCGCCGAGTCGGTGTGGGACTACCCGCGCCCGCCGCGGGTGGAGCCGAGCGGCGAGCACGTGCGCATCGTGCTCGGCGGGCGGGTCATCGCGGAGACGGATGCGGCCCTCCGCGTGCTCGAGACGAGCCATCCGCCGACCTACTACCTGCCGCTCGCCGCCTTCGCCGAGGGCGTGCTGTCGTCGGCGCCCGGCGCGAGCGTGTGCGAGTTCAAGGGCCGCGCCGGCTACCTCACCATCACCGGCGGCGAGCGGGTCGAGACGGCGGCCGCGTGGTTCTATCCGGCTCCGTCGCCGGGGTTCGCCGCGCTGGCGGACCACGTCGCCGTCTATCCGGGGCGGATGGACCGCTGCGAGGTCGACGGCGAGGTCGTCGCCGCACAGGAGGGCGACTTCTACGGCGGGTGGATCACGTCGCGTGTGCAGGGACCGTTCAAGGGCGGACCAGGCACGCGCGGCTGGTGAGGGGCGCGCCTCAGACGATCGGCGCGGCCCAGCGGCGCGGACCGTCGGAGCCGGCCGGGTAGGTCTCGAGCGGCACGGCGTTCTTGCGCCAGGCGGCGATCACCGGCGCGACGATGCGCCAGCACTCCTCGGCCACGTCGCCGCGCACGCTCAGCGTCGGATCGCCCTCGAGCAGCTCGGCGAGCACCTCGCCGTAGGCCGTCAGCTCCCCCGGCTCGAAGTCGGCGCGCAGGGTGTCCCACTCGAGGTCGAACGGGTCGCCGCGGCCGTTCGTCACGAGGTCGAGCGACATCGACCCGGGCTTCATGCCGATGCGCACCTGGGCCTTGCGCGAGGGCCCCGCGAAGCCGGCCGGCAGGTGGGGCACCGGGCGGAGCGTGAACACGAGCTCCTGAACCGCGTCGCCGATCGCCTTCCCGGAGCGCAGGCCGAAGGGCACGCCCGCCCAGCGCCAGGTGTCGACCGCGACCGTCAGCTCGGCGAGCGTCTCGGTCGCCCGGCTCGTGTCGACGCCGGCCTCCCTGCTGTAGGCCGGCAACTGACGGCCGTCGACCGACCCGGCGGTGTAGCGCGCGCGGCGGCTCGCGGTGCCGTCGGGCGACCAGGCGCGGGTCGCGCGGAGCGCCTGCGCCATCGCGCCGCGCAGGTCCTCCGAGCTGAGGCTCGACGGCGGCTCCATCGTGGCGAGCGCGAGCACCTGCAGCAGGTGGCTCTGGATCATGTCGATGAGCGCGCCGGCGTGGTCGTAGTAGCCCGCGCGCCCCTCGAGTCCGAGCTGCTCGTCCACGACGATGTCGACGCGCTCCACGTTCTGCGAGGAGAGGAAGGGCTCGAACAGCCGGTTCGCGAACCGGATGCCGAGCAGGTTGAGCACCGTCGACTTGCCGAGGAAGTGGTCGACGCGGAAGACCTGCTCCTCGGCGACCATCGTCTCGAGCAGCCGGTTGAGGCGCCGGGCCGACGCGAGGTCGGTGCCGAACGGCTTCTCGAGCGCGAGCACGATGCCCTCCGGCAGGTCGAGCCCGCGGAGCGCGGCGCAGGCCTTCGCAGCCACCGCAGGCGGCAGCGCGAAGTACAGCGCGACCCGGCCGGTGGCCGCGTCGAGCACCCGCTTGAGGTCGGCGGCGCTCGTCGCGTCGCCCTGCAGGTAGATCGACTCCGAGGCCACGCGACGACCGCGATCGGACCGCGTCGCCGCGAACGAGGAGCGCACCCGCTTGCGCCAATCCGTCGTGCTCGACTCGGGGCGGTCGACGCCGACGAGCCGGATGTCCTGACCCCGGCTCGAGGCGAGCAGCGATCCGAGACCGGGCAGGAGGAGTCGTGACGTCAGGTCTCCGCCGGCCCCGAGGATGACGAGGGTCTCGATCGGGGATGCGGTGCTCACCATGGTGCAGAGGCTATCGCCGCGCCCCTCGACGGACGCGCTGCCCGACTCGGACCGGCGCCAGTCTGGGAGTACCCCTCGAACGGGGTGGACACGAGCGGGACTCAGGCGTACGGTTCCGCACAAGCCAGATCGCCAGGGGGGTGGTACGGCATGGACGTCGTCGTCGACGCAGCGCGATACCGCGCTCTCCGCCTCGTGCTCGGCCTGCTGGCCGTGCTCGGCGGCTGCGTCCTGGCCGTCCTGTTCTCCGCCGGCCCGGCATCCGCCGCCGAGGATCCCGCCGCACCGGCCGTGCCCGCGGCCGCTCCCGTGCCGGCGCCGGCCTCCGGCGGGCTCGGACAGACCCTCGGCACCCTCGTGAAGAGCGTGACGGAGCCCGTCGGACAGCTGCTGACCGGCGTGACCGGCGCGCTGACGACCCCAGCTCCCGCCCCGGCCGTCCCGGCCCCGGCCCCGGCAGCACCCGCCCCTCCGGCGCCGGTCGCGGCCGTGCCCGCCCCGGCTGCGACCGCTCCCGCGGCGCCGATCGCGGCGCTGCCGACCCCGGACGCGGAGGCCGTCCCGGCCCCCGCCGCCACGGTCGCCGACCACCAGCTCGGCCTCGCCGACGCCCTGCTGACGCCGCTCGCCGGCGAGGTCGACCAGCTGCTCGCGGCGACGCCGATCGTCGGGCCGCTGACCACCGCGCTGCTCGGCACCGCGCCGGTCTCGGCCATCGTCGCGCCGGTCACCGTGCTCGTCGACACGGCTGTCGGCGGTGTCACCGGCGTGGTCGTGACCGTGCTCTCGCCGGTCCTGCCCGCTCTCCCCGCGACTCCCGGCATCGCCACGGCGATCCCGGCGTCGGGGCCCGCCGCTGATCGGGGGGCGATCTCGCCCGCGGCGGCCCCGACCGTCTCCTCGGCGCATCATGCCACCGCAGCGCCGGCCGGCATGTCCTCGCCCGCCGACGCGGCCTCCGGCGCCCCCGGTGCGCCCGCCGGCCCGGTCTTCCCGGGCGGCGACCTGGCGAACGGCGCGCTCGCGCTGATGTCGGGAGCCGGCCTCTCGGGCTTCGTCCTCGCCGGCCTCATCGGCGCCGGCGTCGCGCTGATGGCGCTGCTGATGATGCTCGTCCCGGCCGCGGCCTCCGCCCGCCGGGTTCCCGCTCCCGTCTTCGACACCGACTCCTCCCCCGACTGACCGCGCGGACGCGCCGCCTCACCGACGGCGCCGAACCCGCAACCCAGTCGAATGAGGGGACGCTCCGCCGTCCCCGGATCAGGAGTCAGATCATGAACAGAATCGTGTCGAGAGCACTCATGGGAGTGCTCTTCACCGGGGGCCTGTGGGCCCTCGGAGCCGGCGTCGCGAATGCCGCGGAGCAGCCGGCCACCGACGGGACGGACAGCGTGCTGGGGGGAACCCAGGCGCTCGTGTCCCTGAACCTGCCGATCACCGTCAGCGGCACCGGCATCTCGGTGCTGGGCGACGCCTCGAGCACGGGGGCCGCCGCGGCCGCACCGGCTCCGGCCGCGCCCGCTCCGGCCGCCGCGCCGACGACGAGCGGCACCTCCTCGACGGCCGGCGGCACCCAGGGACTCGTGTCCGTGTCCGTGCCGATCACCGTCACCGGCAACTCGCTGAGCGTGCTCGGCGACGCCGGATCATCCAGGTCCGGCACCGCGCCGGCACCGGCTCCCGCCGCTCCGGCTCCGGCCGCCGCCCCGACCACCTCCGGCTCCGACGGCATCGCCGCCGGCACCCAGGCGGTCGCGCCGATCAGCGTGCCGATCACCATCGGCGGCAACGCGATCAGCGTGCTCGGCGACGCCGCCTCCACCGGCAGCACCACCGCCGCGGGCGCCACGGGCGGATCCACCGCTCCTGCCGCCGCCGCTCCGTCGACCGGCGGCGCGGACGGCATCGCCTCGGGCACACAGGTGCTCGCGCCGATCGGCATCCCGGTGAACGTCGGCGGGAACGCGATCAGCGTGCTCGGCGACGCCGCCTCCACCGGCAGCACCACCGCCGCGGGCACCCCGCCCGCCGGCACCACGGCTGCCGGCACGGGCGCCGCGCCCGTCACCAGCGGCACCGACGGGACCCTCGCGGGCACCCAGGTGACCGCGCCCATCGGGCTGCCGATCACCGCCGGCGGCAACGCCGTCAGCGTGCTCGGCGACGCCGCCTCCACCGGCGGCACCACCACGGCCGGCTCCACGCCGACCACGGGCGCCGGCACGGGCGCCGCGCCCGCTACCAGCGGCACCAACGGGACCCTCTCGGGCACCCAGGTGACCGCCCCCGTCGCCGCGCCGATCACCCTCGGCGGCAACGCCGTCAGCGTGCTCGGCGACGCCGCCTCCACCGGCAGCACGACGGGCGCCGGCTCCACCGGCACGACCGGCACCGGCTCCGCGCCGACCGGCTCCGCTCCCGTCACGGGCGGCGCCGACGGCATCGCGTCGGGCAGCCAGGTCGTCGCGCCGATCACCGCCCCGGTGACCGCCGGCGGCACCGCCGTGAGCGTGCTGGGCGACGCGGTGTCGTCCGGCTCGACCACGTCCGGCGGCACGACGGGCGGCAGCGGCGGCACCACCGCCGCGCCGACCACGTCCGGCACCGACGGCACGCTGTCGGGCACGCAGGTCACCGCCCCGGTCACCGCTCCGGTGACCGTCGGCGGCACGGCCGTGAGCGTGCTCGGCGACGCGAGCTCGACCGACTCGACCACGACCGGTGGCGCCGGCGACGGCACCGCGGGCGCGGGCGACGCGACGGGTCCGGCCACGTCCGGCACCGACGGCACCGCGTCCGGCACCCAGATCGCGGCGCCGGTGACGGCGCCCGTGACCCTGGGCGGCACCGCGGTCAGCGTGCTCGGCGACGCGGAGTCGACCGGCACCGTGACCGAGACGCCGGCGATCGGCGGGTCCGATGACCCGACGACCGACGGCACCGGCTCGGTCGCCGGCGGCACGCAGATCCTCCTCCCGATCGACATCCCGGTCGGCGTCGAGGGCGTCTCCATCAGCGTCGCGGGCGACGCGACCACGGAGGGCGACGGCACCTCCGGCATCGAGGGCGGCATCCCCGGCGACGGCACCGACCCCGGTGACGGCACGGGCGACGGCACCGGCACCACCCCCGGTGACGGCGGCACGGGCATCGGCGGCACCGAGGTCGGCACCTCCGGCTCCGTCACCGCCTCCGCGGTGAGCGCCCAGCAGCTCGCGGTGACCGGCCTCGCGCCGGCGCCCGCGCTGCTCGCCGCGCTCGCGCTCATCCTGCTCGGCGCCGTGCTGATCGTGGTCCGCTCGCGGACCCGTCGGCACGCGCGCCGCGCCTGATCGGCCCAGGTACCGGACCGGCCGGGTCCGCGGATGCCTTGGGGGGATCCGCGGCCCCGGCCCTTCGGCGGGTGCCGTCGGCCGACTCCTGAGCGGCACTCCGGCGACGCGCCCGCGGCTGCACCGCCGCCGCGGGCGCGACGTCGCGCCCGGAGATCCTGTGCGTCTGGGAACCCGGTGCGCACCGGAATAGCCGGACGACCCGCGCCGCTCCCCTCAGGGTGCGGCGCCGCCGCCGGAAGGAGCACCACCAGCCATGAACGCCGTCTACACCGCCGTCGCCACCAGCCTCGGAGAGGGCCGCAACGGCTCAGCCTCCACCAGCGACGGCACCCTCGAGGTGCAGCTCGCGGTGCCGAAGGAGATGGGCGGCCCCGGCGGTGCGACCAACCCCGAGCAGCTCTTCGCGCTCGGCTACTCGGCCTGCTTCCACTCGGCGCTGAAGGGCGTCGGGAAGCAGCTCGGCATCGCCGTGCAGGACTCGGCGGTCACGGCCGAGGTGTCGATCGGCGCCCGCGAGGAGGGCGGCTACGGGCTCGCCGTCGTGCTCCGCGTCGAGATGGGCGGGATCAGCCTCGAGGACGCGCGCCGTGCGGCTGAGGCCGCACACCAGGTGTGCCCGTACTCGAATGCCACCCGCGGGAACGTCGACGTGCGCCTCGAGGTCGAGGTCGGCTGAGCGGACCCGTCGGACGGCTGAGCGGGCCGTCAGACGGCTGAGCGGGCCGTCGGACGGCTGAGCGGGCCGTCGGACGGCTGAGCCTGTCGGAGGGCGACCCTTCGACAGGCTCAGGGATCCGCACGCGGGCTCAGTGGCCCGAGCGCGGGCTCAGGGCTCCGCACGCGGGCTCAGGGGTCCGAGCGCGGGCTCGGGGATCCGGGCGCGGGCGCGCTGGCCGCTAGCGGAAGGCCTTGATGATCTTCGCCAGGGCGGTGCCGGTGGCGCAGATCGCGACCGACGACACGACGAGGAACGTGATGAGGTTCGGCCGGAACTCCGGGCCGTCGAGTCCGGGCACGTACGCGCCGACGGGGATGCTCGCCCCGCCGCCACCGCCGCCGCCGGGGGCGTCCTCGCCGCCCTCCTGGCCGCCGCCGAATCCCATCCACACGAGCGACACGGGCACGAGCTCCGTGCCGCCGACCTCGACGGGGTCGCCGTAGTTCGCCTTGACGCCGAGACGCGAGACCGCGCCGGTCACCTGCTCCAGAACCTTCACCATGGACTCGACGCTACGCGGGCCCGCTCCCTGGTCCTAGCGGTTCTCACGAACCCGGAAGGCGACGAGCAGGGCGAGCAGGGCCGCGGCCGACGTGTAGAGGAAGGCGCCGTCGAACGCGGCGCCCGCCGCCGCGCCACCGAGTCCGACGAAGATGAGCCCCGCGAGCGCGATCGAGGTCGAGCTGCCGGAGGCGTCGGCGATGTTCATCGCCGCGCCGTTCGCGCCCTGGTCGGCCGTCGTGGAGTAGGCGAGCACGAGCGTGTTGAGGCGGGTGAACATGAAGCCCATGCCGCCGCCGGCCAGCAGCCAGCCGGCGCCGATGACGGCCGGGTGCAGCACCAGCAGCGCGGCCACCGCCTGCGTCGCGATCCCCGCGAGCAGGAGGGCCGCGCCGATGCGCACCGCGATCGCGTGCGGGATGCGCTCCACCGTGCGCCCGGACACCTGCGAGCCGATCGACCACGAGACGGCGCCGACGGTGAGGATCAGGCCCGCCGCGGTCGGATCCCAGCCGTAGCGCGCCTGCAGCGAGTACGGCAGATAGATCTCGGTCGCGAAGAACGCGGCCGCGATGCCGGCGCGCAGCAGCACCGTCGCCGGCAGCCCGCGCCGCACGAGCAGGGTGCCGCGCGGCAGCAGCGGGCGCACGGCCAGCACGATGACCGCGATCGCGAGGGCCGCGACCACCCAGCCGAACGGACTCGGGAGGTCGCCGCCGATGCCCACCGCGACGACCGCCGCCGCGACGACGATCGCGAGCACGAGGTTGCGCAGCAGGGGCGGCGGAGGCGGGTCGTCGTCCGCCCGGCCGTGACCGCGCAGCGCCCTCAGGGTCGGGATCATCGCGAGCATCGCGAGCACCACGAGGCCGCCCACCCCGAGGAACACCCAATGCCAGGTCAGGTGCACGGCCACGAAGCCGGCGATCGCCGGCCCGACCATCGACGGCACGACCCACGACGCGGAGAACAGGGCGAAGATCGACGGGTGCAGCACGGGCGGGTACGCGCGCGCCACGATCACGTAGAGCACGACGTTGATGGCGCCCATGCCGAGCCCCTGCAGGAACCGCCCCACGATGAAGACGGGCATCGCGGTCGCCGTGCCCGAGACGAGCACGCCGATCACGAAGACGGTCACGAAGACGAGCAGCGGACGCGTCGGCCCCTGCCGGTCGGACCACCCGCCGCCGAGCACCATGCCGATCACGGACGCGGCGAGGGTGGCCGAGAACGCGGCCGAGTAGAGGGCCTCGCCGTCGAGGTCCTTCGAGATCGTCGGCATGATCGTGGTCACCGCCATCGCCTCGAAGGCGGCCAGGAAGACGAGCGCGTTCGCGCCGATCGTCGACCAGCGGTAGCGGGGCGAGAGGATCCGCTCCCGCGTCGGTGCGGTGGTGGTGCTGTCGGTCATGGCGCCTCGAGTCTGGCACCCGCCGCCGACCGTGCATCATCCGGAAACCCGGCGGGCCTTCCGGAGGACGCCGGCGAGGAGGAGGATGCCGACGTCATCACTGCCCCGCATCACCCCCTATCGGAAGGCACGATCATGGCGGACTTCGATCTCGGCGGACTCGCCGACAAGGCCAAGCAGTTCCTCGACAGCGACCAGGTCAAGGGCGCGCTGAAGAGCGAGCAGGCGGAGGACATCAGCGACAAGGTGCTCGACGGCGTCGAGGACGCCGTCAACAAGGTCACCGGCGGCAAGTTCGAGGCGCAGATCGACGACGCCCGCCAGAACGTCGACAAGGCCATCGGCACCGAGTAGTCATCGGCGCCGAGTAGTCATCGGCACCGAGTAGCCGTCGGCACCGAGCCGCCGACCGGATCAGTCCCGGTACGGGTCGAGCGGCAGGGTCACCCGGAACGTCGTGCGTCCGGGCGTGCTCTCCGCCTCGATGCGGCCGCCGTGCGCGTCGACGATCGCACGGGCGATCGAGAGCCCGACGCCGGTGCTGCCGGCGGCCCGGCTGCGGGAGCTGTCGCCGCGGGTGAAGCGCTCGAAGAGCGTCGATCGCACGGCCTCGGGGATGCCGGGTCCGTCATCCGCGACCTCGATCACGGCGTGCTCGCCGTCCTCGCGGAGCGCCACCTCGACCCGGGTGCCGGGCGGCGTGTGCGTGCGCGCGTTCGCGAGCAGGTTCGCGACCACCTGATGCAGCCGGTCGCCGTCGCCGAGCACGCGCACGTCCTCGGGCAGCTCGCCGATCTCCCACGCGTGCTCCGGCGAGGCGACGTGCGCGTCGCTGACGGCGTCGACGAGCAGGCGGGCGAGGTCGACGCTCTCGTGCCGAAGCTCGGCACCCGAGTCGAGGCGGGCGAGCAGCAGCAGGTCCTCGACGAGCGCCGTCATCCGGATCGACTCCGAGCCGATCCGCTCGAGCGAGCGCTGCACGTCCGGCGGCAGGTCGCCGCCGAACCGCGAGCTCAGCTCGGCGTAGCCGCGGATGGAGGCGAGCGGCGTGCGCAGCTCGTGGCTCGCATCCGCGACGAAGCGGCGCAGCTTGTCCTCGCTCGCGTTGCGGGCGGTCAGCGCCGACTGGACGCGGTCGAGCAGGCGGTTCAGGCTCGCGCCGACCCGGCCGACCTCGGTCGTCGGCACGGCATCGTCGTCGGGCACCCGGTCGCCGACGTCGACCGGCCCGGCCTCGAGCTGCAGCTCCGACACCCGGGTTGCGGTCGCGGCGACGCGGGTGAGCGGCCGCAGCGCCACGCCGACCACGAACAGCCCGAGCACCACGGCGAGCGCGAGCGCGAGCAGCGTCACGACCACGACGATCACGATGAGCTGGCTCGTCGTCGTGTTCACCTCGGACATCGACAGGCCGGCGATCACGATCGTCTGGCCGTCCTGCGAATTCGCGAACACCCGGTACTGACCGAGCCCGCCGAGGTCGACCGTGTGCGGCTCGCCGTCGAAGGGAACGGCGAGCAGGGTTCGCTGCTGGGCGACCGTGAGGTCCTGCACCACGCTGTTCTCGTCGAGGTACCCCGCCTGCACCACCTGCGAGCCGGCGATGTTCACGCGCACGCCGCCGGCGGCGACGCCGGGCAGGAAGCCCGGCGCATCCGGTCGTCCGCCGCCGTTGCCGTCTCCGCCGCCCTGACCTCCCGCGCCGAACCGGTCCGCAGAGCTCTTCACCTGGTCGTCGAGCCGGTGCATGAGGTTCTCGCGCAGCACCGCGACGCTGACCACCCCGATGATGACAGCGACGACGGCGAGCAGCGCCACCGTGCCGACGACGAGACGGCGGCGCAGCGACCAGCGCCCGCGGATCCTCACGCGACGGGCTTGATCGAGTACCCGACGCCGCGGACCGTGTGGATCATCGCGGGACCGAGGGTGTCGATCTTCTTGCGGAGGTAGGAGATGTAGATCTCGACGACCGATGAGCGGCCGCCGAAGTCGTAGCTCCATACGCGGTCGATGATCTGGGCCTTCGAGAGCACGCGCTTCGGGTTGCGCATGAGGAAGCGCAGCAGCTCGAACTCGGTGGCGGTGAGCGTGATGGGGGTGTCGCCGCGGCGCACCTCGTAGGTCTCCTCGTTGAGCACGAGGTCGCCCACGCGAAGCTCGGGCTCCTCGGGCCCGGCGAGGGCGACGTTGCGGCGCACCAGGCCGCGGAGGCGCGCCACCACCTCCTCGAGGCTGAACGGCTTCGTCACGTAGTCGTCGCCGCCGGCGGTGAGGCCGGCGATGCGGTCGTCGACGCCGTCCTTCGCGGTGAGGAAGAGCACGGGCACGTCGTCGCCGCCCTGACGCAGCCGGTGCAGCACCTCGAGCCCGTCGAGTCCCGGCATCATCACGTCGAGCACGACCACGTCGGGCTCGAACTCGCGCGCGATGCGGAGCGCGTCGGCGCCGTTGTCGGCGAGCTGCGTCGTCCATCCCTCGGCGCGGAGCGCCATCCGGAGCAGGTCGCCCAGCGACGCCTCGTCGTCGACGACGAGGGCGCGGACGGGCGAGCCGTCCTGGCGGACGAGGGGCGAGGGGCGGGATGCGACAGCGGCCATAGTGAGAGGGAACCGCTCGTTGCTATGCGATTCCTATGAGCCCACTATGGCCGCGCCGCGAGGGCCGGAGAAGCCCCCGATCGGATGATCAGGACTTCGCGTCGTCCTTGTCGTCGCCGAACAGCTTGTCCTTCACATCGGAGACGGCCTCCTTGACGTGGGCACCCGCCTGGTCGGCCTTGCCCTCGGCGCGCAGCTTGTCGTCGCCGGTGGCCTTGCCGACCTCCTCCTTCGCGTGGCCCTTGAGGTCCTGGGCGTTGTTCTTCACGTCGTCGCCGAATGCCATGGCTGCCTCCTGGAGTCGTCGGCGCCGCCGGTCGGCGCCACGGATCCAGGGTCGCCCCGGACGGCGCGGATGCGGCCCGTGCTCGGGCGATGCCCAGAGGAGGTGGAGCGGTCGCCCAGACGGGGACCCGTCGGACAGCCCGGCTGGGCCAGAATGAGCAGGTGCCGACGCGTCTGCTCCTGCTCTCCGACACGCACGTGCCGCAGCGGGCACGACAGCTCGGCGACGAGACCTGGCGGCTGATCGATCAGGCGGACGTGGTGATCCACGCCGGCGACTGGACGGGCCACGCCTTCTTCGAGCAGGTGCGCGAGCGCGCCGCCGAGCTCCGCGCCGTGTGGGGCAACAACGACGGCGCCGAGCTGCGGCAGGAGCTGCCGGAGTTCACCCGCTTCGAGATCGAGGGCGTCCGGTTCGCGCTGACGCACATCCTCGCGGACGCGTCGACGCGCGAGCAGGCCGCGTCCGCCGCCGCCCCCGACGCGCAGGTGTTCGTCTACGGGCACAGCCACATCCCGTGGAACGCCTTCACGCCCACCGGGATGCAGCTGCTCAACCCCGGCTCGCCGACCGACCGCCGGATGCAGCCGCACTGGACCGTCATGACCGCCGTCGCGGATGCGGGCGAGCTGCGGGACGTGGAGCTCGTGCCGGTCGAGCGCTGACCGCGGCGCCGCTCAGCCGAAGTCGTACACGCGCTCGGCCCGCACCTCCACGTCGAGGCGGGTCGGCAGGCGACGAGCCCAGGCGATCGCGGCGTCGCGGTCGGCGACGTCGAGCAGGTACCAGGCGGCGACCGCGCCCGGCGGGGGCGGGTCGTCCGCCCCGCGCCCGGCCTCGGGCTCCTCCGCACGCACGGCGTCAGGCTCCCCCGCGCCGTCGAGCTCGGTGCGCACGACGACCGCGTCGGCCGCGTCCGCGAGCTCGCCGCCGTCGCGGTAGACACCGGCCTCGCGGGCGGCGGCCTCGTAGTCCTGCCAGACCTGCCAGTCCGCGGCGGTGCCGCCGGTCGCCTCGGCGGGCAGGGGGCGTCCGCTCTCGCGCAGCAGCAGGAGGTATCGCGTCATGACGCCACGGTAGGCGCGGCGTCCGACGGTCCCGCGTCGGGTCGGCGTCCGGCGGGCGCGAACGCGGGGTCGAGGCGGCGGCGGAGCACCGTGCGCTCGACGAGGGTCCACGTCGTCGTCGTGACGAGGTAGACGCCGGCCGCGAGCGGCGCGATCGCGGCGAAGAGCACCGACACGAACGACAGCGACGCGAGCACCCGGGTCAGCCGAGTCGGCTCGACGCCCGTCGCCCGCGACACGGTGAGCGCCTGACGCCGCGAGAACCAGGCGGTGAGGGCGAGCGCGGCCAGCATCGCGCCGACTACCGGCGCGCCCGGCCAGGCCGCGGAGCCGCCCGTGAGGATCGACCCGAGCGAGGTGCCGAGCGGCACGCCGAACAGGGTCGAGGAGAACAGGGTGTTCGCGTGGCCGGCGAGCTGGGCGTGCCCGAGCAGCGTGTAGAGCAGGCTGATCACGGGCAGCTGCACGAGCGCGGTCCACATCCCGGCGAACGGGCTGGTGCCCTCCGCCGCGTACAGCGCGCTCATCTCGCGCGAGAGCCGCTCGGGGTTCTTCTTCCAGCGCTGCTGCAGCGCCTGGAGCTTCGGCGTGACGCGTCGGCGGGCGACCTCGGCGCGCACCTGGGCGGCGCCGAGGGGGATCATCGCCGACCGCACCGCGACCGTGAGCAGCACGATCGCGAGGGCGGAGGCGGCGGGGCCGGCGAGCGGGGCGAGCAGCCCCGACAGTCCGGTGAGCAGGGTGGTGCCGCCCTCGAGCAGGGCGGCGATCGGGGCGAATGAGGTGATGTCCATGGGTGTGTCCTCGGTCGGAAGCGGATGCGGTCGCGGGCGCCGCGCATCCGCCGCTCGACGCCGGCTGCCGGGGCAGCGGGCGGAGGACGTGGACTACGCGGCGGTGGCGACCGCCCCGGGCGCGCGAGGGCGAGGGCGGCCCTCGGTGGCGGGATGCGCCGGCTCGGCCATCCGATCGAGGGATTCGCGGTGGCGGCGATCGCGCCGGCCGATCCGCAGGACGCGGTCGGGGCGCGCGAGCACGCCGCGCGCCGCGAGCCCGAGCGCCGCGACCGCGGCGAGGGCGAGCCCCGCGGCGCCGACGGCGGCCGCGGCCGACGCGAGTCCGGGCTCGGAGCCGGACGCGCCCGTGACGAGCAGCGCGACGGCGAGACCCGAGAACGCGAGCACCGCGGCACGGGACAGCACGACGCCGGCCCGCGCGAGGCGGGTCGGCGTCGGCATTCCGGTCATGCCGGGGATGCTACTCGGCGAGGATGAGGTAGAGCGCCTTGCGCGCCTCATCGAGCTTCTCGACGGCCGCGGCGCGCTGGGCGTCGGTGGCCGCGTGGTGGAACTGGCCCACCACGCCCATGAGCTTGCCGATGCTCTCGCCGAGGGCGCGGTGCGCCTCGGTGGGCGACGGCGTGGAGTCCCAGGCCTTCGCCAGCTCGTCCTCGTGCTCGGCGACGTAGGCGCGGCCCGCGTCGGTGAGCTCGAACTCGGTGCCGCGTCCCTCGCCGCGGGAGCTGATGAGCTCCTCGTCGACGAGCTGCTGCAGCGTCGGGTAGACCGAGCCGGGGCTCGGGCGCCACAGGCCCTCGGTCTTCTCGGCGACGGCCTTGATGATGCCGTAGCCGTTGGACGGGCCGGACGAGAGCAGCGAGAGGATCGCGCTGCGGATGTCGCCGCGCGAGGCACGGCCGCGGCCGCCTCGCCCGCCGCGCGGGCCGAACGGCGGGAAGCCGGGTCCGCCCGGGAAGCCGCCGAAGCCGGGGCCGCCGGGGAAGCCGGCGCCGCGGTCGAACGGGCCGTGGTGGTGGGGGTGGTGCTGGAGGCTCCGCGCCGTGCGCGGGTCGTCGTGGTTCCGCATGGGAGACCGCCTTCCGATATCTGAAAGATGTCTCGCAGAAGTTCTGCGATGCGTCAAAGATATATCGCTAACACGCATCGTGCAACAGGTTCGCTCAGGGCGGACAGCGCGGGTCTGGCTCATCAGGCCTGCACGAGCTCCGGCTCGACCAGCAGCACGCCGCCCTGCTCGATCGCGTTGAGCGCCAGCTCCGGTCCGGCGAGCTGGAAGAAGGCGCCCGTCTCGTTCTCGAGCAGCGTGAGCGTCCAGGCGTCGGAGCCCGAGCCCGTCCCGGCTCCGGCCGCGGCGAGCGCGTCGTCCGCCGCCATCGCGGAGTCGACCAGCGTCCACGCCTCGGCGCTGAGCAGCGACCGCACGCCGGCGAGCGCCTCGGTGCGCTCAGCGGAGGTGAGCGCACCGAGGGGCAGGCCGGCTGTGGCGAGGAGCGCGGACCGCTCCGCGCCGAGGCCGGAGGCGAGGCGCCGGATCGCGGCGAGGGCGGGGATCCCCGACGCCGCGATCCGGCTGACGGCCGCGGTCGCCGCGGCCGCGCCCGGCGCGAGCGCGGGGACGCCCGCGGCCAGGCCGCCCATCACCGCGAGCGCCGCCAGTGCGCCGATGAGCTGGCGCATCGTGCGGCGGTGGAACCTCTGATCGGCGGGCGCTGCGCCCGCGACGGTGCTGGACATGACTCCATCCCGGCGCATCCGGCTTCGGGAGCGCTTCGGGCCGGCTGTGGGCGCGCCCGACGCTCTCCCGGGATGCGCCGGGAGCCGTCATCCGGGAGGATGACGACGATGACCGCCTACCTCACCGACCGCTGGGGAGCCGACCGGCCCGTCGGGTCGGGCGCCGACCTGGAGCGCCTGCTCGACTCGCTGGTCGACGACGCCGACGCGGAGGAGCACGGCTCCGTCTCCGTGTCGGACGAGGACGGCTGGAACCTCGAGTTCTTCCGCGACCGCGTGCTGTTCGAGAACGTGGAACCCGACTCCGAGGGCGTCATCGGCACGCTCGTCGACGTGCCGCGCGACGGGCGCCTCGCACTCGCGCGGCTGCTGATCGACGGCGAGCTCGACAAGCTGCGCGCGCAGGGCTGGATCCCGAAGCGGGATGCCGCCGGCCCAGAGGACTGAGCCGGATGGGCGGGCACCTGGACGACGAGGCCGACCGCCTCTACGCGCTGCCGGCGGCCGACTTCACCGTCGCCCGCGACGCCCGGGTGCGCGAGCTCCGCGACGAGGACGCCGAGCTGGCCCGGGCGGTCGGCGCGCTCCGGAAGCCGAGCGCGGCGGCGTCCGCCGTCAACGCCATCGCCCGCGCCGACCCCGACGGGGTGGCCGGGCTCGCGGAGCTCGGCGAGCGCCTCCGTGCCGCGCAGGACGACGGCGACGGCCGCGCGCTGGCCGCGCTCGTGCGCGAGCGACGCGACGCCGTGCGCGAGCTGATGTCCTCCGCTCCCCCGGTCAGCTCGGCGGCGCGCGAGGAGGCGTCCCGCACGCTCGAGGCCGCGACGGTCGACCCATGGGCCGCCCGGGCGGTGGCCGGCGGGCGGCTGCTCCGCGCGCTCGCCGCGGTGGGCTTCGATCCGGTCGACCTCGACGGCGCCGTCGCGACC